>NZ_CP032285.1 GCF_002165305.2 Acinetobacter sp. WCHA55 | reverse complement strand
CTCTGGCATCTAATTGCTGATTTGATTGTTCCAGTTGTTGTTTAGATTGTGCCAGAGACTGATGCTGCATCGCCAACTGTCTGGTAAATTCCAGCAGTTGTTCATGGGTCAGTTGGCTTAAATCAGGCAGCGTATTCATGACCGCAGTATGCCTGAGGTCATGATGCAGAGGAAATAGAACGTTTGGAGAATAGCAGAATGGATGAGCCTGGTTTAGAGCATTGTTACCACTTGCTGCAGTCCGATTCTTTGCCAGGGCAAACCCTGGATCAGTGCCTGTAACTGCTCCGGGCTGATCGCCATACTTTCACCCTGGTGAACTTTAGCCCAGTGGAATTTCCCCTGTTCCAGCCGCCGGGCACACAGCCAGATACCCAGTCCATCATGCACCAGCACTTTCATACGATGGCCACGCTTATTACAGAACAGGTAAGCGCAATGCGGTTTGATGTAGCCAAAGGCTCTCAGCACCTGAGCCATGGCTGTATCCATCCCTGCACGCATGTCCATCGGCTGGGTAGACAACCAGATCTCATCAATACGAATCATTGAGTCAAACCCTGGATCAGCAACAGTAATTCAGTTACTGACTCCACCGGCCAGTCGATCTCGATCATCTGATCCCTTGCGGAACTTGGTGCCTCATGTAATGGAATCCTGATATGAGCGACAGCTTTCTTCTCTGGCACAGGTGGTAGAGGTGCTTCTTGTTTGACTGGAGTCGGGTGAAGAATGACCGGAAGAAAGTCAGTCTGTGGAATGGATGGGGTTTTTAATGCAGGGGGCATTGATCTGGACTGACGAATCCATTTATGTAGCAGATTGGCATTGATCTGATGTTGCATTGCTACCTTGGCCACTGATGTATCTGGCTGCTGGCATTGCTGAATAAGTTGATGTTTAAATTCAGCTGTGAAGGTTCGACGGGGCTTTTTTAGCGTTGGTGCACTGTCTATAACTGTCTTTAAATCCATAAATAGGTGTCCACTTAAATTTAAGTGGACACTATCGCGGTATTAATGAGTTAGAAAAAGTGGGGTTCAGCGGACGCTTACGATAGCCTGACCATTTTTTCCATAGTGTCCTGCCTAAACGTTTAATTGTTCGAAGTAATTCATTTCGCTCTAGCGAGCTACTCTTTGTATCTTTCCATTTTTTCTAGGTGGAATCACCGCATGCGCTTGCCGATCTGCAATGACCTGACGGCATTGCTTGGTGTCATAAGCCCCATCGGTATAAACAGAGTCAATCCGCTCATCTTGTGGAATCTGATTAAGTAAATCACCAAGCACCTGTGAATCACTGACATTATTGGTTGTAAGCTGAACTGCTCGTATTTGTAGGGTTTTAGCATCTATACCAATATGAAGTTTACGCCATTGGCGACGATATTCAGGTCCATGTTTCTTGCGTTTCCATTCGCCCTCACCTAGAAACTTCATGCCTGTAGAGTCCATGAGTAGATGCAGCCCATCGCTACTTTTTTGGTAACTGATTACAATATCAATATGCTTTTGTCTTCTACAAAGCGTGGTGTAATCTGGAGCTATCCAATTTAATCCGCAAAGTTTAATCAGACTTTGCACAAAGCCAGTGACCATACGTAAAGACAGACGGAATAAGGATTTAATCATTAAGCAGCATTGGATGGCTGCGTCGGAGTAGATTTGATTTCGCCCTTGTTTGCCTTTTGATGGAGCATATCATTGCGTAGCAGGATCAAACCAAATGGCAATATTTCCTCGACTCATGAGTGCTCGGTTATATGCGGGCCAATTGGTTGTGCGGTAGATTTTGTGTGTAGGCTTCTTCATTTGAAAATTATATCGCTGAAAAACCCTTTACAGATAGGTTTGTGCAACAAAGCCATTCAGAATTGAAATAGAAAAATTTAAAAATAAATAACTTGGAAATAGATTTTATGATAAAATTCAATCAGCTATATTAATTTCTACACTTATGTCTGCACTACAAAAAATTAATGAAGATATGATAGTGAATCTTCCTAAGGGTGATTTACACGTTCATTTAAATGGAGCTATTCCAACAAATTTAGTTAAGGAATTATTAGCAAAAAATACAAATGGAATTCCCTCAAATTTTGATATTAATAAAGATTTAAATATTCTCGAACCACAAAAAAATCTGCAAGATTATTTAAAACCATGGAAAGTCTTAAATTTAATACCTAGATCGCAGAGTGATTTAAATAAAATAGTATTACAAACATTTTTTAGTTTAAAACGGCTTTGTTGTATAAACATTCTTCAAGATACTGATTTTTAAGGATTTGTTTAAATTTTAATCCAAAAATAAATTAAACAAAATCATAGTCTTAGATATTTATGCAACAAAGCCCCATTAGAGCTAAACTCCATTTACTAATGTCATATTTAAATCTAATGGTATGAAAGTACTATCAAATATACTGTTTAAATTACAGCGATTTCATTCTTGCTTCCATTATTTCGAATTTGAAGTCTTGGAACCATTGAATTATTTAAGTAATCATAAATAACCATTTCAGGATGATGCAGATCAAATGCTTGTCCAAACCATATACAAGCAGCATTGGATGCACATGGTAAGACATGAATTTTGGTAATTCCTTTATCTGTTAGACTATGAAATAACGCATGAATATCTTGCATGAAACTTAGTCCTCGTTCAGGATTTCTTATTGCTCCATTCCCCATATATTCTGGTTTAGCAGTAATATTAATTACCGGATGTCCTAATTCAACAGCCTTATTTTTAGAGGTTTCTGGATCAGCAGTGAGATTCAATCTAATAGTAATTTCAGTACAATCTTCTATTTCACTGAAATTATTAATTTCATACGCTTTGGTTGTACATATAAGATCAGGCCACATCCAACAACTTCCATCCCTATACATAAGCATAGGTATAAATTTCCCTTTATTTCCTAATTTACTTCCTAATGCTATTAGGCATGGCATAGGGCCGAAGCCAAAAATAGCTACTCTCTTATCATCAAATTTAGTTTCCCTAAGTAATTGTTCTGTTTGAACTTCAAATTCTTCTAAAAAATACTTTTTATAGAACTCATCAGCTGAAGCTCTTAAATGAGCTGGTAATGGTTCATGAATTAGTGTCTTATCTTTATGCAAAATAGATTTTAATGGGAGAAGGCAGCTTGCAATATCACGTCGTGAAGGAGACTGAGGAATATTGCGATTCACGGGCCAGAAAAATAAATACACTGGCATAGGAGTAAAGCTTAAAGAATCTAATAAATCTTCGCATTGTGCTGTGAAATTACTTCTCATTTGCGAGAGTCTTGAAGCTGTATATTCTGCGCCAGCAACTTTATCAATTAACCTATGATGTTTTTCACATAATAATAAAATATTCGTTGGATCATCTGATAGTTGATATGAGAAGAAGGGGATACCGCGAGTAGAATTTTCTGATGCTGCAACATTATGAGCTAAAACGCCATATGTACCTTCAAATCCAGTTATTTCATCTATGTTTAATTTTGCACCACATCCTTTAAACATACATCGGCCATGACTTGAGAGATAAATCTGGTTTTTATCTTTTTCAGATAAATCGTTACCCCTACCTGTAAGATGCTCAAAATCAAAAATTCTTTTTATGAAATATTCTAATTGGTTTACAGGGTTTGGTTTTTGTTTAGGAATCTTTCTAGGAACAAAATCTACATCTTTAACTTCGCTCTCTTGAGAGGAGGTTAAATTCCATGTTTCTTTTAACTTTTCAAAATCATGTAGAGTGTGGGCATCAATTATGTGACCTTGAAGAAAGCGTGCATAAATGGAAATTTTTTTGGCAAGCAATCTTCGGACAAAAGTTAAAGTATCATCATAATTGAGAATTATACGGAAAAAACTTTCAGGGCTTTTATTTTTCAATAAGACAAAAATTATATTTTTACGTTCTTCATCAACTAATACACCTAATGAATCTATACAAATATGCTTTAAAATTTCTTCTATATATTTATTTGCATTTGATAAATCATCTATTGCTGATAAAGAAGTCTGTAAACTTAGGGATGGGTCTAGTTGCATTTTCAATTTAACTCAATATAACCTAACAGTTTGATTTTAAAATTTTTTCTACCAATCCAGATTCCAGTTTTTACTCTTCCGATTATTAAATATAAAACTGGGTCATTAAGATTGGTAATGCCATTTAGAACAGTATCTATATCCCTTAAATCGGTTGGAGAGGGTGTTGGTACATCTTCAGGATGTGTATGCCATAGGCCTTGAAAATTATAGAATTTTTTAGATTCGTTCCAAGCTTGTATTAAAGCATATTGGTGGGACTTTGACCTAAAGAAAGACATACGTGTTTGACAGTCTCCTTCCATAGGAGAGGTAAAGCTTTCAATGATTTTAGCTTTAGTTTCTATGTCTGTTCTTCCAATTAGAATGCCACCCGATTCTGGAGAATCTGATTCTAATTGTATAAATTGCTTTAAACTCTTTAAAACATTTGCTTGAATAATAAAGACTTGGCCTGTAGGTGTGTCACATTTAATCCTCCCTTGAGTTATGTATTGCAACATGGGCATACTTCTTTATAAATTTCTTTTAAATTCAATATATTAATTCCATTTGAATTATTTACTGAATTATAAAAAGGGGTAGTAATTATTCCATTTTTATTTGCATTCTGATTGTCGCCAGAAATAGAAACAAATCCTAATTGTTGATTCAGGACATATTCAGAAATATAGCTTGCTAGCTTCATGCAATTTAAAGAAGAGAAGGGGGTAAATGCACCAGCACACCCTGTAATATTTTTAGCAATTAGCTGTCCAGATTGTACATATTTATACATAGGGGTAAGACTTTTATTTGATTTTTCATCAAAATATAAGCAGTTTAAACATCCTACATGTTTATTATTGAAAGAAATAAAATGTCCACCTAAATCATAAGGTTCTAACCAGCCTATTATTACTTGAATGTTTGCACTTATTTCATAAATAGTTTTTACGAGAGAAATCTCAGTAGGAGTATGGCCAATTGCTATGATGATAGTATCAATATCTTCAGTAATTTTTGATTTTATCCAGCTTTCACCATGGCTTACGAATGGAAAAATAGTTAATCCGGGCCTTTCTATTAAAAACTTATTAGCTAAAGAAGTAGATTTATAGGTATTAACATACTGCAAACCTAAAGAATGACGATAAATATTATCTGTTTTTAAAAGCTCTGGATCTATGAAAGAAAATTTATTTACGCCTGTTTGAGCTAATATCTCTGCAATCTTTGAGCCTAAAGCCCCACATCCGATAATCGCTATATGTCTTGTTTTTTTCTCTTGCCCCGTTCTATTTAATAAATAATCTATCCACGCTCTTTGTGTTAAAGAGACTTTAAAGCCTTTGAAGGATACTTTTTCTTTGAAAGAATACCAAATGGCATAATAAAAAATCACATAAGCAAATCCATGTTCATTTGGAATTCCCACTAGGGCATAATGATTGCCTTGTTTTAACAAAGATCGTTTGTTCTCATTAGAGAGGGTATTAACAATTTTTAGAAAATAGTCCTCATTAAAATAATCTCCTATATCTGGTATGGGGAAAACAGAAGCATCTTCTAATAATATCTTATGAATTTTTACTTTTGTGAGCTGGTTGTGGTTTATGTAAGAACTATCGCCATCATCAATATGCTCTAATATTTGATGATTCCCTTTTGATGATTTTCTTAACCAACCATATAAATTAAATGTAGAAGTAGGGTCGCAATGTAATATTACATCCTCATTTATATTTTGAGTGCTGCCTAAATATCCTTCTAGTTCGTTATACAAGCTTACTCGGTTGTTTAATTGAAAATTAATAAAAGATTGCTTGAGTATATCTATAGCCCTTTCAAAGAATTCAGTAATAAGTTCTTTATGTCTATAGCCTTCAAAGTTTTCACCTTGATGATCCGTAGTACAAATTTCCCCACTTTGACTCACATGATCTAAGGCAGACATTGGTCGTGTCAATATTCTAAAAATGGGAGGTATCGTCCAATTAGCTCTATTTTGAAAAATTAGACCAAGGCAAACCTGTTGTGTATTAATGAGAAAATCAAATTTTAGATTAACCCAATCCTTAGTAATAGAAGTGACATGGATATTTTGAGCTCCATGTTCACTTAATAGCTTTTCAATATTGTCTAACTTTGGGTTATCAAAAAACATTGAGTTTTCCTAAGCAGATTTTCCTTCTTGAGTGTAATAAGTTTGTACTACTGGTTCGGACACTTCTTGTATTTCAGGGATAGGGAATTGTCTTCCAAAAGTTTTATTTAAAATTTTGCAAGCTTCTACTGTATCAGTTTCCTCATTTACAGCTTCTAAAGATGATTTTAAATCTTCAAGTTTTGATTTTAAGTGCTCCATTTGTTTTCGGGTCAATTTTTCGAGTAAGTCTACACCTTGATGTGCAGGTAAATTAATTACGAGTCTGAAGTAATACTCGTTATTTTCTGGATCAATGCTAAAGGTAGTGAATTGATCTAATACATTATTTACTATAGAAAGTAATACCTTATTATCATTCTCATAATCTTCAGCTGTTATATGCTCATATACAGCTGTAGTGATAGCAATACTCTTAAAAAAATCTAGACCTTTCTCATTTCGCCATTGTTTCAAGTAGCGAGTACATCGTCTAAACTGATGACGTAAATCTGAATCATCTTCAAATTTTCCCAAAATTGTATCGGTAAGTTCAGTAGGATTTGAAATATCCCAAGTCTTAAGGTCTTCAGAGGAGAATTCCTTACCTCGAGCTAGATACATATTGCCTTTGTCGTCTTCAGCGTAGATGGGCAGATCTACATGATAATCGGGACTACCATTTTTGAGATAAGTGACAGTTACGCAAGGTCGTTTGATCGTTACAGTTCTATTTGAATGAGTTAAAGCATCTCTAACAATTTTTTTAATTTCTACTGAGCCATATTCCTCTTTGTCACAATCTAATAAAACTCCTACATCAATATCATAATCTCCATTCTTAGGCTTAATCCCTGTGCCCAAGGCATAACTACCTTGATTAAAGTATTCAACAAATTGAGGACCATTTGGATCCTTTTTGAGTTCATCTTTTAAGGTGCTAATCAAAAGGTCACGTTTTTCACGTAATGTACTTTCTTCGTCATAACGACCTAATCGAATATTTGTGTGGAACTTAGCATAGTGTTTTTGTGGATTCGCCATATTGTTGTATTCCTGTAGTGCTTTTGTTGTTATGGGGATCTCCTATATTAAATACAAGTTAAGACATTAAAAAAAATAGAATTTTTAAAGGGAAAATTTAATCAAAAAATATTTAAACAAACGATGAGATGTATCAATCTCCAATTTTTAGCATTCCTTCCCAACTAAAATAGTTTGGCACTGTTGCAAATAGGCTGACATGATAAGCTAAATATCTTATTTATTTCGAGATACAGCAGATGAATCCCTTCCATGGTCGGCACTTTCAAGGTGAAATCATTCTTTGGGCTGTTCGTTGGTATTGTAAATATGGCATCAGCTATCGTGAACAGAGATGGATCCGTAAATTTGAACAACTCCTATAAGTGATATTCTGCTCCTCAAATGATGTTATAAACATCAATATATGGAGTATTTTATGGCACGTAGACCAAGAAGAAATCATTCAAATGATTTTAAAGCTAAGGTAGCACTTGCTGCGATTAAAGCAGAAAAAACACTTGCTGAATTGAGTGCTGAGTTTGATGTTCATCAAAACCAAATTATTGACTGGAAAAATCAATTGATCTCAGCTTCCTCGCAAGCTTTCGATCAATCAAAAGCTCCAACAGAACCACCCATCGATCTAAAAAAACTACATGCAAAAATCGGTGAGCAGGCATTAGAAATTGATTTTTTAGAAGGTGTGTTGAAGAAACTGGGCCGCTTCAACCACAAAAGTTAATCGACGACTCACTTCAGATTTCAGTATCTAAGCAAGCTAAGCTGCTGAAAGTCTCCCGTGGTTGTTATTACTATCGCCCAAAACCTGTGAGTGCATCAGATCTGAAGCTGATGCGATGTATTGATGAATTACATATGCAATATCCTTTTGCAGGCAGTCGTATGATGCGTGATTTGTTGAATCGTCAAGGACATCATATAGGACGACGTCATACACGTACTTTAATGAAGAAAATGGGTATTCAGGCGTTATATTGCAAACCAAATTTAAGCCAGGCTAATCAAGCTCACCGTAAATATCCATATCTGCTCAAAGGGTTGGCTATTCAGCGCAGTAATCAAGTGTGGTCTACGGATATAACGTATATCCCTATGGCAAAAGGCTTTGTTTATTTATGTGCTGTGATTGATTGGCATAGCCGCAAGGTACTTGCGCATAGGGTATCGATTAGTATGGAGGTGGATTTTTGTATTTCGGCTTTAAATGAAGCGATTGAAAAATATGGTCGACCTGAAATATTTAATACAGACCAAGGCAGCCAGTTTACCAGTGATGCATTTATTGATGTATTGAAATCAAATGGCATTCAAATCAGTATGGATGGTAAAGGTCGATGGGTAGATAATGTGATGGTTGAACGATTATGGCGGAGCGTTAAATATGAAGAGGTGTATCTCAAAGCTTATAGCAGTGTCACAGATGCGAAAAAGCAATTAAGTGCATATTTTGAGTTTTATAATTTGAAACGACCTCATTCGAGTCTAGACAAAATGACACCAAATGAGTTTTACTATGATCAGCTACCCCAACAAAACAAGGTGGCTTAACTAGAGCGGAATATCACTTATAAATACGCTTTTAGTTGTTCAAACAAGTGGGACCACCTCTAACTTCAAGAAATGCTCGCTGAACGAGGTGTGAATGTTGACCACACCACAATTTATCGTTGGGTTCAGCGTTATGCTCCAGAAATGGAAAAACGCTTACGCTGGTATTGGCGTAATCCTACAGATTTACATTCATGGCATATGGATGAGACTTATATCAAAGTGAAGGGGCGATGGACTTACCTGTATCGTGCAGTTGATCAACGTGGTCATACGATTGACTTTTACCTTTCCGCTAGACGGAACAGTAAATCAGCCTATTGTTTTTTAGGAAAGATCTTCAATACGGTGAAAAAATGGCAAATTCCACGGGTCATCAATACAGATAAAGCAGCGACCTATGGCCATGCTTTATCACGGTTAAAGCGAGAAGGAAAATGTCCAGTAGATATTGAGCACAGGCAGATTAAGTATAAAAATAATGTCATTGAATGTGATCATGGTAAGTTAAAGCGGATCATCAGGGCCACATTAGGATTCAAATCTATGAAGACGGCTTATGCCACAATTAAAGGTATTGAAGTCATGCGTGCACTACGTAAAGGACAAGCATCGTCATTTTATTATGGTCAGCCTCAAGGTGAAGTGTGTCTAATCAACAGGGTTTTCGGTCTCTAAGCACTTTTAAAAAGGAACTTCATCGACTCAAATCTCTATTTGCAACAGTGCCCGGTATACCGATATTTACAAGTTAGTGAATAGCTTATTGGGATTAGCAACTAAATTTAGTTTAACTTATAAAAATCATGAAACACTGTTCGAATTTTAAGCGTGGAACGTGAAAAATCACAAAAAAAGCCCACCTTGGGGAAGGTGGGCTATCAACTAGAAACTACAGCATTGATTTCTAAGTGGAATTATAACGCATTTCGTATAAGGTGTATTATGTTAATTTTAGAAATTCTTAAATCATTTGAGATTCAATAATCATTTTCCACATTTTATTAATACGTAATCCAGTATCTTGTCCAATAAATAGTGAAGATCTCTTTCCACAAGGTCTCCCCAATAAATAATCATCCATCATTTCTTCTATGGAGAAGCTCTTCATACCTTGTTTATGAATATTCAATGCTGTCTCAAGTAATAATGGAGCTATCGATTCCCATGGAATATTTCCCTCTTGATCAAGAGAATAGTCCCATCCACACTCTACAAGAATCGCTGTCGTATCAGAGTTGTAAAGGGTTACTGGCAATTTTTTTGCTGTAATTTTTATTCCATTAATTACAGGCAAAGCCTCAACAGCATCTATTACATCTTGACCATGATTAGAAGCAGCATTGTAGGGACATGTGATGAAACCATTCCTAAAATAGACATTATGATCAATTTTGGAATAACCATTTTGTGGATTTGGAGTTCTATAGAACGTCCAACGTGATTTGTCTACTAACAATGGATGCCATACGGGATAAGTATCAATTACAGGCCCCATTTTATCCATTAAATCACTTAGATACTTACGACTAGCATCACGCTCTTGCGTAGATAATTCCTTTAGATTTGAAAGTAAATATCTTTCCGCACTTTTTCTGTTTTCCATCGCTGCTTCATTAGCTCTAAAAGCCATACAACCTCCACTCATCACACTTTTATTGATATCTACGCACAGAATAGCAATTCTGTGCGTAGATATCAATAAAAGTGTGAATTTGATTATTATTTATCATAGATTTAAATGCATATCATTGATTTTTAATTTAATTTTAATATTAGGTGGGGTATACCAAAATTAAAAAGCCTAGATCTGATATCTAGGCTTTAAAAGTTAAAAAATATAAAAAAATTAAGGGTATAGCCTAAATTTATAAGCTTTGTATAACGTTAATTCTAGTCTTTAACTAAATTACATATTTCATTTTTTGTTGTATTAAGCATGAGGCTGAAATCATTACTAGAGCCTCCTGAACCTGTACTCATTGAATGAATAGCATAAGTTGGTTTTTTACCATTTGCTGTTAGTAAGTAAGCTTTTTTATAATTTGAACCACTTCCAGTATCATCTCTACAAATCATTTTACTATTAACACCAACATTTTTTAATGATTTTATTGGATTGAAATCACAATTATCATAACTAGCTCCAAAACATTGATATGAGTCGATGATATCGATATCGGGTAAGTTAGGATGAAATTGTATTTCTGTTACACCAAATTTCGCCATTTTACCTAAATAAATAACTGACCAAGGCAATTCATATTTTCTGTCTTGTAGATAAGTTGTTTGAACTCCTAACACATTTGATCTAAAAACTCCTTTACGTATTGTTTGAATAGAACCATCTTCAAATTGTGTTTCAGTATAAGGTCTATGAAGCCAAATTATAGATGGATTATTAGACTTGTAATCCCACCATATTGCAGATACATCTGAATTTGGTAAAAAATTTTTTATGACAGGTCCAATTTCTTGCATTTTCAGTTTTTCTAACCCTTTGTGGCTAAGAGGTAGATTTTCTAATGCAAATGAAGAACTTGAAAACCCTAATGCTATCAAAAAAAAGTATTGCTTTCTCATTGGTGTCTAAATATAAATAAGTAAGAATAAATACTATATATTTTAAAGAAATATAAAACTCAACTTTAGACATCTTATATTCATAACCATTTAACATAATAGAGCTTATACGAAACGTACTCATAAATAGTTTTATATTTCAAAAAGTTATGCTATAAAAAATTGGGACGCAAAACCTAAAAAGCCGACTTGGAAACAAGTCGGCTTTTTTATGAACGGATTTGATACTTCTTGCCAATGTTTTTGATGATTTTTTAATCAAAATGAAACTTTAGTGTGCATTATCAATCCATAGAGAGCTTAAATCATCCCCAATTTCTGCGGACAACTCTTGGGATAAAAATAGGCCAACTTTGTAAGCTAAAACTTACATAGATTTAAGGATTTTGCGGATTGGTAATTCAAGGCATTAATCCTATGATGGCTATACAGGGAACAGGATGTTTCCAAAAAAACAAGAATAAGAAAGTAGCGCAAGGAATGGGCAGCACGAGATCAGCAAGACGAGCAACCCAATCTAAAAAAGCCCGACAGGATGTCGGGCTTTTTTATGTCTTGAATCTGGATTTCGTAGATGAGATTTTATGTTAAATGCATGACCAAAAAGCCCAATTTATGGGCCTTTCGTATAAGGTGTATTATGTTAATTTTAGAGAAATTTAAAGCCCAACATAATTAATTAGGATTTAAGTATGTATTCAATTTCATGGACATTAAAGGCTTCTCTTTGATAAAATCAATTTACTAAAACTAATTTGTTATTATTTATGAAACCAGTCCTGTTAATAATTGATGTTCAATCAACTTTTAATCCTCCTAACTGGTTAATACAAAAATTAGAAAAATTGCTGCCTTCGGTTCATTCAATCGCGACTATAGAACTACATGATGAATCAATAGTTCCCTTCAAAAGCCAGCTAAATTGGGCTCCATCGGAATTTGATGAATGTCCACTAAAAGTAGAGAAAGTATTTATTAAGTATGGATATTCTCCAACAGATGACTTGATTCAGTATTTGAAAGGTTTAGATACTCAACAAGTTTATGTATGTGGTATCCAAACGGATACGTGTGTTCTTGCTGCTGGTTTTAGATTATTTGATGCTGGTCTTTTCCCCTGCTTAGTTACAGATTTAACTGTAGGTTCTTCTTTAGATCGAAGTGGAAATTTAGGAATTCAACTTTGGAAACATCATTTTAGATCAATTACTACATCTGAAAATTTATCTTCTAATACGATGATTTAACATAATGGCTGTTATACGAAACGAGAGAGAGTGTTAGAACCCATTTAAAGTGTCTATATTCTCACCAATAAAAATGTCCGGTTTCTCCGAGGTAAAATATGACTTTTGAACAAAAATAAGCCATTGTTTATTCTTTTTATTTCCAACAAAATTCCAGAACTCATCTACTTCGAGAGATTCATAATGACTTTGCTGAGGCTGAATTTCATAGGTTGATTCAGTTAAAGTACGTAAAACTTTACCGATACTGATGCGCTCAACTTCAGCAATATCTCGTATACCGCTGCCTCTGACCATCAACTGTAATATTTTACGAGTAATACCTGACTTACATCCTAGATAGCTCAGTGCATGATCACCAATAAACTGACGTTTACAGTCTTTGCACTGATAGTTTTGTTTCCCATCTACTTTGATACCATTTTTCTTTATACTATCACTGAGGCAGGTTGGACATTTGATTGCTAGAGTTATTTGCATTTCTCTATTTTATCAAAATCCAATCGGCTTTTTCTTCAGCATACTTTTTGAAACACTACCAAATTTTAAAGTTGTATATCATGAAATTATTAAAAATATTGAGTTTAGTTTGCTTAAGCATAAGTATTGGGGCTTGTGCTGAGCATAGTATGAGTCGAGCAAAAACAAGTACAATTCCACAAGTGAATAACTCAATCATCGATCAGAATGTTCAAGCGCTTTTTAATGAAATCTCAGCTGATGCTGTGTTTGTCACATATGATGGTCAAAATATTAAAAAATATGGCACGCATTTAGACCGAGCAAAAACAGCTTATATTCCTGCATCTACATTTAAAATTGCCAATGCACTAATTGGTTTAGAAAATCATAAAGCAACATCTACAGAAATATTTAAGTGGGATGGAAAGCCACGTTTTTTTAAAGCATGGGACAAAGATTTTACTTTGGGCGAAGCCATGCAAGCATCTACAGTGCCTGTATATCAAGAATTGGCACGTCGTATTGGTCCAAGCTTAATGCAAAGTGAATTGCAACGTATTGGTTATGGCAATATGCAAATAGGCACGGAAGTTGATCAATTTTGGTTGAAAGGGCCTTTGACAATTACACCTATACAAGAAGTAAAGTTTGTGTATGATTTAGCCCAAGGGCAATTGCCTTTTAAACCTGAAGTTCAGCAACAAGTGAAAGAGATGTTGTATGTAGAGCGCAGAGGGGAGAATCGTCTATATGCTAAAAGTGGCTGGGGAATGGCTGTAGACCCGCAAGTGGGTTGGTATGTGGGTTTTGTTGAAAAGGCAGATGGGCAAGTGGTGGCATTTGCTTTAAATATGCAAATGAAAGCTGGTGATGATATTGCTCTACGTAAACAATTGTCTTTAGATGTGCTAGATAAGTTGGGTGTTTTTCATTATTTATAAGAATTAGAAGTTTGAGGTTAATCTATTTTTGGTAGTGTTTCAAAAAGTATGCTGAAGAAAAAGCCGATTGGATTTTGATAAAATAGAGAAATGCAAATAACTCTAGCAATCAAATGTCCAACCTGCCTCAGTGATAGTATAAAGAAAAATGGTATCAAAGTAGATGGGAAACAAAACTATCAGTGCAAAGACTGTAAACGTCAGTTTATTGGTGATCATGCACTGAGCTATCTAGGATGTAAGTCAGGTATTACTCGTAAAATATTACAGTTGATGGTCAGAGGCAGCGGTATACGAGATATTGCTGAAGTTGAGCGCATCAGTATCGGTAAAGTTTTACGTACTTTAACTGAATCAACCTATGAAATTCAGCCTCAGCAAAGTCATTATGAATCTCTCGAAGTAGATGAGTTCTGGAATTTTGTTGGAAATAAAAAGAATAAACAATGGCTTATTTACGCCTATCATCGAGAAACAGGTGAAATTGTTGCTTATGTTTGGGGTAAACGAGATTTAGCTACAGTCTAACAATTGAAGACAAAGCTTAAACAATTAGATATTCACTACACCCGAATTGCAAGTGATCATTGGGACAGTTTCATCACTGCTTTTAAAAATGGTAAGCAAAGTATTGGTAAATTTTTTACTGTAGGTATTGAAGGCAATAATTGCAAAATAAGGCATAGAATTAGGCGTAGCTTCAGAAGAAGCTGTAATTTTTCAAAAAAGCTTGAAAACCATTTTAAAGCTTTTGATTTAGCCTTCTTTTCTTTTACATCAATAATGGCTTCATTTAAAGGCAGCATACTTTTTGAAGCACCACCAAAATTTTATGTTAAGTAGAGACTAAAAATGCCCTTGATTAAGGGCTTACAAGGGCATTTTGTATAAGGTGTATTATGTTAATTTTAGAATTTCTTCATTAGATAATTTTTGATAAGCTAAATCCATTAGGACTAATTAAGTAAATATGAGCAATTGGGTCAATGTCACACAGGATAAGTCTACAGGTATAGAACTAATTCATGCCCACTTCAAAGGCTTTGCATACGATCCTCATCTACACTCAAGTTATCTTATAGGGGTAACAGAGTTAGGACATCAACAATTCAATTGTAGAAAAAAAATTATTGATAGCTATCAAGGTCAAACTTTCATGCTTGAACCTGAAGAAGTTCATGATGGTAATGCACCAGATCCTCTCGGCTTCACTTATAAAATGATGCATTTAGATCCAGCATGGTTAAAAAAAAGCTATGAAGGAATATTTAATGAGCCTATCGAACTTGCTATCGAATCAACCCTACGTTCTGATCCTCAACTTTCACATTTGATACTTTCAACCTACAATATATTGAATAACAATGAATCTCAATTGATGAAAGATACGTATTTAGATCTTTTATTAGAAAACTTAGTAAATAAAAAAATTTTATATAAACGTGAAAAGTCTATCCAGACATTACCTAATATTGCATTAAAGCTAAAAGAAATTTTACATGAAAGTCTCTTTCATGATTTAGACTTACAAACACTCTCAACATTGGTGAAAACAGATCGTTTTTATATTAACCGTGTATTTAAAAAAAACTTTAACTGTTCTCCACATCAATATCTGATCCAACTCCGTTTAAATAAGGCAAAAGAATTGTTAAGAAAAGGATTATCAGCAACAACTGTTGCTTCATATCTTTGTTTTTCTGATCAAAGTCATCTAGGTCGATGGTTTAAACGTTGTTATGGCATAACATTGAATCAATATCAAAAAGCGTGCACAAATGTTCTAGATATATCTTGAAGATCTCTGTACACGACAAAAATAGATAACTCATTGAAATAATGTCACAATAATTGTTTTCTAACGACGAATACTATGACACATCTCAATGAGTTATATCTTATCTTAAACAAATCTCTAAAATGGAACAAGTCACATTTAAAGTGCTTTGCGCTCATCATGCTTGTGATTATTTTAAAGCAAACATGTAATCTTTCTTCTGCATCTAAAGCCTTGCCCATCAAGTGTTTACCACAATCATTTTATCGACGTATGCAGCGCTTCTTTGCAGGTCAGTATTTTGATTATCGTCAAATTTCTCAGTTGATTTTCAATATGTTTTCATTCGACCAAGTGCAACTGACTTTAGATAGAACCAATTGGAAATGGGGAAAACGAAATATTAATATCCTGATGCTCGCAATCGTTTATCGTGGAATAGCGATACCTATCCTTTGGACATTGCTTAATAAACGTGGAAATTCAGATACGAAAGAGCGTATTGCTTTGATTCAACGCTTTATAGCCATTTTTGGTAAAGACCGTATTGTGAATGTGTTCGCAGACAGAGAGTTAGAGATGGATCCGTAAATTTGAACAACTCCTATAAGTGATATTCTGCTCCTCAAATGATGTTATAAACATCAATATATGGAGTATTTTATGGCACGTAGACCAAGAAGAAATCATTCAAATGATTTTAAAGCTAAGGTAGCACTTGCTGCGATTAAAGCAGAAAAAACACTTGCTGAATTGAGTGCTGAGTTTGATGTTCATCAAAACCAAATTATTGACTGGAAAAATCAATTGATCTCAGCTTCCTCGCAAGCTTTCGATCAATCAAAAGCTCCAACAGAACCACCCATCGATCTAAAAAAACTACATGCAAAAATCGGTGAGCAGGCATTAGAAATTGATTTTTTAGAAGGTGTGTTGAAGAAACTGGGCCGCTTCAACCACAAAAGTTAATCGACGACTCACTTCAGATTTCAGTATCTAAGCAAGCTAAGCTGCTGAAAGTCTCCCGTGGTTGTTATTACTATCGCCCAAAACCTGTGAGTGCATCAGATCTGAAGCTGATGCGATGTATTGATGAATTACATATGCAATATCCTTTTGCAGGCAGTCGTATGATGCGTGATTTGTTGAATCGTCAAGGACATCATATAGGACGACGTCATACACGTACTTTAATGAAGAAAATGGGTATTCAGGCGTTATATTGCAAACCAAATTTAAGCCAGGCTAATCAAGCTCACCGTAAATATCCATATCTGCTCAAAGGGTTGGCTATTCAGCGCAGTAATCAAGTGTGGTCTACGGATATAACGTATATCCCTATGGCAAAAGGCTTTGTTTATTTATGTGCTGTGATTGATTGGCATAGCCGCAAGGTACTTGCGCATAGGGTATCGATTAGTATGGAGGTGGATTTTTGTATTTCGGCTTTAAATGAAGCGATTGAAAAATATGGTCGACCTGAAATATTTAATACAGACCAAGGCAGCCAGTTTACCAGTGATGCATTTATTGATGTATTGAAATCAAATGGCATTCAAATCAGTATGGATGGTAAAGGTCGATGGGTAGATAATGTGATGGTTGAACGATTATGGCGGAGCGTTAAATATGAAGAGGTGTATCTCAAAGCTTATAGCAGTGTCACAGATGCGAAAAAGCAATTAAGTGCATATTTTGAGTTTTATAATTTGAAACGACCTCATTCGAGTCTAGACAAAATGACACCAAATGAGTTTTACTATGATCAGCTACCCCAACAAAACAAGGTGGCTTAACTAGAGCGGAATATCACTTATAAATACGCTTTTAGTTGTTCAAACAAGTGGGACCACCTCTGTTTATCGGTGAGCAGTGGTTTACATGGTTAATTGAACAAGACATCAACTTCTGCATTCGTGTTAAAAAAACTTCATTGTCACCAATCATTTAGGAAAGAATCATAAAATTAGTGATTTATTTCGCCATCTTAAAGTTGGTCAAATTGAATGTCGTAAACGACGGATTTTGGTTGGTCGGGTGAAACTATATATAAGTGCACTACAGTTAGAAAATGGAGAGCTTTTACTCGTCGTTTCTCCTCAGTTTAATGCCAATGCTATTCAGGATTATGCATTACGCTGGGAAATTGAAACCTTATTCAGTTGTCTCAAAGGACGCGGGTTTAATCTTGAAAATACGCGCTTGACAGACCCTAGACGAGTGAAAAAATTGATTGCGGTGTTAGCTATAAGCTTCTGTTGGTGTTACTTAACGGGTGAATGGCAACATAATCAAAAAAAAGCGATAAAAATAAAGAAGCATGGACGACTCTCAATGAGTTTATTTCGCTATGGTTTAGACTATGTTCAAATGGCGATTCAGCGTTTAATTGGTTTTGGGAAAAAAGAAGAGTTTAAGGAAATTTTGGCAATTTTAAGAAAGCAGAATCCTGATAGGATAAGGGTTCTGTGAAATTTGTCGTGTACAGAGCTTGAAGATATTTATCAAACTAGCCAAATAGTTTATTAATTTTTGGATTTTATTTTGGAAACGATTTTAGCTTTTTGTGCCTTTTCTTTTGTTGCATCAATTACTCCTGGACCAACCAATTTCCTTATTCTTAGTACAAGTCATCAATTTAGTATTAAAAAAACATTAGGCTTAATCTTCGGTGGAAGTATTGGTGCTGCATCATTAGTCTTAATTACAGGACTTGGAATTGGTACAACACTCAATGAATACCCCAAGATTCAATTAATATTAAGTTTCACTGGCGGCATTTGGTTAAGCTATATTGGATGGAAAATTTTTAATTATAGACCTGATCTAGAATCTAAAATCCAAAATCAAAATAAGAAAAATGGTTTTTTTACAGGCTTCTTTTTACAGTTTATCAACCCTAAAAGCTGGTTGATGGCTATTGCTGTTATTACTGTTTATACAGCACAACTAGCTAACTACTATCAGTCACTCATTCTATTTTCATTCATCTTTATGCTGATTTCTCTACCTTGTTTATTTATTTGGGCTTATTTAGGAAAAATCACAAAAAAAATACTTTCTACAGCTCATCATATGGTGCTCTTTAATCGAGTATTAGGTACTGTTTTACTTATTTCAGTATGGTATCCAATATTGCATGCTATTTAACATAATGGGCGTTATACGAAAAGCACAAATTGAAAAATATAAAAATCAAAAACTTATGATATAAATTATTTGCTCGATGATGTTCAAAAGCCGACTTGGAAACAAGTCGGCTTTTTTATGAGCAGTTTTGATAGTTCTTGCCAATAAATTTGACTAAAAATTACGCTTCTCAACTTGAGTTATACAATTTTGTGATACATTATTGTATATACAAATTTGAATGTTTTTTATGGAACAGTATTTTGAATGGGATGAGGCTAAGAATCGAAAGAATCAGAAAAAGCATGATATCTCTTTCGAAACTGCAAGCCTTGTTTTTGAAGATCCATTACGGATCTCAATCCAAGACAGACATACCGATGGTGAAGAACGTTGGCAAACCATTGGACGAGTTAAAGGCGTACTAATGTTATTGGTGGCTCACACCATTTTTGATGAAGATGACTGTGAAATCATACGAATCATTAGTGCAAGGCAAGTGACTAAAGCGGAGCGAAACAAATATGAGCATGGTTAGATACTCACGCAAAGAGCTGAATGAGAAATTTGGTGAGAAGCAAGATGCTGAAATTCAACGCTTGCTTGCTAAAGGCACGGTTCCTGATGATCAGCTAGATCTATCAGATATTCCTGAAATTACCGATTGGAGCAGTGCTGTACGCCAAAATCAATTTTACCGCCCAGTGAAGCAACAAACTTCAATTCGGTTAGATGCTGATGTACTTGCTTGGTTCAAAGCACAAGGCAAAGGTTATCAAACACGAATGAATGAAATTTTACGGGATGCTATGCTGAAAGAATTAAAAAATCATCAATAAAAATGGGAGCTTAAGCTCCCATTTTTGACTTCGCATAACGCCCATTATGTTAATTTTAGTTTTCCTTAATACGACAAAAATATCTACTTCATTTCACGAGAATTTCTTTTGCTAAAAGTTCTTCTTTCGTTACACCGAAATATCTTATTTCTAATTTAGGCCTGCCTAACATCTTTAAAAGATTGTTTTCATCATTTATATTTTTTATAGCTTTGCTTACACAATCAATTACGTCATTAGTTTTAGAAATAGCTTCTTTTTCAGATACTTGATCGCTTACTTTTCGAGATATTAAGTCATCAAAATATATCCTATATTCTTCACAAACTAGATAAAAATAAGGGTCTAATCTATCTAAATCATATTCAGATTCAAAGGGTTTACGATCTAATAAATCTTTTTCAGGATAAATAATCAATTGTCCTGCATCGAACCAAAACTCCACAGAAAAATTATCAAACTCAATTCCATTTAAATCATTACTAAAATTTTGAAAATACTGTAATAAAAGATTTTCTATATCCTCTAAAAACTCTTTATTCTTAATATCAAATATTAAAGATTCATTAGAAATAGCTTTGATACAATCTTCTTGAATATCTAACCCCTTTAAAGTCATTTTTACTCCATTTAAATTTTTAGGTTTTGGTGCATTAAGAATTTTGATTAACTTAACATAATGGCGGTTATACGAAATTCACCGTTTCGAGCCCCAAATATCAAGTTTATTTCTTGCATAAATGTATCCTATAGGATACATTCTACTTATGTACTCAATATATACCACTGAAGTCTTTGATGACTGGTTCACCAAGTTAAAAGACCAGCAGGCAAAAAGACGCATACAAGTCCGAATTGATCGGGTTGAAGATGGAAACTTTGGAGATACTGAGCCGGTCGGTGAAGGTGTTTCTGAATTACGTTTCTTCTTTGGGCCAGGCTATAGGATTTATTACTGCAAGCAAGGGCAAAGGGTTGTTATTCTTTTAGCAGGCGGAGATAAGTCTACGCAAAGTAAAGATATAAAACTTGCCCTGCAATTGGCACAAGATTTAGAGGAGGAGCTATAAATGGCTATTAAACTTCGCAAATGGGACAGTGCTGAGCATCTTAAAACAGAGGATGATATGCAGGCTTACTTACAAGCATGTATTGAAGAATCTAATGGCGATGCCGCATTCATTGCAAAGGCTTTAGGTAACATTGCAAAAGCTAAAGGAATGGCTCAATTATCACGAGATACAGGCTTAGGCCGAGAAAGTCTTTATAAAGCACTTTCTGGTGATGTTAACCCTAGTTTTGATACTGTGATTAAAGTTGTAAAAGCACTGAATTTACGCTTAGCAATTTAAAAAAAGTTATTAAAAAATGGAGCTTTAGGCTCCATTTTTTAATTTCGTATAAGGTGTATTATGTTAATTTTAGAAAATCTTCACTACTATTATTTTAAAATAAGCCTTATATCCAAGCATAAAACAAGGTTGTCTAGACTTCTTTTAACAGTAAAGTTATCATAAAACTGAATTTTATTTTTTAGGTAAGTTTATGCATTCTATCCGCATTCGTTAAGACACAACTATTTGCATAGTGACACTATTTTATAATGGTGGGCTTTTGTTGTGTCTTTAAGAATATATGCGGATATATAAAGTAAAAGTATGCTTAATTTATAAGTATGCTTTTAGTGCATAGTTTCCAGTTATAACTTAATTGACTAGCTATTTGTCCACCCTGTGGATGAATAGCTTTTTTTTTGGGAGGACACTGTGATGCTAGCTTTTGTTTTCACCTAAATCCTGTTTGCTGCATAAAAAATTTCAAGAGCTAAACAGGAGTAAATAAAAATGAGTTTAATTATTAAAGCGAGAAACATACGCTTGGATTATGCTGGGCGTGATGTTTTGGATATTGATGAATTGGAAATTCACTCTTATGACCGTATTGGTCTTGTGGGTGATAACGGAGCAGGAAAGAGTAGTTTACTCAAAGTACTTAATGGCGAAATTGTTTTAGCCGAAGCGACATTACAGCGTTTTGGTGATTTTGCACATATCAGCCAACTGGGCGGAATCGAAATAGAAACGGTCGAAGACCGGGCAATGTTATCTCGCCTTGGTGTTTCCAATGTACAAAACGACACAATGAGTGGCGGAGAGGAAACTCGTGCAAAAATTGCTGCCGCATTTTCCCAACAAGTACATGGCATTCTAGCGGATGAACCAACCAGCCACCTTGATCTCAATGGAATAGATCTACTTATTGGTCAACTTAAAGCATTTGATGGAGCATTACTTGTTATCAGTCATGACCGATATTTTCTTGATATGGTTGTAGACAAGATATGGGAGTTAAAAGACGGTAAAATTACGGAATATTGGGGTGGTTACTCGGATTACTTGCGTCAAAAAGAAGAAGAGCGACAACACCAAGCCGTAGAATATGAGCTGATGATGAAGGAACGGGAGCGATTAGAATCTGCTGTGCAAGAAAAACGCCAGCAAGCTAATCGATTAGACAATAAGAAAAAAGGAGAAAAATCCAAAAACTCTACCGAAAGTGCTGGACGACTTGGGCATGCAAAAATGACTGGCACCAAGCAAAGAAAACTGTATCAGGCAGCTAAGAGTATGGAAAAGCGTTTGGCTGCATTAGAAGATATTCAAGCACCAGAGCATTTGCGTTCTATTCGTTTTCGTCAAAGTTCAGCCCTAGAACTGCACAATAAGTTCCCGATTACGGCAGATGGTCTGAGCTTAAAATTTGGTAGCCGTACTATCTTTGATGACGCTAACTTTATAATACCGCTTGGCGCTAAAGTCGCTATAACTGGATCGAATGGAACAGGGAAAACGTCCTTGTTAAAAATGATATCAGAACGTGCTGATGGATTAACCATATCTCCAAAAGCTGAAATTGGCTACTTTACACAAACAGGATATAAATTTAACACGCATAAATCTGTGCTCTCCTTTATGCAGGAAGAGTGCGAGTACACAGTTGCGGAAATTCGTGCAGTATTGGCTTCAATGGGGATCGGAGCGAATGATATTCAAAAAAACTTATCCGACTTATCGGGAGGTGAAATCATCAAACTGCTTTTATCCAAAATGCTTTTAGGAAAATATAATATTTTGCTTATGGATGAACCAGGAAACTATCTTGACCTAAAAAGTATTGCCGCATTAGAAACAATGATGAAGTCCTATGCAGGAACTATTATCTTCGTATCTCATGACAAGCAATTGGTCGATAATATTGCTGACATTATCTACGAGATCAAAGACCACAAAATCATCAAGACTTTTGAGAGAGATTGTTAATGATAGCCAATCTAATCCGAACATTAATTATTGAACTCTTTAAAGGAAATTAAAAATGACAATTCAAGATATTCAATCACTTGCTGAAGCACACGGCTTGTTGCTTACGGACAAAATGAATTTCAATGAAATGGGCATTGATTTTAAGGTCGTTTTTGCTCTTGATACAAAGGGGCAACAATGGTTGCTGCGTATTCCTCGTCGTGATGGCATGAGGGAACAAATCAAGAAAGAAAAACGCATTTTAGAATTGGTAAAAAAACATCTTTCTGTAGAGGTTCCTGATTGGAGAATTTCATCTACAGAATTAGTGGCTTATCCCATACTTAAAGATAATCCTGTTTTAAATTTGGATGCTGAAACCTATGAAATAATTTGGAATATGGACAAAGATAGCCCGAAATACATAACATCTTTGGCAAAAACCTTATTTGAAATCCATAGTATTCCTGAAAAAGAAGTTCGGGAAAATGATTTGAAAATTATGAAACCTTCAGATTTAAGACCTGAAATAGCAAACAATTTGCAGTTAGTAAAATCTGAAATTGGTATAAGTGAGCAATTGGAAACCCGCTACAGAAAATGGTTGGATAATGATGTTCTATGGGCAGATTTCACCCAATTTATACATGGCGATTTATATGCTGGGCATGTACTAGCTTCAAAGGATGGAGCTGTTTCAGGCGTTATTGATTGGTCAACAGCCCATATAGATGACCCAGCGATTGATTTTGCTGGGCATGTAACTTTGTTTGGAGAAGAAAGCCTCAAAACTCTAATCATCGAGTATGAAAAACTAGGGGGTAAAGTTTGGAATAAACTATATGAACAGACTTTAGAAAGAGCAGCGGCCTCTCCTTTGATGTATGGTTTATTTGCCTTAGAAACTCAAAATGAAAGCCTTATCGTTGGAGCAAAAGCTCAGTTGGGAGTTATATAATTTAAAAATATGATTGCTGAGAACTGCCTTGTTTTGAAACTTGGTTGGCTTTAATTGTACTAGTTCAAACCTAATCTGACAGTTACCGATATTTGCTTAAGACTGTCAGGTTAAATTTGAGCTAAATTCTTTTCAGCCCAAATACGTTTTCCATCGAGTAATGTTGCAAATGGCGTTCTGCCATTGCACACCTTACCCTGATGGGTTCTATCAGTATTATAAAATTTCAGCCAAACGTCTAGATCAGCTTGTAATTCCTCTAATGTGCTATATAGCTTCTTCCTAAAGGTTATTTGATAAAATTCCTGCAAGACCGTCTTATGGAAACGCTCACAGATCCCATTCGTTTGTGGGGAAGCCGCTTTAGTTTTCGTGTGATCAATATCATTCAGAGCCAAATAAAGCTCATAATCGTGATGTTCAACTTTACCGCAATATTCGGTGCCTCTGTCGGTCAAAATACGAAGCATTGGCAATCTTTGTGATTCATAGAATGGTAACACGCGGTCATTCAATAAATCTGCGGCTGTGATTGGTGTCTTGGTTGTGTACAGCTTGCAGTGAACCACTTTGCTATACGTATCAATAAAAGTTTGCTGATAAATACGACCAACACCTTTTAGATTTCCGACATAAAAAGTATCTTGCGCTCCAAGATATCCTGGATGATGTGTTTCGATTTCACCACAAGCAACATCATCTTCATGTTTACGTTCTAATGCAGCAATCTGCTGATCATTCAATTGAATGCCTTCTTGAGCAACTTTCATTTCAAGTGCCTTCAATCGCTTTTTGAAGTTCTCAAGATTGTGTCTAAGCCAGATAGAGCGCACACCGCTGCCAGATACAAAGATGCCAATCTGACGTAGCTCATTACTGGTTCGATGCTGACCATAAGCTGGATATTGGATTGCAAAATCAACAACAGCTTGTTCAGTTTGCTCATCCACTCGGTTTTTTAAATTTGGAGTTCTGCGACTCTGGTTGATGAGCGCATCCATATTGCCTGTACTGGCAAGCTCTTGATAACGATAGAAGGTATCTCTAGATACTCCCATGACTTTACAAGCTTTGGATACGTTCTGGAGTTCTTCTGCTAAATTCAGCAGACCGACTTTGTGTTTGATGATTTGATTGTTAGTATGCAACATGAGAAGTTACCTTTATTGATTGAGATTCGACACCTTTAATCAAAATCGGTAACTTCTTCTTTTTCAAGCTCTGTGTCAGATTAAGTCGGAACTAATACACTTTAATTAGTTTTTAGTATTCTTTATAGAAAATGCCTCGATCAAGGGGCATTTCTAACAATCATTTAACATAAAATTTCTTATGTGAAGTAACCTGAATGCAGCGGTGCCCCATTGGGGGCGCGTTGAGATAAGCCTCTTTTAGATAACTTTAGCAACTCGATAGACAGTTGCAACTCCACAATTCACTGCTTTGGCAATTTCTTCCTTAGTCATATTGCCAACTACTAGCAATTCTTTTATTCGTTTATGTTTAGCCTCATTTGCCTTCTTGCCTGTTGGTTTGTAACCCGAACGTGCCAGGCCCTGCTTAATACGTTCTATACGTTTCTCATTGTCTAGGCGGGCCATTGTTGCCAGAAGATCAATCAACATATTGTTGATGAGTTCCAAGATTGAATGAGTAATGCTGTCACTGGTTTGAATCATTTGGTAGGTAGTAGGAAGATCTGCTACGACTAAACGAAGTCCCTTCTCCTGGATCCTGCGCTTCAGCTCTTGAAAATCTCGTTGGGTTAGGCGTGATAAGCGGTCAATACTTTCAACTAACAATGTGTCACCTTGATTTGCTTCTGACAGTAGCTTATTCAATTCAGGTCGGTCTAACTTCGTACCACTATAGTTTTCCACGTACACAATGGTTTCACCCAAATTCAAGTTTTGGTTTAGATCCTGAAGAATCTGCAAAGCCCTTTCTGCATCTTGATCTTTAGTTGAAGCTCGTAGATAAATACGTGTATTCATTTCTATCATTTAATCTTAATTCTATTAGATTAATGATAATACTATCATTTAATTATTGCATTAAGTCTAATGATAGATATTGTATGCGATTTGGCTCGCTATCATTCAGGTATAGTCTTTTGATAGACTGCTTGTTTGCGGAATGTTCCGATTTGAACCACGCAGATTCAAATCCCAAGTGCAACACATTTGTAGTCAGTTGAAAAAGTTAGGTGTATTCATAGAATCATTAGACTTTTTCAACTCGCAATTGGAAAGCACACAATGAAGAAATACACCCAACTCTCTCAAGATGAAAGATACGAAATTTATGCTACTTTGAAAAGTAAAAGTTCAATCGCCTCCCTTGCTCGGGAGTTAGGACGTTCACGATCAACCATCTACCGTGAATTAAAAAGAAATACTGGACAACGTGGATATAGAGCTCAACAGGCAGCTAAATTTGCAAGTCAAAGACGGTATCGTCCTTCATCATCAATGACAGCATTTGCCTTCGCTTATATTGATTATTTGATTGGTTTGGACTGGTCACCAGAACAAATTTCAGGTGCTTTAACACAACGCGGTTGGCTGGATGTACCTTCACATGAGTGGATTTACCAGTACATTTATCAAGATAAATCAAAAGGCGGTAAACTTCATCTACACTTAAGGCATCAGAAGAAATATCGAAAACGCGGTTACAAAAACACGGATCGTAGGGGTCAAATCATTGATAAAACAAGTATTCACTGCCGAGACCAGGTCATTGATCAACGACAACGTTTAGGAGATTTCGAAGGTGACACGGTGATTGGTAAACATCATAAAGGTGCTTTATTGACTCTCGTTGATCGAAAGAGCCTGTATGTACATATTGTTCATTTAGGGCCAACGAGAGCATCCTCTCAAACGATTACTTGTGCATTAGATCGTTTACAAATGAGCCATGCTTATAGTGTAACATTTGATAATGGCAAAGAATTTTCCGAACACAAAAGAATTACTGATGTTGGCATAGAGACGTATTTTGCTGATCCTTACAAGTCTATTCAACGAGCAAGGAATGAAAATACGAATGGTTTAATCCGTCAATATCTGCCAAAATCATCATCGTTTGATGACGTGTCAAACGAACAAATAGAGCAGATAGAATTTGCACTCAACCATCGTCCTAGAAAAACACTAGGTTGGTATACACCGAGTGAAGTTATGGCTGGTTTTTATACTGTTGCACTTGCCGCTTGAATCCGCCTTTTATTATTCGAAGTTTATCCTAATAGTAAATACACTTTTAGAATTCCTATTTTCATACTGAATGGTTCCATGATGAGCATTAATAATTGCATTAACAACAGCTAGCCCTAAACCAGTTCCGCCAAATGCTTTATTTCTTGAGTCTTCTATCCTGAAAAAAGGTTTAAATAGTTCTTCTTGATATTCCATAGAAATACCTGGCCCGTCATCTTGTATCATTAATGTCCATATATGTCGTTGAACAAATGATGTAATACTTAGTAAGCCTGGATTGGCATAGCGTATAGCATTATCTACTAAAGCAATTAATACCTGTTCCATTCGGCGACTATCACAATACACTATGTCATCTGATACTTCAGAGTGAATAGTAATTTTAGCTTCCTCTAATTTCTCACTAAACATTAAAATAATTTTTGATACGCTTTTTTGGAAATTGGTTGGCTCTATATTTAACTTAAGCTGTTGATTCTCAATTAAACTTAATACTCTCAGATCCTCAACCAAATACGATAACCCTTCAGTCTGGTTTAGTAGACTTTTCATTAGAGCGGGACTAGGCTCAAATACATTATCGACAATACCCTGTAGTCGGCCTTGAAGAATTGTAACTGGAGTACGTAATTCATGTGCTATCGCTGCATTCCACACATGAGCATTTTTTATTGAAACTTCAAGTTTATGGGCCATATCATTAAAATTATCTATAAGCTCTGAAATTTCAGCATTTACATATTTATTGTTTTCAACTCTTGCTGTTAAATCCCCTTGACTAATTTTTTGAGTTGCTACGGCTATAGATTCAATTGGTCTAACAAATCGTTGAGAAAGCCGTATTCCTAAAAAAATAGATAAGAAAAATCCTATAATTAATACTATTAGTAACCAAACTAAGTCTAATAAATGAAGATAAGGCCAGTTCTGCCCAAGTTTTTCCCATGTAACTAATTTCGCTTCAATGGCAATGGCATAAATTAAATAACCAAAAGTTAAAGTAAAAAAAGTAATACTAAAATTCAAAATACTGAATGTAATAATTAGCTGTTTACTAATTTTAATTTTAATTTTACTTTTACTTTTCATTTAAATTATCCAAACGATAGCCTACGCCTCGTACATTAATAAGCATATGATTTAAGCCATGTTCTTCAAGTTTTTTTCTTAATTTACTCACATGACTATCAACAGTTCTTTCTAAAGCATTACCATCTGGCATGCAATAACTCATCAACTCTCCTCTAGTAAACACCTTATGTGGTTGTGCTATCATGAGCATTAAAATTTTATACTCTGTTAAAGTTAAGTTCAGCTTTGGTGATGATGAACTTAAATTAATAAATACACTATGAGTATCCGTTTGAATTTCAATATTTTTATAATGCAAATTCTTATTTTTTGCTTGCTGGTTTTGTTGGCTGCGTCTTAATACAGCATATACTCTTGCTACGACTTCATTAGGATTAAAAGGTTTTACCACAAAATCATCAGCGCCCATTCGGAGTGCCATAACTTTATCAATATCTTGATCAAGTGCGGTTAACATGATGACTGGGGTATCATTAGTTTGTCGAATTTTTTTAAGAACATCCCATCCATTTATTTCTGGTAATTTAATATCTAACAATAATAAATCAATAGGTTGAGACGAATGGAGCTCTATAGCTTGTCTACCGTTCATAGCACGTATGACACGCATCCCTTCTTTTTTTAGATACTGTTCAATAATATCACCAATATCATATTCATCCTCAACAACAAGAATTAGTTTGTCACGGCAATCAAATGAGAATGAACTATCAAACATAAAATAATCCTTTACTAAGAACTTATTTATTTTATCGATATTTTTTTTATTCTCCACACTTTTTCCATAGTTTATCAACGATAAATACACAAATATTAAAAATAATGTAAATATCTAAAACTGTATGAGTTTTTCCATATGAAGAAGCCTCTGTTACTTCCACTTTTTTTATCTATTGGCCTTATCTTACAAGGCTGTGGCTCTGAAGAAGCAGCTCAGACTGAAACACCTTCGGCAAAAGTAAGTGTATTAAATGTTCAACCACAAACAGTAAACTTCAGTGAAAATCTTCCAGCTCGTGTACATGCATTCCGAGTAGCAGAAATTCGCCCTCAGGTTGGTGGAATAATTCAAAAAGTACTATTCAAACAAGGCAGTGAAGTAAAAGCTGGGCAACCCTTATACAAGATTAATTCAGAAGTCTTTCAAGCTGATGTTGCAACAAATCAAGCTGCATTGAAAAAAGCGGAATCAGAAGTTAGTCGATTAAAGACCCAACTTGAGCGTTATCAAGAGTTGTTACCTAGTAATGCTATTAGTAAACAAGAATTTAGTAATGCACAGGCCCAATATCATCAAGCTCTAGCTGATGTTTCACAAATGAAAGCCAGCCTGACACGCCAAAATATTAATTTACAATATGCAACCGTGAGAGCACCTATTTCAGGACGTATTGGTCAGTCTTTTGTCACTGAAGGTGCATTAGTTGGGCAAGGAGATGCTAATGCTTTAGCAGTGGTTCAGCAAATTGACAAAGTATATGTGGATGTAAAACAATCTATTACAGCTTATGAAAAACTACAAGCTGCTTTACAAGCAGGTAAATTATCCGCAAATGCTGATCACAACGTCCAAATTTTAAATAATCAAGATCAACCTTATAACGTTACCGCAAGACTATTATTTGAAGATATTAATGTTGACCCTGAAACTGGCGACGTAACTATGCGTATTGAAGTTGACAATAAAAATCGTCAGCTTTTACCAGGGATGTACGTTCGAGTGAAGATGAGTCGTTCTTCCGTTCCTAATGCCTTACTAATTCCAGAACAAGCGATTCAATATGACAACAGTGGACATTCACAAGTTTATATTGTGAATAGCAAAGGAATGGCTGAGTTACGCAAAATCGAATTAGGTCAACAACATGATCAATTTTACACAGTCAATCAAGGCTTAAATTCAGGTGACCGTATTGTTGTCGAGGGTATTGACCGGATCCAGCCAAATCAAAAACTTGAAATCACTACATGGAAAGTATCAGGACCTAAAAATACGTTTCCAAACGCAGAAGTCAAAGCCTCTACAACAAAAGGAGGTGAATGATTATGTCTCAATTCTTCATCCGCCGCCCTATATTTGCATGGGTGATTGCGATTTTTATTATTCTCTTTGGATTACTCAGTATTCCTAAATTACCTATTGCCCGTTTTCCAAGTGTTGCTCCACCACAAGTGGTTATTACAGCCGTTTATCCTGGTGCAACGCCAAAAGCAATTAACGATAGCGTAGTAACGTTAATTGAACGGGAAATGTCAGGCGTAAAAAACTTACTTTATTATAGTGCAACAACAGATACATCAGGTTTAGCACAAATTACTGCGACCTTTAAGCCTGGTACAGATGTAGATATGGCTCAGGTAAATGTACAAAATAAGATTAAAACTGTTGAAGCCCGCCTGCCGCAGACTGTACGCCAACAAGGTTTGTTAGTCGAAGCATCTTCTTCAGGCTTTTTAATGTTGGTCAGTCTGAGTTCACCTAATGGACAACATTCTGAAGTCGATTTAAGTGATTATTTAGTTAGGAATGCTGTTGAAGAATTAAAACGTGTTGAAGGCGTAGGTAAAGTTCAATCGTTTGGTTCAGAAAAGGCTATGAGAATATGGGTTGATCCAAATAAATTGGTGTCCTATGGCTTATCTATTAGTGATGTAAATAATGCTATACGTAGTAATAATGTTGAAATTGCACCCGGTCGATTAGGTGATGTACCCGCTGAAAAAGGACAACTCATTAGTATTCCCCTATCAGCACAGGGCCAACTTAAAAATATTGATGAGTTCAAGAATATAAGTTTAAAAAGTAAAGTAAGTGGTAGTTCAATAAAACTATCAGATGTTGCTAAAGTTGAAATGGGTTCACAAGCCTATAGTTTTGCTATTTTGAAAAATGGTAAACCTGCTACTGCAGCAGCAATCCAGCTCAGCCCTGGTGCTAATGCAGTAAAAACCGCTGATGGTGTTAAAGCTAAGGTTGAGGAACTAAAACAGAATTTACCAGAAGGTATGCAACTAGATATACCTTATGACACCGCTCCATTTGTCAAAATCTCAATTGAAAAGGTAATTCATACATTACTTGAAGCCATGGTTCTGGTTTTTATCGTGATGTATATATTTTTACATAATGTTCGATATACATTAATTCCAGCGATTGTAGCACCTATTGCTTTACTTGGTACATTTACAGTGATGTTATTGATGGGCTATTCCATCAACGTACTAACTATGTTTGGTATGGTGCTTGCCATCGGAATTATTGTCGATGATGCCATTGTCGTCGTAGAAAATGTTGAACGAATCATGGCAACAGAAGGCCTCTCACCTAAAGAGGCTACCTCTAAAGCCATGAAAGAAATTACTAGTCCTATTATTGGGATAACACTAGTACTTGCAGCCGTATTTTTACCTATGGCATTTGCAAGCGGCTCTGTAGGGATCATCTATCGTCAATTTACAGTGACGATGTCTGTATCCATTTTATTTTCCGCTTTGCTAGCTTTAGTGTTAACTCCCGCACTTTGTGCCACCATTTTAAAACCGATCAATGGTCATCATCAAAAGAAAGGGTTCTTTGCATGGTTTGACCGTAGTTTTGATAAAGTGACTAAAAAATATGAAGTCATTTTGCTCAAAATCGTTAAACACACTATTCCAATGATGATTGCCTTTGTTGTCATTACGGTTGTTACTTTTGCTGGTATGAAATATTGGCCTACAGCATTTATGCCAGAAGAAGACCAAGGTTGGTTTTTAACAACATTCCAACTTCCATCAGATGCAACACGTGAAAGAACCCAGAATATTGTGAAAGAGTTTGAAGGACATCTAAATCAAAAACCTGATGTGCAAAACAATATTTCCGTTCTTGGCTGGGGTTTTGGCGGTTCTGGACAAAACGTTGGGGTTTCATTCTCAACACTAAAAGATTTTGAAGAAAGAAAAATGCCTGCCTCTGAATATGTCAATTCACTTAACGCAGCTATGGCAAAAAGCAATGAAGGTAGCGTTATGTCTATATTGCCTCCGCCAATTGACGAGTTGGGTACATATTCAGGTTTTAGTCTACGGTTACAAGACAAAGCCAACTTAGGTATGCCTGCTCTTATAGCAGCTAAAGAGCAGCTGATTGAAATGGCTTCTAAAAATCCAAAGCTCTATATGGTTTGGGCTGAAGGTTTACCTGAAGGCAATCGTGTGAGCTTGAAAATCGATCGTGAAAAGCTTAATGCTCTTGGTGTTAATTTTGCTGATGTATCAGACATTATTTCAACCTCTATGGGGTCAATGTATATCAATGATTTCCCGAACCAAGGTCGTATGCAACAAGTGATTGTTCAAGTCGATGCAAAATCACGTATGCAGTTGGAAGATATTCTTAATCTCAAAGTAACAGGTTCAAGTGGCCAATTGGTTTCGTTATCAGAAGTTGTGACACCACAATGGAATAAAGCACCACAACAATATAATCGCTATAACGGACGTCCATCTTTAAGTATTGCCGGTATTCCAAACTTTGGGACATCATCTGGTGATGCCATGCGTGAAATGGAGCAAATGATGGCCAAACTTCCTAAAGGAATTGGCTATGAATGGACTGGTATCTCTCTACAAGAAAAACAATCAGAATCACAGATGGCATTTTTATTGGGCCTATCTATGCTGGTGATCTTTCTTGTACTCGCTGCCCTTTATGAAAGTTGGTCGATTCCACTATCAGTTATCTTAGTTATTCCATTGGGTATTTTTGGTGCTGTGATTGCAATTATGACGAGAGGCATGATGAATGATGTGTTCTTCAAGATTGGACTCATCACAATCATTGGTTTATCGGCCAAGAACGCTATTTTGATTGTTGAATTTGCCAAGATGCTTAAAGAAGAAGGTATGACTTTAGTTGAAGCTACCGTTCAGGCTGCAAAACTTCGTTTACGTCCAATTCTCATGACATCTCTTGCCTTTACATGTGGTGTTGTTCCTTTAGTCATCGCATCAGGAGCGAGCTCTGAAACACAACATGCATTAGGTACTGGGGTATTTGGCGGCATGATTTCAGCAACAATTCTCGCAATTTTCTTTGTTCCAGTATTTTTCATCTTCGTACTGGGAGCAGTTGAAAAACTCATTTCTTCAAAGAAAAAAACGACCCCTTAAGTTAAAAGAGCCAAAAGAAACATAAATGTTTCTTTTGGCTCTTCTTCGATATTACTGCTTTTACTATTTGGAGAAAATCATGCTTAAAATGCCAGTTCATTTAACACGAGGATTACTTGTTTCTTCCCTTTCCATTGCATTAACTGCTTGTATCAATATGCAGGCATCACAACCTGTACAGAAGTCGAATATTCCACAAAATTTTTCACAAACATCTACGGGAACATCGATTGCGGAAAATGGTTATAAAACTTTCTTTTCTGATCCTAAGTTACTACAAGTAATTGAAATTTCAATCGACAATAATCGTGATTTACGTACTGCCGCCTTAAATATTCAACGTGCCCAACAACAATATCAAATTAGCAAAAATGATCAGCTGCCCACAATTGGAGCAACTGGTAGTGCAGTTCGACAAGTCGAATCCTCTATTAATCCTAATAACCCATATTCGACTTTTCAAGTTGGCTTGGGTGTAACCGCTTATGAATTAGATTTCTGGGGACGAGTCCAAAGTTTAAAAGATGCCGCTTTAAATAATTACTTTGCGACACAAAGTGCTAGAGATGCTACTCAAATTAGTTTAATAAGCCAAGTCACCCAAGCATGGTTAAATTATGCTTTTGCAAAAGATAATTTAAATCTTGCGGAGCAGACATTAAAAGCACAAATTGATTCGTACAATCTCAATAAAAAGCGTTTTGATGTAGGTATTGATAGCGAGGTTCCATTACGACAAGCTCAAATTTCTGTCGAAACAGCACGAAATGATGTGGCTAACTATAAAACTCAAATGGTACAAGCACACAACTTACTGAATCTTTTAGCTGGACAAACTATTCCACAAGATTTACTTCCAAATCAAAGAATTAAAAGTATTACAAAGGAAACAGCTTTCACAACTGGCCTGCCCAGTAATTTACTTAATAATCGTCCTGATTTAAAAGCAGCTGAATTTCAACTTAGAGCAGCGGGTGCAAATATCGGTGCAGCAAAAGCACGACTATTCCCAACAATTAGCTTGTCTGGATCCGCAGGTTATGCTTCAACAGAGTTAAATGATTTATTTAAATCTGGAGGTTTTTCTTGGTCAGTTGGTCCAAGTATTGACCTTCCTATTTTTGATTGGGGAACCCGTAAAGCTAATATTAAAATCTCTCAGACAGAACAGCAAATTGCACTTGCTAACTATGAGAAATCGATACAGTCAGCTTTTCGTGAAGTTAATGATGCACTTGCCGCTCATGCACATATCGAAGATCGTTTAGCAGCCCAGCGTCGTTTGGTCATTGCAACAGATGCAACATATAAACTATCCAGTGCTCGTTTTAGAGCAGGTATTGATAGTTATTTAACGGTATTAGATTCGCAACGCTCTTCTTATGCAGCACAACAAGGACTACTTATCCTCGAACAAATAAAACTAAATAATCAAATCGAACTTTATAAGTCGTTAGGTGGAGGAATTGCGAGTTGAAAAAGTCTAATGATTCTATGAATACACCTAACTTTTTCAACTGACTACAAATGTGTTGCACTTGGGATTTGAATCTGCGAGATAAAAAAACAGCCATCTGTTGACAAGGTTTTTACAGGAAAACTTGGCAACAGATATAAATAAACCCAAAGAGCATATTATCACTCAAGATGGTAAGGCTGTTTAGCATCAAATAATTGTGAATAGACCATCTATGTAGGTTTAATAATGAAAGCTTCCAATCTTGATCCGAAACGCTGGTGGATATTGCTCGCTGTCGTGCTTGCATTTCTGCCGATTGTGATTGATATGACTGTACTGCATGTTGCGGTTCCCTCATTAACCCAATCGCTGAGTGCCACAAGCAACCAAGTCTTATGGATTATTGATATTTATCCATTACTTATGGCTGGACTTTTAGTTCCGATGGGAACTTTGGCTGATCGTGTCGGCAATCGTAAGATTCTGCTGATTGGCTTGGTTATATTTGGAATTGCCTCAGTCCTTGCGGCATTTTCCCAAACGGCTTCTATGCTGATTGCCGCACGTGCTTTATTAGCATTAGGCGGTGCCATGATTATGCCCTGTGTATTGGGTATTATTCGCAGAACCTTCGAAGACAGTCGCGAACGTGCCATTGCGCTGGGTATTTGGGGCACAATCGGATCAGCCGGTGCCGCCATTGGACCGCTCATTGGTGGGGGATTGTTAGAATATTTCTGGTGGGGTTCAGTTTTCCTGATTAACGTCCCAATCATGCTGGTTGTCGCACCAATGTGCTATTTCTTATTGTCCCGAAAAGAAGCTATAACCCCTGGACATTGGGCATTTGGTCAAGCGCTATTGCTGATTGTCGGTTTGATTTCGTTTGTATATGCACTAAAAGCAGGCTTAGGCGGTAAACAGTCGTTGTTGATTGTCTTGCCTTTGGTCGTTTTATCTATCGGCTTATTAACCATATTTGTACGCAAACAGCTGAATTCTCCTCAGCCGATGCTAGATCTTTCGCTATTTTCACGTCCTGCTATTTTAGCCGGCATTATTATGGCAATGGTTGCTGCAGGCGCTTTGGCAGGGGTTGAGTTAACTTTGGCAATGGAGCTGCAATATGTCATTCGTTTAACACCGCTGCAAGCCGGTCTTTTTATGGTTCCGATTATGGTTGCGGCCGCTATTGGCGGGCCTATTGCTGGTTTTTTATCCAATAAATTTGGACTCCGTCTGGTTGCGACCATGTCATTAATATTGGCAGCAATTGCGTTGGTCAGTTTGAGTTATTCAGATTTTCATCATCCGGGAATCATCGTTCCCTTTATTTTAGCTTCGATTGGATTAACACTGAGTATTGGTTTAACAGCTTCATCCATTGCGATCATGGGCTCAGTACCTGCAGAAAAGGGCGGTGCGGCAGGTTCACTTGAAAGTACAGGTTATGAACTGGGTACAGGACTAGGTATTACTTTATTTGGTGTTTTCATGGCCTATATATTTGGCAGTCATCTTCAAGTGCCGTCAGATTTAACTGCTGTTTTAGCAGAAAAAGCCAGACTATCGATTGGTGATACCTATTTAGTAGCGAGCCAATTACCTACAGAGCAAGGAGTTGCATTGATTAATGCAGGTAAAATAGCCTTCAGTTCAGCTCATGTGAATTTATTATCAACAGCAGGTATTATCATCGGCATACTCTCCATTGTGGTATTTTTTATGCTAGCTAAATATCGAGATGAGAATTCATTGTGATGAAATTTATTTGAGGATCATCAAACAGAATTGTTAAGTTCAGACATCAAGTTATCTTATATTTATCGCTTAAATGAAGCCTATTGATCTGAACTTAACACATTATAAATGAGTTGATGTCTTACGATTCAGTTGAATAGTAAAACAGCTGCCACCTAAGTTTTTGGATTTAGAATAATAAATATGACCTTGATGTGCTTCAATAATTGCATCAATCACTGCCAAGCCTAATCCAGTACCGCCATCTAGACGTGATCTAGAGTCTTCCAGACGATAGAAGGGTTTGAACAGGTGTTTAAGATGCGATTCATCAATACCTGGACCTTCATCTTCAAACGTCAATACCCAATGTTCTACTGTGGTTACAGATATAATATTTATGGCACTGTTGCAAATAGAGATTTGAGTCGATGATGTTCCCTTTAAAAAGTACTTAGAGACCGAAAACCCTGTTGATTAGACACACTTCACCCTGAGGCTGACCATAATAAAATGACGATGCTTGTCCTTTACGTAGTGCACGCATGACTTCAATACCTTTAATTGTGGCATAAGCTGTCTTCATAGATTTGAATCCTAATGTGGCCCTGATGATCCGCTTTAGCTTGCCATGATCACATTCAATCACGTTATTTTTATACTTAATCTGCCTGTGCTCAAGGTCTGGTGGACATTTACCTTCCCGTTTTAACCGTGATAAAGCACGTCCATATGTGGGTGCTTTATCCGTGTTGATCACTTGTGGAATTTGCCACTTCTTCACATTATTTAAAATTTTTCCAAGAAAACAATATGCTGATTTGGTATTACGTCTAGAAGAAAGATAAAAATCAATGGTATCGCCACGTTGATCGACTGCACGATACAGATAAGACCATCGTCCATTCACTTTTACATAGGTTTCATCAATATGCCACGAGCTCAGATCTGTAGGATTACGCCAATACCAGCGTAAACGTTTTTCTATTTCAGGAGCATAACGTTGAACCCAACGGTAAATAGTCGTGTGATCAACATTCACACCCCGTTCGGCCAGCATTTCCTGCAGTTCACGATAGCTAATGCCATATTTACAATACCAGCGCACAGCCCAAAGAATGATTTCGCCCTGAAAATGCCGACCATGGAAAGGATTCATATGCTGCACCTTTAGCTAAAACAGTCTTCAGCTTACCATTCGTGGTTATTTGCAACAGTGCCAAAATACCGACCGGCCGAAATTTCAGGAAATGTTGAACTATCTCCGGGAAGGGGACAGGGTTGTTGTACATTCCATGGATCGTTTTGCACGAAGCCTAAAAGATTTGGTTACCGAAGTAGATAAACTGGTTAAAGGAGGGATCGCCATCCAGTTTGTAAAAGAAAATATTACTTTTACGGCCCAATCCACCCCGATGGATAATTTGATGCTGCAACTGATGGGGGCTTTTGCACAGTTTGAACGTGAGATTATTCTGGAGCGACAAAAGGAAGGAATTAAACTCGCCTCTGCTCAAGGGAAGTATAAAGGCCGGGTACACAAATTGAAACCTGATCAGGCCGAAGCTTTACGACAAGCATGGAAGGAAGGGAAGTACTCTTCAAAAATGGCATTAGGCCAAGCATTTGGAATTAGTCGCCAGGCGGTATATCGGTATTTAAAAGCAGGTGAGTAACTCAATTTGAATTGGCGACTATATTTAGTTGAGATTATGAAAGCCTTAGAACGTGATAAATCAATAAAAAATCCTATTAGAAATTGAATGGGATTTTACAAAGTATTATGTTGCTGATTTTTAAAATATAAATAAAATGTATTTTATATAGGCTGCATTGGGCTAATTTTAGGACAGCTTAAATAGAAACTATTTTTCATAAAATATAGAAATAACTTAAAAGAAATTCCTAAAGTTATAACGGCACTGTTGCAAATAGGGATCTGAGTCGATGATGTTCCCTTTAAAAAGTGCTTAGAGACCGAAAACTCTATTCACCAGATACACTTCACCCTGAGGCTGACCATAATAAAATGATGAAGCTTGTCCTTTACGTAGTGCACGCATGACTTCAATACCTTTAATTGTGGCATAAGCCGTTTTCATAGATTTGAATCCTAAGGTGGCCCTGATAATCCGCTTTAGCTTGCCATGATCACATTCGATCACGTTATTTTTGTACTTAACCTGCCTGTGCTCAAGGTCTGGTGGACATTTTCCTTCCCGTTTTAACCGTGATAAAGCACCTCCATATGTGGGTGCTTTATCCGTATTGATCACTTGTGGAATTTGCCACTTCTTCACATTATTTAAAATTTTTCCAAGAAAACAATATGCTGATTTGGTATTACGTCTAGAAGAAAGGTAAAAATCAATGGTAAAGCCACGTTGATCGACTGCACGATACAGATAAAACCATCTTCCATTCACTTTTACATAAGTTTCATCAATATGCCATGTGCCGAGATGTGTAGGATTACGCCAATACCAGCGTAAGCGTTTTTCTATTTCAGGAGCATAACGTTGAACCCAACGGTAAATAGTAGTGTGATTAACATTTACACCGGGTTCGGAAAGCATTTCCTGAAGTTCACGATAGCTGATGCCATATTTACAATACCAGCGTACAGCCCAAAGAATGATTTCGCCCTGAAAATGCCGACCATGGAAGGGATTCATACACTGAACCTTTAGCTAAAAAACTATTTAGCTTATCATCAATGGCTATTTGCAACAGTGCCGTGAAAGGTCGTTCACAACTTCCGGACATGGTTGAAGATGCAATGAAGGGGGAAATTCAACTTGAGCCTTTTGTGACCCATACCATGGGCTTGGACAACATTAATGAAGCTTTTGACCTCATGCACGAAGGTAAATCGATTCGTACAGTAATTCATTACGAATAATCATATTGATTAGTACAGTACTTATAAATGAAGTACTGTACTAACAATGAGTTATATTTTTTAGCTTAATTATAACTATAAGTAAGCTATGAGCCAATTATAACTACTGGCTTGATCGTTATGCCAGTTTTTGAATCTTCAAATGCTTGATTAATATCATTAAAATTATAAAATTTTACAAGCTTGTCGAAAGGAAATTTTCCTTCTTTATAATATTCAATGATTTTAGGAATATGTACTTGAGGAGTAGAGTCACCTTGTATCGTACCTACAATCGTTTTACCTTCCATCAAAATATCATTTGTAAAGTTTAAAGTTACATCTCCTCCCATACCGACAATCGAGATTTTTCCTGCTACTCTCAATGAATCTATTCCATTTTTAATGACAACAGGAACACCGGTCGTTTCAATTGCATAATGAACACCGCCATCTGTAATTTTTTTCACTTCTTCTACTACATTTAAACTTTGACTATTTAGAGCATGAGTAGCTCCAAGTTCTTTCGCTAACTCAAGACGATTTTCATGTATATCAATAACGATAATATTTTTTAGCCCTAAAAGATTAGCGGCCATCACTGCACTTAATCCAACTGCACCTGCTCCATAAATGGCAATAGAGCTTCCAGGTTCGGGTTTCAAGCTGTTCATCACCGTACCACTACCAGTTTGAATACCACATCCTAAAGGACCTAGTAATCTCAGATCTACATCATGATCCACTTTGACTATATTATTTATATTTGCTACAGCATAGGTGGCAAAAGACGACTGTCCAAAAAAGGTAGAGTAATTTTGACCATCCTTATGCAGTCGATAGGTTTGATCTTGTAGTTTTCCACCAAAATTAAGTTCAACAGTACGTATACATAAATTGTGGTGCCCTGTAAGACACTGGGAGCAAGAGTTACAGTATGAATAAGATAGGACGATATGATCACCCACTTTTAAATGAGTAACGTTTGAACCAACTCTTTCAATAATTCCTGAGCCTTCGTGTCCTAATACTGCTGGGAAAGGAGTTCCATTTCCTTTTATTGATTCTGCATCAGTATGACAAATACCAGATGCAACTATTTTTATTAGAACTTCATCTTCTTTAGGTTCTTCAATTTCGATTTCTTCAATAACTAATGGATAATTTTTTTCTTTCGCAAGTGCAGCTTTGATTTTCATACATTTTTCCTTAAATGTAAGTGTTATCTAGCTTTTCGCTAGATAACCTATAAATTAATATGGTCTAGATCTTCATTTAATAAGTCGAATAGAGTGGGGTTCTAGATATGATTTCAATGTTTCATTGATGTCTAATTCACGACCAATACCACTTTGCTTGATTCCACCAAATGGCATGCCGAGTTGTAAAGAGTCAAAACTATGACTATTAATAAATGTACTACCCGCCTCTATCTTTTGTGCAATATCATAGGCAAGCTCAATATTGTCAGACCAAACAGATGAACATAGACCTTGCTCATTATCATTTGCATATTCAATCGCTTGTTCTACAGTTTCATAACCGATCAGTGGAATAATGGGTCCGAATTGTTCCTGCTGAACAATCTCTAATGAGTTATCTAGGGTTTTCACGACGTGCGGTAGAACGTAGTATCCATTGTCCCATTGTTCTGGATTCAGTTTTTGACCTAACTCACGTACTTCACATTGATCCGAGGCTTTAGCATTTTCAATAAATTTCTGTACGATAGCCCACTGCTTTTTATTGTTGAGTGGGCCAAAATTGGCAGCTGAATTTAAGCCATGGCCAACTTTATATTTATCCACTTCTTCACAGAAAAGATCGAAATATTGATCAAGCTTATCTTTCGGCACATATATACGTTTAACTGCAAAACAAATTTGCCCACTACGTGTAAATACACCCTTTAATAATTTTGGTAGGATAGATTGGAAATCGATATCTTCTAAAATAATTGCCGCATCATTTCCACCTAATTCTAAAGTGACATCTTTAATTGTTTGCGCTGCACTTGCCATTACGGCTGCACCGGTGGCTGTGCCACCAGTAAATGCAACTTTACGAACTAGAGGGTGACTCGTTAAAATATTTCCTACATCTGCATCGCCATGTACGACGTTAATCACGCCTTTTGGAAATACGGCTGCTATTTTGGCAAGCAATTGAGTTAAAGCCAATGCTGAGAATGGAGAAGGCTTCAATACCACAGTATTACCTGCAAGTAATAAAGGACCTAACTTCATCATTGTTAATACAATAGGCATATTCCAAGGCACAATTGCAGAGATGACACCCTTAGGTCTTTTATGAATTCGTATCCAGCCTGTTTCTTCTGAAATTTCTTTAGGTATCAAAAGATCATCTGGAGCCTGAGCATACATACTCATTACGCCTGAACCCAAATAAAAATCAGTTTCTGCTTCCCAAAGCATGCCACCATGTTCAGAAATAAGCAGTTCTTTTAGTTCATCTTTTTTTTGAAAAATGAGATCGGCAGCCTGTTTTAAACAGTTTTGACGTTCAGCAATACTACTGTCTTTCCAGCTAAGAAAAGCTTGATGTGCAATATTAATAGCATTTTCGACATCATTTAAACTGGTATTACTAATAGAACCAATTTGATGGGTAAAATTCAGTTCATCGCACTTTGCCGGGAAATGCAGCACGGATCTTGAGGAAGAAGTAGTCCGTGTCGCGGTATCCATAGGCCATCCGCTTAATGACTTTGATCCGGTTGTTCATGCCCTCCAGCACGCTGGTGTTCAGCCGGTGGAGGGCACTGGAAACGATACCCTCCATATATGGCTCCAGCTTCTTGGCAAATCGTACCAAAGCATCAATTCCGCTACCGAGGGCCATGCCGGCCCATTCCCGCCAGGCGCTTCTGGCCGTCGTCTCGCTTTCCGCAAACCATAGCGTCTTAAGTTGGTCCTTGAGCACGTACACCGTAGTCAAGAACGCATTGGCGGCCAGGAGTTCGTCCAGCTTGACCGCCTGCTCGGGCTCAAGGTTGTCAGCATTGCGTAACAGTATCCAACGGCTGCTTTTGATCACCTTGCGGGCGACCTTGTCATCTCGCAGTTGATTGGCCTGATCAACTCGCACTCTATCCATCACTTCGCGGCCATACTTAGCCACCACATGGAACAGGTCGTAGACCACCACCGCGTTGGGGCACTGGGCCTTCACTTCAAGATCGAAGGCTGAGTTCATGTCCATGGCCACTGCCTCGATCTGGTTCCGGGCATCGCCTAACCACTCGAAGAACGGCCGGATCGCCTCACGCGAGCGGCCCTCGCCAATCCACACCACTTGCTGGGTGTCGGCACAGGCGACCACCGTGGCGTAGCGATGACCCTTGTGCAAGGCGAATTCGTCCATCATCAGGCGGCGCAATCGACTTCGATCTGGCTCGTGCAAATCACGTTTGAGCCGCTCCATGTCAATAGTCTTGACTGTATGCCAATGCAAGCCCAAAAGATTGGCAACATGACTGACGGGCAGCATCTGTACTAATTTCTCAATCCAGTTGCGCAATGATTGCGTAATACGGGAGCGCGGTGGTAGCCAATCGATCCGCTCTCTGGTTGGACCGCATTGTGGACAACGCAGCCGCCGCACAGGTACATCCAACTCGACGCGATACTGCATAATTGGTGACTCGCGAACTCGGCGCCAATTGATGTCATGTACCAGGAAACAAGGGCAATCGCATCGGCTACAAATTGGCGTATGCTCCTCGTCGTGTGTAAGACGGATCAGCAAAGTCTGTTCATCTAGAAGCCCATGAGACGCTGGCGAAAAGCCCTTCCAGAACAGGCTCCAAACATCAGCGCTAGTCATGATCATGGACCGATTGCGCGCTATCGGTGCCTTGTAGCGCCAAGGCATCATGTTCTTCTTGGCTGAGATGGCGTCTGTTGGGATTGATGCAGGACAGACAAAGCACTGCTGTTGCGAGGATGAGGCAATAAGCGATGATCGGCCAGGTGGTACCAGTCGATAAAAGCGTAATAATGAGTGTCCCGATAATCCCTAACAGTAGTCCACCCAAACAGAAGTAGACTGCTGTAGCGGTCCCAGCGATATGATCGAAACCTCGAAGAGCGGCATTGGGTGCCACCGATACCGCAGTGGCGATACCAACACCCACGAGCCACATCGGGGCGATGAAGCCAAGCACCGAGACCGGTGCCAATGTCTCGCCAACAGCGAGCAACAGCGCTCCCGCCATCAGACACCCCATTCCCACTCGTAAGGTCTTCAGGCTTCCCCACCGGGGAATCAGTCGTCCCATGATTCGCGCTGTAGCCATCATAGCGATGGCCACTGTAGCAAATAGCAAGCTGAAGCTAAGTTGCGATAACCCTTGCCTCCCCATCATTAGCCAGGGGGCGGTCGAGAAAAAGACGAAAAAGCTGCCCATCCCCGCGCTGTAACAGAGCGTGTACAGCCAGAAGTTCAGGTGTTTCACAGGAGTCAATAGCTGCGACCACTGTAGGTCTGCCGTCCGGTGCCGCCGAGTCTCTGGCCAGAGTCGCCAGGCTGCGATAACAGCGCCTATCATTGCCATCCCTAGCAAGCCGAAGATTGCGCGCCATCCGAGCCACGCGTCGACCAGCGCTCCTAGCAGTGGGCCTATCGCAGGAACCATCGCAAGCATAGAGCCGAGCAAGCCATAGATGACGTTGCTTTCCTCACGGCCCGAATAGATGTCGCGTACCGTCGCGAAAGTGGAAACGAGACATGCCGAAGCGCCGCAGGCCTGAAGAACGCGGAAGCTCAGAAAAAGTTCTGGCGATGAAACTACGGTGAGGCCGAATGAAGCCGCAATATAGGCAATCCCGCCACCAAGTAAAACGGGGCGGCGACCCAGCCGATCCGACAGTGGGCCGAAGAGAAGCTGTCCGGCTCCAAGCAAAACCAGGTATGCCGTCAACGTCAGCTGGATCGTCCCTGCACCGGACCCAAGTGCATCCGCCATGAAAGGCACCACGGGCAGGTACATATCCATGCCCAGTGACGCCAGCAAATCGAATGGTGATAACAGCAATAGCGTGGCGGGAAGAGAATACCGCCAAGAAAAATCTTTTGAGCGCACGAAGCCATCTCCTTAAGTTAAGAATTTGGCGGCGCTCTTGCAGAGCAACTAGGTTCTTGAGAACGCCGCAACAACCGAAAACGAAGGTTGCTGCGGCTTACTTGTCTGCTTTCTTGGTAGCGCTCATGTGCGGGTTATCTCATGGATGAGTCCATATCGTAACAATCTTCACGCTAAAGTGCAAAGAACCTAAAATTCCCTGGATCATATACAGGCTGAGTCTGGGTGGCAATGGGTAAAAAATCGCCATTTATAAATCCTGAAATGTGAACTAGTGACATGTATTTCTCCTTGAAAGCACCCAGATTCATTCTGTAGTGTAAGAATAGATTCTCAGTATTTGAAAATTCAAAATAATGCATCCTTTATTTTGAATTTAGATAATATGAACTATATTTAAGAAGAAAAAATAGGCTAAAATGAGAGTTTAAGTTTCATAAAATGAAAGAATGAAAATTAGAGATAAAGTGAATGATCTAGAATTTTTTTTAAAAATTGTAGAGGCAGGTTCACTTACACGTGCTGCAGTCTTGTTGGAAAGCTCATTGCCATCAATGAGCCGTCGTCTATCTCAAATCGAACAGAGATTCGGCGTTAAGTTAATTGATCGAAATTCTCGACGTTTCAAGTTAACTGAAAAAGGGGAATATTTTTTAGAAAATACCCAGCATATTTTGTCCTTACTTGAAAAAATGGAAAATAACTTACAAGGTGAACAGGACTTTTTGACTGGACGATTACGAATTGGTTCACTCAATCAATTCGGGAAACAGCATTTAGCTGGTTGGATTGCAGAGTTTGCAAAACAATATCCTCATTTAAACATTGAATTATTATTGTCTGATTCAAAAGTAGATTTAATGGAACAGGAACTCGATTTCTCCTTTCAGATTGAAGTCCCTCTAGAGATTGATTACTGTTCTGTCCCGCTTATACAAGGTAAAAAAATTTATTGCGCATCTCCTGAATATTTTAAAAAGTTTGGAATACCCGATAATCCGTATAGTTTGGCGGATCATCACTGTCTCTGTTTGATCAGAAATCGGCATACATTTAGTGAGTGGCCGTTTATGGAGAATGGTAAAAATACAATAGTAAAAGTCTCACCTCAATTGTCTAGTAGTAGTAGTGAAATAGTTCATCAATGGGTATTAGCAGGCCAGGGCATTGCTTATAAATTGAATTGGGACATTCAAGCTGATTTATCATCAGGAAAAATAGTTGAATGTTTGACAGAGTTTAATCCACTGCATAGAAACTTATATATGGTTTATCGAGAAAATAATTCTACACAGCTAAAATACAAGTATTTCATTGATTTTATTAAAAATAAATTTTTAATATTAAGAAATAGTGTTTTGTGAAATTGATTAATCCAAAATTCTGATTCAGTTAAATCACCATCCTTATGAATCAGATATTTAATATCTTTTAATTAGATCATGTCCTTATAAATAATAAGTATCAAAAATTTAGATAGTTCAAGTTAAAAAATATAAATTGGATAAATTCTGAAAAATCGCTAATGATGGAAATCTAAGCAGTTTAGTAAGGAATGCTAAAAATGGACAAAAAGATTAAAGTTGCGGTGATTGGTGGTGGGATTGCAGGATTAGCACTTACTACACAATTGGTGAAAAATCAAAATTTAGATGTGCATCTTTATGAAGCAGCCCCGCAATTTTCTGAAATTGGTGCAGGAATTTCTTTTGGTGCAAATGCTGTAAAAGCAATTCACTTATTAGGCTTGGCGAACGAATATGAAAGTATCGCAGACAAAGTAAAAGCCCCTTTTACCGATATCTGGTTTCAATGGCGTAATGGTTATACCGATGAATACTTATCAGCTTCTATAGCTCCGAATGTGGGGCAATCTTCTGTACATCGCGCAGATTTTTTGGATACGCTGATTCCTTTGGTTCCGCATAAAAATGTGCATTTTAACAAACGAGTACAAGAAATTAAGGCTACAGATCATCAGGTTTCGATTCAATTTATAGATGGTCAGCGTGTTGAATGTGATTATCTGATTGGATGTGATGGTATCCATTCTGTAGTTCGTAACCATGTACTTGATTCTCACCAGCTGAAACGTGTAAGTCCGGAATTTTCTGGAACTTGGGCTTATCGTGGAATCATTAAATTTGAGGACTTTAAACAAGCCATTAAAGAGCTTGGTAATGATCCAGAACTAGCTGAAGTGCCTCAAATGTTGTTAGGTAAAGATAAACATATTTTAACCTTCCCAATTCGTCAGGGCGAAGAAATTAATATTGTTGCCTTTAAATCAGACCGTACCCAAACGACATTACCTGAAAATACGCCTTGGACTAAATCCGTTTCTAAACAAGAAATGTTAGATGACTTTGCGGATTGGAGTGAGAGTTGTCAGGCATTATTGAATCTGATTGAACAGCCGACGATTTGGGCATTACATGAAACACCACCTTTAACCACCTATAAAAATAAAACCCAAAATGTCATTGTGATTGGTGATGCAGCACATGCCATGTTACCGCATCAGGGTGCCGGCGCAGGGCAGGGCTTGGAAGACGCACTGATCTTGGCTAACTTATTGGCCAATCCACAGCTCACAGCAGAAAATATTAAATTGGTATCAAAAATTTATGAAGATATCCGTTTAGATCGCGCAGTTAAAGTTCAACATACCTCCCATGAGTCGGGGGAAATTTATGAACTTTATTCACCCGATTATCCAAGCTTTGAAGAAGTAGGCGCACATTTAGCACATCGATTTGATTGGTTATGGCAACACTCGCTTGAAAAGGATATTGAAGATGCTAACACAGCATTACAGCTGGACATTCAGCAGCATTTAAAACTGGTAGGTTGAAATTAGAAGTCAAATCGAAAAAGCAAAGGACGCTAAGTTTCTCACATGATGAGAGAAGCATGATTCACCAACAAATAAACATACTTAAGGAGCAATAGTATGAACCGTCAGGAAATTGACACTTTAGTTAAAAAAATGAATGTGGACACTGCAATAGGTCCAGTGGATGATCGCGTTCAACAAGTTGTGGTACGTTTAGTATCTGATCTATTCCAGGCGATTGAAGATCTTGACCTGACCCAGAGTGAAGTATGGAAAGGTCTTGAATATCTTACCGATGCTGGACAAGCTAATGAATTAGGATTATTGGCTGCAGGTCTTGGTCTTGAACATTTTCTAGACTTACGTGCGGATGAAGCTGATATTAAAGCAGGTATTACGAAAGGAACACCACGTACCATTGAAGGACCACTGTATGTCGCTGGTGCACCAGAATCTGTCGGCTTCGCTCGCATGGATGATGGTTCAGAATCTGATAAGGTCGACTTACTTTTTATTGAAGGTACTGTAACCGATACAGATGGTAATATTATTGAAGGTGCCAAAGTGGAAGTCTGGCATGCCAATAGCTTGGGTAACTACTCCTTTTTCGATAAATCACAATCTGATTTTAATCTTCGTCGTACTATTTTTACCGATCAAGATGGTCATTATACTGCTCAAACGACTATGCCGGTCGGTTATGGCTGTCCTCCCGAGGGTACTACACAGGCTTTACTCAACAAATTAGGCCGTCACGGTAATCGTCCTTCTCATGTTCATTACTTTGTTTCAGCACCAGGTTACCGAAAGCTCACGACTCAGTTCAATATTGAGGGTGATAAGTACTTATGGGATGACTTCGCGTTTGCAACACGTGAAGGTCTAGTGGCAACCGCGGTGGATGTAACTAATAAAGCTGAAATAGAACGCCGGAATGTAGATAAACCATTTAAACATATTCAATTTAATGTTGAGTTGGTGAAAGAACATGAATGTACTCCATCTTCTGATGTTGAACGTCGACGGGCTAGCGCATAATTTTTTAGGATGGATAGGTTGATCCTCTCCATCCTATAGACGTTTTACAAACTTCATGTAAAGACAAACTTAGAATTAATCCGAATTAGCATAAAAGATTTGTTAATCGTAACAATATACCGATAAGGAAATTATGGATCTGCGAAAGTACAGAAAATAAATACAGTGAGCATAGATATCTACTCGTTCTCACTTCAGTTATTACGTAGTGAATTATTAAAGTCTGTCAAATAAAATATTGCAATCTATATGACCAGGGAGGTCTGTAATGCAAAGTATTAATGCAAATGAAGTCATGGATCATGCTCCATTAAAAGCAATTCATTGGCGAGTGATTTTACTGAGCGCACTCATCATTATCTTCGATGGATATGATTTGGTTATTTATGGTGTGGCGCTGCCAAAGCTCATGGTGGAATGGCAAATTGATTCCATTACTGCAGGATTCCTGGGTAGTATCGCCTTATTTGGAATGATGTTTGGTGCGATAATTTTTGGTAGTCTGAGCGATAAATTAGAAGCTTACGGATTTAGCCGAAAAAAATTAATTATCTTATGTGTTTGTTTATTTAGTAGTTTCACACTTTTATGTGGCTATGCTTCGAATCCGCAAAGTTTTGGAATTTTCCGCTTTATTGCTGGCCTTGGTTTAGGTGGAGTAATGCCCAATGTTATTGCACTTATGACTGAATATGCCCCTAAAAAATTACGTGCTACGTTAGTCTCTTTAATGTTTAGTGGCTATGCAGTAGGAGGCATGTGTTCTGCCTTGTTAGGTATGTGGCTGGTTCCACAATATGGTTGGAAAATCATGTTTATTTTAGGAGGATTACCACTTCTATTATTACCTATGATTTGGTTACTACTCCCTGAATCGATTGATTATTTGGTACGCCGCAAAAAAACTGAACAAGCAATTCATATTCTCAAGCAAATTGACAGTAATATTACTTATACTACCCAAACGAGCATTAGCCTGCATCAAGCTAATCAAACTTCCTCTAAAACCCCAGTAAAAGATCTATTTACAGAAAATCGTGGTCCAATCACTCTTTTATTCTGGGGAAGTGTATTTATGGCCTTAGTTTTGGTATACGCCTTAGGAAACTGGTTGCCAAAACTGATGGTTGAAGCAGGTTATGATTTATCGACGAGCTTGTTTTTCCTTTTTGCTCTAAATATTGGGGGGATGTTAGGTGCAATTGGTGGTGGTTATTTCGCTGACCGTTTTAATCTAGCCAAAGTGTTATGTACACTCTTTATGAGTGGCGCTATTGCCTTATTTCTCCTCAGTTACAGTCTACCGACTTTTGTTCTTTATATTTGTATTGCAATTGCGGGAGCGGCTTCAATTGGTGGACAAATTTTATTACTGGCTTATATGTCTCAATTTTATTCATCTAATATACGTGCAACGGGTTTAGGCATGGCCTTAGGAATTGGACGTTTAGGAGCTATCCTAGGGCCAATTTTATGTGGCTGGTTACTGAGTTTAAGTTTACCGATCAAATATAATTTTATTGCTCTTGCAATTCCTTGTATCATTGCTGTTATCAGTGTATCGATGATCCACTTCCGCTTAAAGAAAACAAGATTGAAACGCACTGTAGTACAAGTCTAAAAGTGAATCAGGGAGGGGAATCCTCCCTAATATCATCGAGATATTCAAATTGATTGATCTAAGCCTTATTAAAGTTTTTATTATTGTTTATGAGACTAAAAATATCAGTCATGCTGCTGAGCGATTGAATTTAAGTCAGCCCTCTGTGACCTATAATCTAAATCGTTTACGTAAATTTCTAAATGATCCTTTATTTGAACGTGATAAGTTTGGAGTTAAGCCAACTAAACTAGCACAAAGCTTATATCCTAGCTTTAGCAAATCAATAGAAGAAATTGAAGTAGCAATTACTGCCTCTCAAAATTTCAATCCTAAAACTTCCACTCGAATATTTCGACTGGGTTTATCGGATTTGGGAGAAATATGTTTGCTACCATCTTTAATTCAGTATCTTTCAAAAGAAGCACCTTTTATTAAGATTGAAATCGAAGAAATCAGATCAAGTAAAGTTGAAGAATGGCTTGTTGATGGTTCTTTAGATGTTGCCGTGTTTAATAGTAGCTATACCGTTATGCCTAGAATTGAATCACGTAATGTATTTGAAGAGCGGTATATGTGTATAGCGCATAAACAACATCCCCGTATACAACAGCAGCCCAGTTTAAAACAATATTTACGGGAGAAACATGCTGCTATTAAATCTTCTACAGGGCATATTGAAATTGATCAAAGACTGAAAGAGTTAGGTTTAAAAAGAGAAATTATGCTAGAGCTACCACATTTTAGTGTCTTACAAGATGTAGTGAGCAGTTCTGAATTGTTGGTTACTTTACCCTCACGTGCTGCAAAAGTGTATGAACGAAACAGTGAGGTAAATGTTTTTGAATTACCCTTTGCCGTAAAACCCTTTAACGTCAGTGTTAATTGGTATAACCATCGAGATGATTTAGAAGCTCGAACTTGGTTTATCCAAACTTTACAAAATATTTTTAAGCTTCTTTAAACTCAAATATTGAATTATATAGGATAGTAGTCTTATATATTCTGAAAGAAATACTCGATAACCAAATACCTCTTTGAGGTTATTATTTGTTGTGTGTTTCTTACTATAAATATATAAATTAATCTTAATAATTCAGCAAGACTATGATAAATAAAAGTCTTGCTGAAAATTATTTTTTAATTTCTAACCCAATTCATTTCTAATATTATTTGCAACAGTGCCTGAAGGACACATAAGTTGTCATAAAAAAGACAATTCGAGTAGAAGTGGGCTTTTCATAAAGTATTATGCTATTGATCTTAAAAGATTTGCATAGAGTATATTATGTTAGTTTTAGTTAGCTAATATTCTCCCTGCTTTAAACAGGGAAAATATGAAAAACTATACTTCGGATTTGTCTGACTCATGGAGAGATTATCCCTATTTCACTAATCAATTTTATTAATTAATTTTCGTGACCATCTACGCAAACTATCCCAAATACCTTTATTCTCAGGCGGTTTTCTAAAGGTAGCTTCTTTTTCATTATTATTTACTTCACTCTCTGGTTGAGCCATAGATTGATAATAATGAGTCTTAGCTAATTTATCCCTCTTTCTTTCTGCTGTGATTCGATCTTCGCTCCAACTACCAGCTTCAATTACTACATTTTGTTTAATAATGTAGTGTGAACGACATGCAGAATTCCAATTCCCAACAGATGGCGTCAGTGAAACACTTTCGCCATCAAAAATCATTTTCCAGTCGGTTGGTGATAATGGAGTAACAACCCGTTCTCCACAGCCGCAACAGCAGCTATGCACTGCTGTTGCATATTCCATTGAGATATATAAAACGCCTGTATCGATTTCACGTGGGATATTACGGATAAAATGGTTTGTTAGCTTTTTAATTTTCAGCATGTCAGATCCCCATTCAGTAACATATTTCCATCCGTAGTGTAGGTAGAGTGATGTTCATTCTCCAAATCTCTATAAAAGCCTCTCAATTTTTTCCATTTAATTACAGCTAAAGCCGCATTTAATGAGTTTAAATCAGCGACTTGTATATTAGATGCATAAAGATCATTCTCACCAACACTAGCAAATGAAATACGTCCTGAATGGATATGTTCGCGTTTATCAGGAGTACTACTTGTCACTCTCAAAATGCCACCAAGACTACCATTTACGAACTCTATTCCCATTCCAACATCAATAAAAGGTATATCAAGTAACTCCAATTTCTGAATGATCGCTTTCTTATCTTCACCAGCATCAATACAAATAAACGCAAACGAAGTTCCATTTAATAATTCAAGATTGGTAGAGTTCAAGCTAACTGGATTCGCAACAATATTACGATGCATTCGGTCGTAAATATTTTTGAAATAATTGACCTTCAGTGGCGCATTTCGCAGCTCATGTAATAAGGGAGCACCAGGAGCACGAAAAGCGTTATGCTGTAAAAACTCATCCGCATCAAACAGACGTATCTCATGTGCGGGAGTTTTGCAAACTAAATCAATAATATAACTTCCAGTCCCCCCAGTTCCAATTATTGAAACAACCTCGCTTTCTAGCTTTTCTGAAAGTTTGCCTATCCCGGCACGATCAGAAGCTGTATCAATATAATTAAAAATGCTTTCAATTTCAGTTTCATCAGGAGCACGAAATATCTTTGGACTCATACCTGGCTGTAATACCGCTGCTGGACCAGACAAAATCGTCGCGTAGGTAGACATTTTAGCAAAGTAATCTGGGTATCCTTCTGGACCTGGTTTACTTGAAAAGCTATGTTCAGCAGTAATACCATGACCAAAATCCATGTGCTGAGTTACATGGCGAATTTCATCTATAGGCATTCCATTAGCTTTACAAGGATATTCCCCATCCCAATGCATGACATGACACCCAGGTTTACGTGTATTATCACCGGCAAGATCCAATGATGTTACAAGGGTACCTTTGCGAACGCATTTTTGTGCATTTACATAAGGTACCTCTTTCATAACAAGGAAGCCGGCAATAATTTGCACATGATAGCCAGCTTCACGAAGCTGGCGTAAATCATCATTAAGATTGAATAGTTTTTGTGACATTGAAAATCGTCCCCTGATGTTTAACTTCAATAACCCCACCCTCCGCAAGCTCACCAGCATTTGGTCTAGATGCTGCATGACGATAAGTCATAGAGTAGATAATATTTGATCCGATTGGGTCATTAGGAAATGCCAGTTGGACAACCTGTTCAAATGTGACTTGCTTATTAGGTACTGATTCATCAAGAGAATTAATAGTGATGGTGTAACCCTGAACTGGTCGTTTAGCTGTAATAAAATGCTCTATACCAGGAGCTGTAAGATCCAGCAATTCATCAGGTTCAATAAGGCGATCAGTACCACCTCGCACCTCCAAAAATACGGCTTGATCTGGACTAATACCTGACAATACATACAAGTTGTTGGCCTCAATAGCTGACCTGCCCCATTTAAGCTGACGACCATCAAGTGTTAGTTTGAATTCCCGATCCGTACGAAAAGCAATAAACCGTTCAACTTCTCGCCCACGCAAGTCAAAAGTTTCATTTAATCGAATATCTTCAAATTCACCAGATGGTAATATCGCATAAAGAGTTACCTCATCCCGATCATCAAGCCCTACTACAGATAATATCTGCCGCCCTGTAGGCACTGGATCAGAAACAAAAGCCTGTTGGAAATTCACATTGTCTATTCCAACACTAATGCGATATCCATTTGCAGCTTTTAACGGACGGTTCTCACGAACCGCTTCGCCAACATCATCAAAATCATCCTGAATAGGATTCATATAAACACCTCTTAAAGTTTTGACCAGAAGGAATTTTCTGGCTACATCTCTTTAATCGGACCGACAAAGCATCGTCGGTAATTTTTTTATAATTTATTTTAAAAATTTTTCTTTATGATACCGGTCGGGACTCTACCGCAAATAAATAGCGCAGGACAATTAGGGCAGCTAAATGCTGAATCTGCTATTTTAAAATCACCACCACGGATACGAATGAAAATTTCTCGTAATTTGTCTTCAAAATTGTTTAGGGCTTTTGGTTTAAAGTCGAGAGGGTAAACCTTATTATCGGCTAAATAGACCAATTCTGCAGATGAATCAGGAAAAGTACTCTTTGCAGCAAGGGAAAATGCTGCATATTTTATATTTTTTGGGTCTGAACTAGGTGCATGACCAGTAAAGATACAGCGTAACGTACGCACATCATCTCGTAGCAGCATTTCATCAACATGAATTGTTATCTTTACACCTGCAACATTCAAAACTAATTTATCAAAAACTTCAACAATTGCTCCATTTCTGGACTGGATAAAAAAATTGAGCATCATCTCAGCGATATTACGATAATCACTTACGTATCCATGCTCATGTAAACCAAACTTTTCAAAAGTAGCCTCCAACATAGGTTTCCAATTTATTGAAGGATCATTATCTAAGCCAATTAATGCTTGAAATACATCGCGTACTGCTTCATGCATTTGCATGAATGCAGTTTCTTGTCTACGACCACCAATGCATAAAAGATGAGTATATAGAAACCGTCTAGGGCACCTATCATATAAATCTAAAGCATTAGCACTGAAACTTACATCTCCCTGAAATTCCACTACTAATGGGATACTTTCCGGCGCTATTGGTAATTGTAATACTGGGAGAGTTTTTATGTGCGAAACAGGGCCAATCCTTTCCAAAAAACCAGAAAGTGGACGTTGGATTTTTTTCTGACCTTTAGTCCTTGCACCATAAAAAAATAGTCTTTCTCGTGCACGTGACATTGCTACGTAAAAAAGACATTCTTGCTCATTGTCGTGAGCTTCTCTGGCTACATCATTAGATGAACCTTTACCACCAGCAACCATACCCTCAGGTGGTGGACATTTTGTCCGTCTATATGAGCCAGGTAGTGTATCTTTATTAACCCCACTTAAATGAACAACAGGAAACTCAAGACCTTTTGAACTATGAATCGTCATCAATTTGACTGCATCAATATTTTGGGCCGCTGTCGGAAGCTGACTGAGATCACGATCATCGTTAAGCTTAAGTAAACGACGTATTCGCATTATCATTTTTACTATGGGAAAGGCACTACCTTTAAGTTGTTGCCGAGCAAAATTCATAAACTGCCAAATAGCAATTCCTTCAGCTTTCCCTCCAACAGACTCTGATGTTGCAATTTCAGCTATCATTCGTGTGCGATCGAAAAGCACAGTCGCTAAAACATTCCAAGGGTGTGAGTGATTACTAAAACCCTGTAGTACATTTTTTAATTTTTCAAGTGAAGATAATCCCTCTGGGGATAAAGCTAACAATGATATGTCGCAGTCACAAAGTTCTCTTTCGCTTGTGCGTAGATGCTCTAGAATTTGAGTGACATCTTCCATTGGCATCTTAAATTCTGTACAACATGCAATACGAATCAATCCGGAAGCGCGTTTATCTGTCAAAATAGAGACCAATGCTATAAGGTCTTTAATTTCTGGTCGCTCAAATAAGCTACCCAGAAATAATACCGGAATTCCCAATCGTTCCAGATCCCGCCCTAATTCTGAGAGCTTGTCATTTCCCCGACACAAAACTGCTTGATCTCGATACTTAAAACCAAGATCACACATTTTATTAATTGATTCAGCTAAAGCGGAACTTACCAGGTCACCACTTTCTACTGTTCGTATTTCCGGAAGAAAACCTGATGCAGGGCGATTTGCAGTAAGAGCACTGTGTGTACCGCCTGTTTTCATATCTGATGCAAAGCTTGAAAATGATGTCACGATCTCTGAAGCAGAGCGGTAATTAATTTTCAGTGATTGACCTACACTCCCGGGAAAATCATCCACGCAAAAACGCGATATATTAAATGACGAGGCTCCACGAAACCGATAAATTGACTGCTTTGCATCACCAACGACCCAAAGATTATCACCATATGGTTTGAGAGCCTTTAATAACCTGATACTGCTCCTATTAACATCCTGATATTCATCCACCAATACATGCAGATAATCATGCTGCAACTGTTGACGTAACTCTGCATTAGCCTCCAGCAGTTGTACTGGTAGCATCACTAAATCACCAAAATCTAAACAATTTTCTTGTTTCTTTATCTTTTCATAAGCTTCGTATACTACAGCAACTTCTAATGCTCGTTCAGCAGTTTCACGTTCTTCTGCACTACTGGCCTTTGCTAGCATATTCTCTGCAAGAATTCGGTACTGTAATGCATCTATCACCTCATCCTTTGCCCGGGAAATAGCATTCAAAATATCGACAATATTTTGAGAAGGATCGTACAAATCACGATAATGATTTAAATTAAGACGTAAGAACTCCTCTTCCAGAAGTTCTACAGCCTCTGAACGATCCATTAAGCGGGGTTCCGCTGGTAAATCACATAAATCATGAAATCGACGAAGCAGATCAAGGCCAAACCCATGAAAAGTCCCTATCCAAAGAGCCGCTGCCTCATGGGGCTGCTTTCGTGCGATACGTTCTGATATTTCCGCAGCTGCTTTATTCGAGAAGGTTAATAACAATATCCGTCGAGGATCAACCTCTTCATTCAGCAAACTTTCAACTCTTGCTATGAGAGTTCGAGTCTTACCTGTACCTGGACCAGCCTGAAGTAAAAAAGCAGAACCTCTATGATTTACTGCATCATTCTGCTTTTCATTGAGAGGCATCTCTGGATCAATTTCTTGTGGTTTATTTTCAACCATAGGCAACAGCATTGCATCAAGCATTTGCTGTGCAACAACCTCAAAAGGTGCTCCGAGCTTACTAGCGATATCACTACAAGTCATATGGCATTCAAGATGCATTTTTTTAACAACTGAACGCGGAAGCAAGAATTCTCGGGCGAAAAGATCCATCTGAACTTCACGTCGTTGTCGATGGTTATAATCCACAACGCGACTTATTCCTGATAGTTCAGATTCTGCTGTACGGCTAGGGTCAATACTAATAACATATTCATCTTGTGTATCATCTCCTAGCTCAACATGACCAATTTCATGCGCTACAAGAAATGCCTGTTCAAAAGATGAACCAAAATCCTCATGTGTAATTAATCTATATGTGCTATCAAAGAACGCCCGTGCGCCATTTAATTCATCGGAACATTGTAAACACTTCTCTACGTCAATATCTCGAAACGCAGCTTCAGCAACAGCAAAAGCATAAGAGTTCCAAGGATCTAGCCCTCTGCCTACAGCCTCATGATGTAGTTTGTCAGCGCGCTGGCGAGCGATCTCGATAGCATCCATATCATTCGTCTCTATTTATTATCTCTTGAATTCGTTCTTCTGGAATAAGTGCATCATGAAGAATCTTTTCGAAAGATACCTTGCTTGGCGCAGTTGGTTTTACATTAGATTTATAACTTCGGCTATGTTGTGCTTGTGGTGGTAGTGCAAGAAAGGCCTTCAACTGAGCAGTCGTTACCTGTAGAACTATCGCAAGCCTATTAATAAAATGTAATGGAACAGATGACAGTTCAACTCTTCTTACTCCAAAAGCCATTAAAACTTGTTTGGGAAGATTTAATAACTTTGCTGCATTTGAGAAACGCTGTGGAGGTATATCTATTTGTTCCGATTGCTGGGTAAGCCCCCTACGAAATCGATCCAAAGCAGACTCAATACTTATTTCATCATCTGGGGTAAGTGGTACACAGTCATCAATTTCACGAGACAGCTCGAGTGACAGATCGACTAATTCATTAGAATATTCAGGAAACTCTATGAGATACTTTAGTAAGATATCTTTACTAGAATCAAATTCTACTGAGAAGTCTCTCAGTACATCCTCACGAGAAATATTTTGATCTCTCATTAAAATTTCTCCTTATTTTCTAGTTGTTTACGCAATATTGCAAGCGCAAAATCACGGTGCGTGCGAATAGTTTTATCTGACTTCTTCAACGTTTTAGTGATTGTCATTTCATTGGGATCTTTCGAAATAATGGGTATATCGTGACACCACATTACGACAATACGTTGCTGAAGTGGTGATAAAACATTAATCGCCTCATGTAGACTTCGTCGGTAATATTCTTTGTCAAGTTCATTTGCATCAAAAGGATCATAGGGTTCTAACGCATTTTCAACCTCTGGTAAGATATTTTCATCTTCACCATATAATCCTTGAGTGAGATTATCTTTATTTTGAATTTTATTTTGTGCATCAACTCGGTCTTTAGCTAATGCGCTGTTAAAGTTGACTTCAAAATAATCAAGACGCTCCTCATAACTATCCTGATCCACTAATAGTAAATCGATAAAATCATCACGAACTTTATCGCGGATTTCCATATTACTTAAGGAAGAAGTTCTTCCATCTAGGCTATGAGGTTTAGGAAGATTACGATGTATTCTTTCTAAGAGAGCTAGGAGTAACTTTTCACGAAGCCAAGAATTATCAGTATTTCGAATAAAATAGAGCAATGTTTCACTTGATATAAAACCCTCAATTGATTTTGGCCAAATAATACTTCTGGCAACAATCTCCTCATGACTGATTTTTTCTAGTTCATCAATCTCACATTCAACAATACTACGCCGAGTGTATAAAACACCTTCCCTATTAACCTTTCTTAGAGGTCTAGCCATAAAGCACCCTAACAACCTTAAATCGATAATTTTTTAACAATTATTAGTAATTAATCTTAAAGAACCAAAATATCTTATATAACAATAATATCAGTTAAAAAATTTAAGAGTTGGTAAATCCATAATCAATTCATGTTATTAAATTTCTATTGTTTAAAAACTTTAAAATTCCACTACTTTTCTACATCTATTATCAAAAAAATACCTGTTGTACTCAAGCTTGAAACTACAATATTACTAATTAGAGAGGCACTGTTGCAAATAGGCTGACATGATAAGCTAAATATCTTATTTATTTCGAGATACAGCAGATGAATCCCTTCCACGGTCGGCACTTTCAAGGTGAAATCATTCTTTGGGCTGTTCGTTGGTATTGTAAATATGGCATCAGCTATCGTGAACTTCAAGAAATGCTCGCTGAACGAGGCATAAATGTGGATCACAGTACAATTTATCGTTGGGTTCAGCGTTATGCTCCAGAAATGGAAAAACGGTTACGCTGGTATTGGCGTAATCCTACAGATTTACATTCATGGCATATGGATGAGACTTATATCAAAGTGAAGGGGCGATGGACTTACCTGTATCGTGCAGTTGATCAACGGGGTCATACGATTGACTTTTACCTTTCCGCTAGACGGAACAGTAAATCAGCCTATAGTTTTCTAGGAAAGATCTTCAATACGGTGAAAAAATGGCAAATTCCACGGGTCATCAATACAGATAAAGCAGCGACCTATGGCCATGCTTTATCACGATTAAAGCGAGAAGGAAAATGTCCAGTAGATATTGAGCACAGGCAGATTAAGTATAAAAATAATGTCATTGAATGTGATCATGGTAAGTTAAAGCGAATCATCAGGGCCACATTAGGATTCAAATCTATGAAGACTGCTTATGCCACAATTAAAGGTATTGAAGTCATGCGTGCACTACGTAAAGGACAAGCATCGTCATTTTATTATGGTCAGCCTCAGGGTGAAGTGTGTCTAATCAACAGGGTTTTCGGTCTCTAAGCACTTTTTAAAGGGAACATCATCGACTCAAATCTCTATTTGCAACAGTGCCTAAAAATACCGACCGACCGAAATTTCAAGAAATGTTGAACTATGTCCGGGAAGGGGATAGGGTGATTGTACATTCCATGGATCGTTTTGCACGAAGTCTAAAAGATTTGGTCACTGAAGTAGATAAACTGGTCAAAAGAGGGATCGCCATCCAGTTTGTAAAAGAGAATATTACTTTTACTGCCCAATCCACGCCGATGGATAATTTGATGCTGCAACTGATGGGTGCTTTTGCTCAATTCGAGCGGGAAATTATCTTAGAACGTCAGAAAGAAGGGATTAAGATCGCAGCAGCTCAGGGCAAATATAAAGGTCGTGTCCATAAATTGAATCCAGATCAAGCTAAAGCATTACTGCAAGCCTGGAAAGAAGGGAAGTATTCATCAAAAGTTGATCTGGCAAAAGCGTTTGGTATCAGTAGACAGGCTGTCTATCGGTATTTAAAACAAATTAATTAGTCACTAGATGGACTGAAAGGTGCCTACAAAATCAGTGGCTATTCAGATATTACAATTAGCTACCAAAAAAGTAGAGATGGTCTGCATCTACTCGTGGACTCTACTGGCTTGAAGTTTCTAGGTGAAGGTGAATGGAAATGCAAGAAACATGGATCTGAATATCGTCGCCAATGGCGTAAGCTCCATATTGCTATAGAAGCTGAAACCCTTCAAATACGTGCAGTACAACTCACGACAAATAATGTCAGCGATTCACAAGTGCTCGAAGATTTACTTTCTCAAGTTCCCTTGGATGAACGAATTGATTCAGTCTATACAGATGGTGCTTATGACACAAAGCACTGCCGACAAGTCATTTTAAATCGTGATGCACATGCGGTCATTCCACCCAGGAAGAATGCAAAGCCTTGGAAAGATCAGCAAGTCAGGTCTATAGAACGAAATGAGTTATTGAAAACAGTCAAACTGCTAGGAAGGTCACTTTGGAAAAAGTGGTCTGGTTATCATCGTCGAAGTTTGGTGGAAACCAAGATGCATTGCATCAAATTATTAGGCGATAAATTAACAGCAAGGAGTTTTCCTAGTCAGGTGAATGAGATTCATGCACGCGTAGCCGTCTTGAACAAATTCACAGAATTGGGGCGCCCTCACACCCAAGTTGTCACTTGAATTTGGCTCAATTAGGATCGCTCTATCTTTCAAACCTTTATGCAACAAAGCCAGTCCCTATGTTAATTTGAAGAATGCCTCAATCTGACGGCTGCGAACCGCCAGGGACAGGCGCAATGTCAGATTCTGTCGCGGCCTTGGCGCGTGCCTGGAAGCGTTCATAGCAATCCAGCCCGCAGAAATGTTCGACGTATTCCGCGCCTTCCGGGGTGAAGGCGGCATCGAGCGGAATTTCTTTGCAGCATACGCAGCAGGTGGTGCAACTGGCAGTGTTCGGGGCGTTTGCGTTCATGGTGGTACTCCTCCAGATTGGTAGCGAAGCTCAAAGCTGCCCACTCTCGGCTGGCTGGGAAGCGGTCATGATCTTCCCTTGAAGGCCCGCAGCAGCCGCGTCACAGACAGGACAAACAAGCCGGTCAGCGTGAGGGCTGCAATACCCCAGTGCTCCCCGATGAACGCGCCGGCCGTCGTGCCGGCTAGCACAATGGCGAGAATCGGCAAATGGCAGGGACAGGTGAGCACGGCCAGCGCGCCCCACAAGTAGCCGGTGATCGGTTTGTGCGTCTCAGACGGCAAGTGCTCTGGGCTGTTCATGGCAGACTCTCCGCGTGCTGTGCCGGTTCGGTTGGCATGGCGGCCAGTTGCATTTCGAGGCTGGCCAGGGCCTCGCGCCGACGCTCGACGAGTTGCCGCAACACGGCAAGCTGCGCAGACGCACCGTCACCGTCCGCAGCATCCAGCGCCCGGCACAGCCGCGCCAGCACATCCAGGCCGATGCCCGCTTCGAAGGCGGCCCGCACGAAGCGTAGCCGTTGCAAGGCGGCATCGTTGAACAGGCCGTAGCCGCCTGGGGTGCACGCCACCGGCCGCAGCAATCCACGCAGCAGGTAGTCGCGCACGATATGCACACTCACGCCCGCGTCATGTGCTAAGCGGGAAACTGTATAAGCGCTCACTGAACACCTCCTTTTCCTCACCCTGCGCAGCACAGGACAGTTACGTCCCGCTAGGCGATGACAGCTGTCGAGCAAGCTCTTGCCCAAGGCGAAAGGCCTCTTCGACGCCCACAACTTCGGCACCCTCATGCTGCGCGACCCAATCGTCAGCGGCAGCGGCGCTGGCAAAAAAGTGGACGTGGCAGCAGAAGGAGCAGCGAATGTCGGATGACGCATTTGGTCGCACCAGTGACACAACTGCGCTCGCCGGTTCGAGCCGGTGCAGCCCATCTGGCGCCACCGTAAGCGATACCTCTTCACCCGTTGTAGGGCAGCGCGAGGAGACGTACGCGCTCCTGCCGAGCAAAGCCGGGAATATTAATACGTCTAGGGCGCACCACGTGTAGAGACGTTGGCCGTCAATCTCAAAGGTATGCGGGGTTTCGCGCAGCGTAAGGCCATAGCCGACAATATTGCCGTCGTCGTCATACTCGGTGCTGGGGACCTGATCGAGTGCTGCCGCGACTCTGTCGGCCGGCCAGTCGAGCACGGTCGCGAGCGTTTTCCGCGAGACGGGACTTCCCTTGGCAATCTCGCGAAGAAGCGGAAGCAAGAGTTCAGTGGGATGTAGTCGGTTGATAACCGAGAAACGCTCCGCGATTTCTTTGACGAAGGTTGATGTTTCCATAGTTGTTTGGCTCCTTGGGGTTTGGTGATTTGATTCCGATTACCCGGCGCAGCAGGAAAGCTGCTTCACGTCCTTGCTGAAGGTCTGCGCCGCGAGCTTCAACCCCTCGACCATCGTCAGGTAAGGGAACAACTGGTCGGCCAGTTCCTGCACCGTCATGCGGTTGCGAATGGCGAGAACAGCCGTCTGGATCAGTTCGCCCGCTTCCGGGGCAACCGCCTGCACGCCGATGAGCCGTCCGCTACCTTCCTCAATGACCAGCTTGATGAAGCCGCGTGTGTCGAAGTTGGCAAGCGCACGCGGCACGTTGTCGAGCGTCAGCGTGCGGCTGTCGGTTTCGATGCCATCGTGGTGCGCTTCCGCCTCGCTGTAGCCCACGGTCGCCACTTGCGGGTCGGTGAACACCACGGCCGGCATCGCGGTCAGATTGATGGCGGCGTCGCCGCCGGTCATGTTAATGGCCGCACGAGTGCCGGCCGCTGCCGCCACATAGACGAACTGCGGCTGGTCGGTGCAGTCGCCGGCCGCGTAGATGTTCGGGCTACTGGTGCGCATGCCCTTGTCGATGACGATGGCCCCCTGCGCATTGACGGCTACCCCCGCCGCTTCCAATGCCAGGCTGCGCGTGTTCGGTGTCCGGCCGGTGGCGACCAGCAGCTTGTCGGCGCGCACTTCGCCCTGTCCAGTGGTCAGCACGAATTCGCCGTCCACATGGGCGACTTGGCTGGCTTGCGTATGTTCCAGTACCTTGATTCCTTCGGCACGGAAGGCGGCTGTGACGGCCTCGCCGATGGCAGGGTCTTCGCGGAAGAACAGCGTGCTGCGCGCAAGGATCGTGACCTGGCTACCCAGCCGGGCGAAGGCTTGCGCCAGTTCCAGCGCCACCACCGACGAGCCGATGACGGCCAGGCGTTCGGGAATGGTGTCGCTGACCAAGGCCTCGGTCGAAGTCCAGTAGGGTGACTCTTTCAGGCCCGGAATCGGCGGCATGGCCGGACTGGCACCCGTGGCGACCAGGCAGCGGTCGAACATCACGACGCGCTCACCACCCTCGTTCAAACTAACGATAAGGCTCTGGTCGTCCTTGAAACGCGCTTCACCGTGCAGAACGGTGATGGCTGAATTGCCGTCCAGGATGCCTTCGTACTTGGCATGACGGAGTTCTTCGACACGGGCCTGCTGCTGGGCCAGCAGCCGCTCGCGCAAGATCGTCGGCGGTGTGGGTGGCATGCCGCCGTCGAATGGGCTTTCCCGGCGCAGATGGGCGATGTGGGCGGCGCGGATCATGATCTTGGACGGCACACAACCGACGTTGACGCAGGTGCCGCCGATGGTGCCGCGCTCAATCAGCGTGACCTGCGCGCCTTGCTCGACGGCCTTCAGTGCTGCCGCCATCGCGGCTCCACCGCTGCCGATCACGGCGACTTGCAACGGGCGCTCGCCGCCGCTGCCCTTGTCGGCCGGCGGGGCATCGGCGAGCATCGCTTTGTAGCCCAGGCCAGCCACGGCGGCGGTCAGTGCGTCCGGCGCTGTGCCTGGATCAAGGGCGAGCTGGGCCGCGCCCTTGGCATAGGACACTATGGCAGATTGGACGCCGGGTACTTTTTCCAGCGCTTCCTTGACGTGCGCCGCGCACGAGTCGCAGGTCATGCCGGTGATTTTTAGATGGGTCATGTATTTTTCCTTTTCTGTGGTGGCTACGGCTGTTGCCGTCAGCCACGTTGTTCTGGCAATTCACAGCTGTCCGGCCCGCAGCGGCGATGTGCTGGCGAGATGAAATCCCAGACCGATACCCCAACCATCAAGGCCAGGCCGACATAGAGCAGTCCACCGCTCTGCCAGCCGTAAGCCCGCATTAAAAACACCGCTGCCAGCACCAAGATCGGGCCTATCGTGCCGAGCGCCGTGCGTCGCCACTGTCGATGATTGAGCCAAGCGATAGCATTGGCGAGTAACGCGATGCCGGCGAACATCGGCAGCAGGATGCCAATGAATAGCCCCTCGTACTGGCTCAAGAAGCCCAGTCCGATGGCCGCGCCAAAGCTGGCGATGGCAGGAAAACAGGCGGCGCAGCCCATCGCGGAAACGACGCTGCCGAGCGCGCCGGTTTTGCCAGCGATGCGCGTGATGAGTCCCATGTGTCGCTCCCGAGTTCGGTTAACGGATCAGCGTTTGAGGCTGGACGGATAGCCCGCGTCCTCGGTCGCCTTGGTCAACTTCTGGACGTTGGTCTTGGCATCGTCGAAGGTGACGACGGCCTGGCGCTTGTCGAAACTTACGTCGGTCTTGCTCACGCCCTCAACCTTGGAAAGCGCGTGCTTGACAGTGATCGGGCAAGAGGCGCAGGTCATGCCAGGCACGGACAGCGTGACGGTCTGAGTGGCGGCGAACACGGGGGCAACGAAAGCGGCGAGAGCGAGGGAGGCAAACAGCTTTTTCATGATGAACTCCTGATTAGTAGAAAAATGGCATGACGTAGGGAAAACCAAGCGCGACCAAGACCAACACGGCGACGAACCAGAAAATGAGCTTGTAGGTGGTGCGCACTTGCGGAATCGCGCACACCTCGCCCGGCTTGCAGGCTGCGGTCGGTCGGACGATGCGCCGCCAGGCAAAGAACAGTGCAACCAGCGCCGCGCCGATGAAGATCGGCCGATACGGCTCCAATACCGTCAGGTTGCCGATCCATGCCCCGCTGAACCCCAAGGCGATCAAAACCAGCGGCCCCAGGCAGCAGGCCGACGCAAGAATGGCGGCCAGCCCACCGGCGAAGAGCGCGCCGCGCCCGTTTTGTGGTTCAGACATACGCTTGTCCTTTCAAATTTGGTTTGGATAGCTTAAGCTTACTTCCGTAGTTATGTACGGAGTCAAGCGATATGCAAATTAATTTTGAGAATCTGACCATTGGCGTTTTTGCCAAGGCGGCCGGGGTCAATGTGGAGACCATCCGGTTCTACCAGCGCAAGGGCCTGCTGCCGGAGCCAGACAAGCCCTATGGCAGCATTCGCCGCTATGGCGAGGCGGATGTAACACGAGTGCGGTTCGTGAAATCGGCCCAGCGGCTGGGCTTTAGCCTGGACGAAATCGCCGAGCTACTGCGGCTGGAGGATGGCACCCATTGCGAGGAAGCCAGCGGTCTGGCCGAGCACAAGCTCAAGGATGTGCGCGAGAAGATGGCCGACTTGGCACGCATGGAGGCCGTGCTGTCTGAACTGATGTGCGCCTGCCATGCGCGGAAAGGGAACGTTTCCTGCCCGCTGATTGCGTCACTGCAAGACGGAACGAAGCTCGCTGCATCGGCGCGGGGGAGTCACGGGGTGACTACGCCTTAGCGTGCTTTATTTTCCGAATTCTGAGACGACCCCTAGATGCCTGGTCAAGACTGCATACTTGCAGTTTTGACCAAGCATCGGAATATAATTTTAAGCAATAAAAACAATATTATGTAGCAACTTCACAAAAAGATAATAATCAGCAGGTTACAGTGAGAAACCTAGATTAACTCGGCATCCTATTGTGAAAATCAATAGCAAAATCTGATTCAGATCGTGGTTCGGTATTGTAGAATTTGAAGCCTAAACATTTAACTTCCTTATAACCATGCTCTTTAACTTCATTTAAGAACTCAACATAGTTTTGTGAATCATCTTGATCTGCATCAAAAACAATTTGGCTTTCATCATCCAAACTAATCAATACTTCCTCTTTCCAAGTATCCTTTTCAAGCAAATGACCACCTTTAGGCTCAATTAAGCATTGATAGTACATTTCACTATTTTCAGCATCATTAATGATCAGCATGTAGTCAGGGCTGAATCTACGACCATCTTTAGGGCTAAACAACCAATAATCGAGTTCATTCCGTATCAGGTAAATCTCTGCACCCTTGTAGAGAGGTGGTCCCACTTGTTTGAACAACTAAAAGCGTATTTATAAGTGATATTCCGCTCTAGTTAAGCCACCTTGTTTTGTTGGGGTAGCTGATCATAGTAAAACTCATTTGGTGTCATTTTGTCTAGACTCGAATGAGGTCGTTTCAAATTATAAAACTCAAAATATGCACTTAATTGCTTTTTCGCATCTGTGACACTGCTATAAGCTTTGAGATACACCTCTTCATATTTAACGCTCCGCCATAATCGTTCAACCATCACATTATCTACCCATCGACCTTTACCATCCATACTGATTTGAATGCCATTTGATTTCAATACATCAATAAATGCATCACTGGTAAACTGGCTGCCTTGGTCTGTATTAAATATTTCAGGTCGACCATATTTTTCAATCGCTTCATTTAAAGCCGAAATACAAAAATCCACCTCCATACTAATCGATACCCTATGCGCAAGTACCTTGCGGCTATGCCAATCAATCACAGCACATAAATAAACAAAGCCTTTTGCCATAGGGATATACGTTATATCCGTAGACCACACTTGATTACTGCGCTGAATAGCCAACCCTTTGAGCAGATATGGATATTTACGGTGAGCTTGATTAGCCTGGCTTAAATTTGGTTTGCAATATAACGCCTGAATACCCATTTTCTTCATTAAAGTACGTGTATGACGTCGTCCTATATGATGTCCTTGACGATTCAACAAATCACGCATCATACGACTGCCTGCAAAAGGATATTGCATATGTAATTCATCAATACATCGCATCAGCTTCAGATCTGATGCACTCACAGGTTTTGGGCGATAGTAATAACAACCACGGGAGACTTTCAGCAGCTTAGCTTGCTTAGATACTGAAATCTGAAGTGAGTCGTCGATTAACTTTTGTGGTTGAAGCGGCCCAGTTTCTTCAACACACCTTCTAAAAAATCAATTTCTAATGCCTGCTCACCGATTTTTGCATGTAGTTTTTTTAGATCGATGGGTGGTTCTGTTGGAGCTTTTGATTGATCGAAAGCTTGCGAGGAAGCTGAGATCAATTGATTTTTCCAGTCAATAATTTGGTTTTGATGAACATCAAACTCAGCACTCAATTCAGCAAGTGTTTTTTCTGCTTTAATCGCAGCAAGTGCTACCTTAGCTTTAAAATCATTTGAATGATTTCTTCTTGGTCTACGTGCCATAAAATACTCCATATATTGATGTTTATAACATCATTTGAGGAGCAGAATATCACTTATAGGAGTTGTTCAAATTTACGGATCCATCTCTTAGCGTGATTTAAGCTCGTCAATTTGAGTTGCAACAAACTTAACAAAGCGTTTTTCTTCACTTGTGCCATAGTTTTCACTGTAGGCGTACCAATCGGCAGTTTCAACATCAAACTGTAGATCGGGGTTGTCATGGCTTGACTGTGGTTTTGCACGTTCATCAGGTGCATGATCACTCGTTTCACCATCTGAATCTTGGATAGGGAACGAAACCAAGTAGATGTTCTTTTCTTGCTGAAAGATAGAGGATAGTGATTTAGGTCTAAAAATATGACTTCCTGTAATCAGAGGTGGATCAGGAAATTTGAACAACACCTATAAGTGATATTTTGCTCCCCAAATGATGTTATAAACATCAATATATGGAGTATTTTATGGCACGTAGACCAAGAAGAAATCATTCAAATGATTTTAAAGCTAAGGTAGCACTTGCTGCGATTAAAGCAGAAAAAACACTTGCTGAATTGAGTGCTGAATTTGATGTTCATCAAAACCAAATTATCGACTGGAAAAATCAACTGATTTCAGCTTCCTCGCAAGCTTTCGATCAATCAAAAGCTCCAACAGAACCACCCATCGATCTAAAAAAACTACATGCAAAAATCGGTGAGCAGGCATTAGAAATTGATTTTTTAGAAGGTGTGTTGAAGAAACTGGGCCGCTTCAACCACAAAAGTTAATCGATGACTCACTTCAGATTTCAGTATCTAAGCAAGCTCAGCTGCTGAAAGTCTCCCGTGGTTGTTATTACTATCGCCCAAAACCTGTGAGTGCATCAGATCTGAAGCTGATGCGGTGTATGGATGAGTTACATATGCAATACCCTTTTGCAGGTAGCCGTATGATGCGTGATTTGTTGAATCGTCAAGGACATCATATAGGACGACGTCATACACGTACTTTAATGAAGAAAATGGGCATTAATGCGTTATATTGCAAACCAAATTTAAGCCAGGCTAATCAAGCTCACCGCAAATATCCATATCTGCTCAAAGGATTGGCTATTCAGCGCAGTAATCAAGTGTGGTCTACGGATATAACGTATATCCCTATGGCAAAAGGCTTTGTTTATTTATGTGCTGTGATTGATTGGCATAGCCGCAAGGTACTTGCGCATAGAGTATCGATTAGTATGGAGGTTACATTTTGCATAGAAACATTAAATGAAGCTATTGAAAAATATGGTCGACCTGAAATATTTAATACAGACCAAGGCAGTCAGTTTACCAGTGATGCATTTATTGATGTATTGAAATCAAATGGCATTCAAATCAGTATGGATGGTAAAGGTCGATGGGTTGATAATGTGATGGTTGAACGATTATGGCGGAGCGTTAAATATGAAGAGGTGTATCTCAAAGCCTACAGCAATGTTTTGGATGCGAAGAAGCAATTAAACGCATATTTTGAATTTTATAATTTGAAACGACCTCATTCGAGTCTGGACAAAATGACTCCAGATGAGTTTTACTATGACCAGCTACCACAACAAAATAAGGTAGCTTAACTAGAGCAGAGTATCACTTATAAATAAGCTTTTAGTTGTTCAAACATGTGGGACCACCTCTTTTTTGATCGATCATCGAACTCATCATCTGTATTTGTAATAATTAAACTAAAACTATGATTCTGAATTGATTTTTTAATAGAGTTGGTTGTTAGTAGCATAAGCTCACCAATTCTAAGACCATAGTTGAGCATGAGATGTATGATCAGAAAGTTTCTGAGTTGTACATTTTTAGATCTAAAAGGATTTAATTCATTGTATTTATTAGAGTTACTTGGTGAAATGACTGAATACAATCCTTTAATCATTTCCTGATTCATGCTCTTAAAATTATGATTTATCTCACTTTTAATTGTCTTATTGGCTTTTGAAAAATTATTTATAATTTTTTTCTTTATTGTCATATATTTATTCAAGTTTTCTTTAATTTTTTGAATTTCCTTCAACGTAAGTTGTGGCTGTGATTGCATGCTTAAGTATTCATTAATCAAGAAGTTGTAAAACTTTAAGAAGGATCTAACTCTATGACCAATTGTTGTGTAATTAATATGTTCTGAATTGCTTAGCCGTATAAGATTACTTTCAAGTTTTTTATTATTTTCTAAGTAAACAATGAAATTATCAATTTCACATTGAATGATCTCAAAATTATAGGATGTCGAATAGAACGACTCACAAAAGGACGTGGCAAACTTTTCAAACCAAAATTCATACCAAAATTTTATTGCGATTAAATCTGCATGCTGCGTAGAGATACTTTGAAATCTAAGAAATTTCATGGTGTACAGCATAGGGTACATACATGGACAGAATGAATCTAAATCAAATAAAAGAATAATTTGATTTTCGTTTGAGACTTTCTTTTCTAAATGAATTGTTTTTAAAGCAAACATAGTAAAGTTTATGAATTATTCTTAAGGTCAACATATCATATTTTATGATTGAAATAGAAATTAGTTAAGTTATTGAATCTTAGTTCAAGAAAGAAAAATATGAAGTTATTGTTAGGTGTATCGGAATTGTCATAATTAAAATTCTCAAAGGAGTAGAAAAGGCACTACCCCACAATTTTTTCTCTCAAAATGTCATTCACTGTCATTTTTTAGTGGCAAGTACCAGGTGCAATTCTTTTTACGGTGTATTACACCGTAGATGTTTTGAGTGAGCTTAGCTGGCACCGTAAAAGTTTTGATCGACAAAATATCCAAAGTCAACTGGACTGTTAATCCATTTGCTAAACAAAACGTGAAACAGCAAATTATTGTAGTCTATATATTTTTCATAATTGTTCACGATACCTAAGTTCAGCAAGTTTTTTTCAAACTCAATGCGTTCAATGGGTTCTGATTTCACAAATGCATGGATGGATGCTTTGATTACATGATAATTATAACTTTCTGATGGACATTGACGTTCACATGAAATAATTCCAGCTTCAATGAACAAATTAATATTACGCTGCCAAGAACGTCCGTGAATGTGGTAATTCAGGCAGTCACCAAGTTTTTGCAGATCTGACAATTTAAAGGATTTGTTTTGGCAAACTGCAAAATATGTAAAGGTAAAATAACGATATGAAATATCTTTTTTTAATATCTTAAACTTAGGATTGTCATAAAAGTTAACATTAGCATTCGTTCTATATATTTTAAGGAACAGCTCACCATACTTACTTAATCTATAATATTTAGATGAGCGACAAGTAGAACGCCCTAGATCCTCTATCATCCCCAATTGGACCCAATTTTTAATAAGACGCTGAATAGAACGAACGAGCCATTTAGACTTATAACCCTCTAATTCATCTATATAGGTGCCTTTCAGGAAGTGAACACTCAATGGTCGTGGGTGATGTTCTACAAACTGAGTGAACAGTCGATGTATAAATTTTATATCCAAAATTGTATTTAGAGCTCTCATGATAAGTACTTTAAAACCATCTTAAAACCATCTTAAAACCATCTTAAAACCATCTTAAAACCATCTTAAAACCATTTTAACAAAACCTTTTAAACCTTTTAATTTTTTTTAAATTAAATATACTTAAAACCATAATAATAGCTTAAAGGGTTTTAATTGTGCTAAAGCTAAAATGTATATCGATATTAGCAATGTCAATCATTACACAATCTATCTTTGCTGAAAATTCAGTAGTACTTGATGTTGGCCATTCACCAAAACAAGCTGGATCTACTGCAGCTAACGGCTATCCTGAATACACTTACAACCTTAGCATGGTCAATTCTATTGAATACTTTCTTAAATCGCGTCATGTCCAAGTGCTCAGATCTTCAGTGAATGAAGATAAAGTCTCACTGGTTCAACGTGCGACCAGATACCCTAATGCTAATCTTTTTATTTCGGTGCACCACGACTCAATACCTACTGAGCTGACCAAGTACAAGAATCAACTCAAAGGTTTTTCAATTTTTGTATCAAAGAAAAATCCAGAATACGGAAAAAGTTTGAAATGCGCCAATCTCATTGGCCAGAACCTAAAATCAATTGGTGAAAGCCCTTCTACTTACCATGGCATTAATATACCAGGTGAAAACAAAAAGCTTTTGACCTCAAATGGCGTATATCAATATGACAATCTAGTGGTCCTGAAGAAATCACAAAAGCCGGCGGTTTTAATTGAGATCGGCGTGATTGCCAATCCTGAAGAAGCAAATCGCTTATCTAATCAGAAAGTAATCTGGAAAATATCTGAAAATATTGCTCAGTCGATACAGCAATGTTTAAACCAATAAGGTGCATGCTGCAGTAATCAATATGCACCCCTCTAGAATTAGAATCTTATGCCGACCGTTTCACCATCATCATTGACCGCACCAGCATCATAAGTGTTATGCCATACGCCATTAATCATGACCAAGTGTGGCGCCCAAAATGACACTGTTTGAATATTATGCAAAACATCATCTGGCGTATCGAAACTAGAAGCACCTATATAGCGGAAGAACATCAAGTTTTCGCCTAGTTCTTCAATATACATTTCAGGATCAAAGTCATCCAAAAACTCTTTATCTTCACGTATCACTTCGTTTAACTCAGTTTCAACGAGTTTGAGTAAAGCGGTAGGCGTAGGTAAACCATCATAAGCCCATTCAGACTCTTTACCTTCAAGTTCCATCCCATCTTTAATATCAAATGCAGCGACATATCCAGTAAAGTAATTTTCAGCTTGCGAGAAGTTATTCGGCATGTCTTGATAGTATCTATCAAGTACGGTCTTAATCTTTGCCAAGGTTGCATCAATCGTACTTTGAATTGCACTTTCAGCACGTTCTTGAGCTGTACCTCTTTGCTTAGCTTGCCCCATGTGTACCCCCTGATTATTCACATTTTGACTAGTATTTTATTTCTAAAGCCTATTGTTTCAGCACTTTAAACCGATTCAGTATATACCAAAGGTTTGCTATTTATATTTCATATATACGATAAGTCTCAAATACTACAAATGGCTTGGTAGCTAAGTGATATAACATGTTTTTGTACTTCAGGCTTTACAATGCTTTTCTCAGATTATCTAGACCAACATGCCGTTATTCTTGCGCTATGTTTGGCAATCTGCATATCTTCAGTTGTGGTTTATACAAAGTATAGAACTCTACGCGCCGTTTATCTTACTGGTGCATCCCTATTCACTTTAACCGCCACAATATTTCTATCGATCGGATTTTATTTAACTACATTGGATGTATCTGCTTCAGATAGAAAGGAGATCCAAAGCATTACTTCTCAAGTGAGCCAAGACAAAAATATCGCTTCAGCAATTGAACTCAATCAAAGAAATAACTATGAATTATTGGTTGCAGTATCTCAAAAAGAAAAACCTTACCTACTCAGATCTAGGCAGTATTCAATATGGCCAAGTACGTGACACAGTAAATTTGACGAAATATTCTCAATACAAAACTTTGGTGAATGCTGAGTACTAATTTTTATTGTTGTTTGCGTTGTTCAAGAACGCTGATTTATGCACTACTCGTTGTTCTTCCTCATATCGTATCACTTCATGAGCCACGCAATATAGAGATATATTTCTTAGACATTGTTTCCATAAAAGTTCTGGATAGAGTTTTGTATAGGTCAGGAATGTTCTTTTCCCAAAACAACAATATTTCACCCTTCGTTTTGCATAATTTAAAATCATCGGTATTGGTGAGATCCTCTACCTGTTGAATCATCACTTCCCTTTCTTTTTCTTTGGCTTGTTTTTCTAAAACTTTTTGTTCCTTGATTTTGTCTTGTTCAGACAAAAAGTTCCTACTTTTCTCGCGTTTTTCACTGTCAGTAATGAACTTAACCAAGTGGAATAAATGTTCCATCCATTCATCCGTATGGGTTAAGCCAAGGATGCAACCATTTAGATTAAAGCCAACATTAACCAGGCCTATATCTGATGATGTTTTATTTCTGATATTCAAAATGACATCTTCATCCAGTTCATTTTCTGCAATGAATTCGTCTATATAGTGTTGGTACTCTGGAGATAGAAAACCGTCAAAGGTATATCGAACAACTTCTACCAGTAAAAAATTAACCCCGAAAAGTTCAATGTGTTTTTCAATCTCCTCAACAGGGATTTCCAACTGCATTGTAGATACGAGGCTTTCTACGTGGACCAGTGGCTTACCAATTTGCTGTAACTTTTCATAAAGCTCATTTGCATTCATGGGTTGGTTCAATCCGTTTTTTATATTTTATTCAGCACAGCCAATGTCGCATTGAGCATATCGACTGAAACCTCTAATTTTTTTGCTAAACGGGCCATGTGGCCGTCATCAAGTATTCTTAATGCCTTATGTAATGAAGTATAGTTTTTTAGCTCTGAAAACTCTTCAATTTTTTCATTGATATAGACATCATCTAAACCAGCTTCTTCAAAACACTCAATTACAGATAAGCCAACATATGAAAGTTTCTGTTTTTTAACATATGTTGATTGTTTTTGGTCTATTAAACCAAGTTTCACAGCAATTTTGTGGCTTTCACCACGCTTAGGTAGTCGATTGTTTGTGATGACCCTTGTATTGAAAAATTCTTTTTTTACTTGTTCAAAAGTCTTAGCCATTACGGGCACCATCAAAAGTTAATTATTTCGATCGTTTACGATATATCTTTAGAAGTACAAGAAGCGAATAAATTATTAATCTTGGTTCGCTCTAGCGCGTGGATGTGCATCTTTATAAGAACTAATCAACGTTTCGTGATCTACAAGAATATATACTTGTGTCGAAGATAGTGATTTATGACCTAGCATTTCCTGAACGGCGCGAATATTTTTTGTTTTGTTATACAAGTGCGATGCAAAACTATGTCTCAAAGCATGAGTACTACCAATATTTCCAGAACCATGCGCCTTTAACAGAGCTGTAATGCATGCACCTAAATGGTTTTTCGCAATATGTTTGCCAGATGGTGCAATGAATAAATATCCGCAGTCTTCTACTCCAGCTTTTGAAATCCAACGATTACGAACTAAAAGCCAAGTAGAAATAGCCTCTAGTGATTTTTTTCCTAAAAAAACAATCCGTTCATTATTTCCTTTACCCAATACCTTTAGTTGCATAGCACTGAGGTTGATATCACTTAGTTTGATGGCATGTAATTCAGAGATACGTAAACCGCCAGAATAAGCAATTTCTGCAGCTGCTAGATCTCTTAACTTTTGATTATTGTATTTCGGATTTAATGGCGTCTTGTTATCAAGTATCTCATTCAACGTATTCACGGCGATCGGGCGCGGTAAGCTTTGGTTTTTGAACTTAACCCGAATGTCAGAAAAGAAGTTTTCAGGTATATATTCCTTACGCAGACAATAGTTCAGGAAGTTTTTTAAAGCTGATAAATTTTTGTTGAGTGTTCTTGCAGAAACAATATCAACATCGATTCGATGCAACCGAAATGATGTGATGTAATCGCGGTCTAGTTCCAATAGATGTTTACCTTTAAAAAAAGGCATTTCTAACATCAAAAGTAAGCTCTTTTTGTATTCATTAATCGTCATGTCGGACTTATTTTCAAGCTTCAGGCTATCAAGCCATTCTTGAATCAATTCCTCATTCGACATGCTATGCATGGATAGATTTTCCGACATATGAATACCTAAAGCTCTTGAATAGTTTTCTCTAGCTGAACCTGTTTGTCAGCTCCACTTAATTTTATGACAATCTGCACAATATCCATATATTCTTTTACTGAGATTTTGCCATCTGCTTTCGCAGCATCCACGGTCTTACGTAAAAATGGATTGTCTGCATATTTTTGGAATAAAGGGAACGCTTTAAGGTCATTCAGCGCATCAGCATTAATTGAGTCATTTGAATGTTTAATGATGCAATTTTTCACCTGGTTTTCAGGTGTTTTGATGTAGGTCACTTCGGGCATGAGTGGCTTAATTTTTGTCACTAATTCCACTTCATTAGAAGTTAAGCAACTATACACAATTTGCGATACTGGCTCTTTTGGACCACTAACACCCCACCCTTTCGTCACTAGAAAAAACGGTATTTTAGAATACGGATACTTAAACGTATCATCAACAAGCTTATTAAATTGATGTGCAGTTGATAGGTAGCGGTCGGAAGAAAAAACATCGATATGTGACATATCATTCGGCACTTCTGAGCATCCCCCGACCATGATTACAGTGGCAATTGATAGGAGAGCTTTTTTCATAGGTTCAACCTTAATTTGATTCGTGGGAAAAGTAACTTATAACTTTTGCTTAGGCTACGGTTAATAATTGTACATAAGCAAAAAAAATAGCGGTCGAGATAGACCGCTTTATGCATTAGAAATTGAATTTTTCAGTGTTGTACGCATAGATCTTATTAATATCAATGCGTTTACCCTGCATGGTAGTGATTGCAGTTGGTTGGAATTTGATTGCAAGATCTTTAATGTCTACGTCCTTCCACTCAGGCATGGTAGACGGCAAATCAATAGTACGGCGCTCTTTGGCACGGTTAGATGGAATCCAGTGGTTTAACTTAATCATTGAATCACCCAACAATGTACCTGTTTTGCGATCGACAATGCGAATATTCCCTTCTACCGAACGAATTTTTAAACCTGAAAAGTTATCAATGCCATAGGTAAAGGTATTTTGGTTTTTGCCATAAAAACGCACGGTGAATTGGTCACGCATGTAATAGTCATAATGTGCTTTTAATGCTTGGAGCATCGTTTCACGGTCTACAACTTTTTCAACCAGGCCATTATCAGTACGGAATGACTGGAGCTTTTTAAGTACCGGCTCTACATTTAATTGTTCGTCAGATACGTTCGGATTGGTCAGCGGATTACGTTGAGGATAGAAAATATCGTTTAAGTACGCTGTATGTTGAAGCAATATATACATCGCACGTTGCTGAGTATTCATTTGCTGGTAAAGGTGAGCTGTCGCTTTATAACGCTGATTTGAATTGTTTTCAAAATAGCTATCAGACAGTTTGTATTCGCTAATCTCAGGTCTAAGACCACCAGCAACAACATTAAAGCTTTTAGATGGCGTTAAAAGTCCTACATACGCTTCCTTAAAGTTCGGTGTTGGGATAGTTTCATCCTCAAATGCGAAAGCTGTATGCGCTAATACAGTACCAAGGATACCCACCATCGCAGTTTTTAATAGTTTCATTCAGTATTCTCTATATAACTTTAAAAAGGGTTTTAAGTTTGAAACTATAATACTTTATTTTTGTGCATTTAAAAAACCACTATTTAAACTTAAAGTAAAAATAATAATATTCCTTAAACCTATTTAACGCCATTCGTTAAACTATCGCTTAATCTCATTAGTCTTTTAAAGGTCAGGTAGTTTTTTGGTAGTAGTTTAGAATTAAGCGTTAAATTTGAGCATTGATCTAAGTCAATTTGGGCATTTTGATTGATAGGAAAGAGTTGTCCTTGATATGCAAAACCAGTCAAATTTTTAGCGATCGACTCAATCAAAAATACACCGTATTTATCTTGTTCCGTTGCCACTGAATTTAAACCACCTAAGGATGTAATCAGGTTTTTAAAATATCCTGGTATTGCGTTCTTCGTGCGTAAGAATTCTATTTGATTTTCAATTGCTTCAGGTGTGAGACATAACATAAAAGCATTTTTCTTTTCTTCTGGCGTTTCAAATACCTTGCCATTGGTCCACGACAGGATATTCGGCTTGAATACATGCAGCACTTCAACCGATTTAAGAAGATCCGCTACATTTGTTTTATGTTGTTCATCTGCTTCAGACACAAACTGATTTTTGGTATATACCGCAGTAGAAAACCACTCATAATCAATTAACCGATTATCGGCATCTAATGGTTCATACAGCAAATACACGGCGCTATCACGCTTAATGGCCAACAGTGGTGATACTGCATATTGTTCTGCAAACTGAGTGATTGCATCCAAGAGCTCACTTGATATGTTGAGTTTTTTGGCATTGAATTCATCACAAATTAACAGTAATTCTTGAGTGAGTGTTGGTACCACGTTTAACGGCGAACCAGTCTTGTTCAGCATCTCGTTAATAGCATTCTCAATTGCCCCTTTTGTTAGGCTATTGATGAACTGCAGCTGCTCTAATGAGATCCCTTCATGATCCAAAGCCTGTATGACCAGATCAAAAGCATGACGAATTTTCTTCTCAAAATGGTTTGCGTACGATAATCCCCAAGCGTCAGAAAAAAATGAGACTGTTTGTTCTGTATAGCTGGTATTCATTAGGGTTTTGGCTAGTTGCGCGTTACCGATTAAGTCACTTTCATCTTCTAATTTTTTACGCAAGTACTTCTCAATACCTTGTTTGCGAACGTACTGGATCTTCTTCAGGTTTTGACTTGATAGCCAAGTCTTATATTGCGATACAGCAAATTGAATGTTCATATCGGCATATGCAGTAATACGGCAAGGCATACCATCAAAGAACGTTGGTAGAAGCACTTGTAAGAGCTCTAAATCACAAAGAGAAGAATAGATAATGCCGTCAGCCACTTCAAGGTCTGTAATCTTCACTGAGAATGAGTGAATACCGACTCGAATCAGTATTAATTTATCGGCATTTAATAGCACCGCATCATAAGAACTTTCACTGGTGATATTGTTTGCTTTAACCCATTTTTCCCAATGGTTAACGATATGGCCAGAAAGCGCTTCACGAGTATCGAAAGGTTGATCTAGATCTGCAGTTGCACTTATGAACGTATCTAAGCTAAACGCATATCGTAAAGGCTTTAGCTCGATATATGTCTCAATCGCTGTTGTATGCTGCTGAATACCATTAGTAATGCTTTGGAGCTTCAGTGCATAGTTCAAAGCCTCAAGCTGGAGCACTTCATCATCACCGATCTGCTGAAACACCGATGTAGCATATGAAAAATTAATTTGTTCGCCGTGAATATAACGTCTTTCTTGCCCAATCTGCAGATACAGATTTTTGGCATCAGATTGGACTAAATCTAGGTAATTTTGTGGCTGAAGATCCTGAGCAAGTTGCGTAAAAGGTATTTTAATTTTTGATACTTTAGGTGCTTTTTTGAACCCTTCAATTGATGTCGGGAATTCAATAACATCTAAAAAAAAATCTAGGTTTAAAGTTTTAACATCTATGATCAAATGGTTTTTATAAAAACGTCCAATTAGGTTATTAAAAAAACAAACTTGGGTTTTATGGTTTAGCATAAATATACCTTTATGAATCTTAAAGATCATCTTATAATACTAGTATAAGTTTTAATACTATTTATCATGTGGTATTTTTAAACAAAGATAAAACTTTTAGTGAGTTGTTTCATGACAGAATCAGTTGTACCAAATAATAGCGCTTCAGAGAACGCACAAATACCAGGTACGATCGGAACATCAGCCGTTGCAGAACACAAGGGCGATAGTTTTAACGGCACAAGCATCATCACGATTGGTCGAGTTGACTTAAGTAGTGCTATTGAGCCTCTATTTGTACCAGTATCAACATTGTGGTCCATCACACCGGGTAATTATCCTTTAAGCGCAGAAAATATTAAAAACTGCACGGCAGTACGATTTGAGGGTGAAGAACTACTTACCCAAAACTTCGCATTAGGCTCAATTGTGGTTTATAAAATCAATGGTGTTTTAGGGAACCATGTAATTGTAGTCAGTGAGGATCGTGACGGCGGTAACGATAACCGTGCGATTTACTGCAATAGCTTCAATACAACATGTAATATCTTGTCTCAGTACGGTATTGCCTTCGCTGAGCTATATCGCCGTAAAGTATTAGAGCTTGATCAAGTCCTCTATACCAACCTCAATAGATCTCTTTTACAATCTCACTATGCAGAAAATGAAACTGACGTTATTGATTTAGAGTGGAATACAAAGCACCACCCTACTCTATACGTTCATGCGTCAAACTTAGTTGCATCTGAAGAGCACGGTTTTGTGAAATATGATGGTCGTATGGCTGGTATTGGTACCTTTTCTACAAAATGTCTAACTGCAGACCGTAACGGCAACTTAATTAAACCAGAGCTGGCCTTCCTTAATAACATTATTGAAATTAATGTTACTGAAAAAGATGCGTTAGAGTTCTTGAATTGCTCTATTACGAATAACCACTACTTTTCGCGTATGGTTGATCAACTCAAAAGTACTGGTCGTAAAGAATATGACTTCATCACGAACAACATTGATTTCTTCGCCGTACATGTGAAGCTTAACCTTGAAGAAGATCGTCCTAAAATTACGCGAATGGTTTTAGCACCAGATTTACCAATTCTGGAAAACTATTTGTATAAGCAATACGATCCAACCTACCTTGGTGAAGCCGTTGACGACTTAATTCAGTAATACAGATCTATGAAATCTAAAAGCCTACAATGTAGGCTTTTTTAATGCAAAAAGAAAAAGGTTTAATAATTACGGAATCCCAACCTGAATAACATCTATCTAGATGATATTTTTAGCGACCAAAGAACAAACCAAATAAGTAAAAAATCCCTCCAACTTTCATACCATTTGCAATATGAAAAGCAAAAGCTAAACAGATGATGACCGTTCCATAGAAAAATAGGTACGGTGCTAAAACACCTTTGAATTTCTTTTCCATTTGATCATGTAATGTGTATTTGATCGGAGCGGAACTTTGATCACGACTATTATCACTTGGAGTATCACGATCATCTGACTGAATAAGATTACGCACTCTAGGAGCAACACCCTGATCCCAAGAATATTCTTTAAGTTTTAACTTGTTTACTAGGTATAAAATATCATCACTAGCAAGACTAATCCCCTTGGTATGGAGCCTAGACAAAGTATCCACTGAATTAGCAATATCGGTAACATAAAACCACTTTCTTACCGAATGAGACAAATCCATTTGCGTACTAGATAACTCATTCAGGATGATGCAACCACTAATAAAACCTAAGTTTTGGTCGGTAAACAATTCAGCACTTTTGAACCACTCTAAAACAGCAAATCTGTTCTTCCGAATCTGAACAAATGGATTAATCTGAGAACCACCCTGAACCTCAAGCTCACCATTAATCAGCCATTCCCCATTTTCCGACCCAACTAGATTGCCGGAATAGTTTTTTAGGTCAATAACAACGATTGCTTCCTTGGTGAAAGCAATAACATCAATTTCCTGACCTGACCACATTGTGTTATAGAACAAATAAATCCAATCTTCACTATTACCCCAATGAAGCTTCAATTGGGTTAATAAGTCATCAAACATTTTTTGTTCATTTTTCAGGTGGCTAATATCACCATAATACGCATGAATAGTCATTATTAATCCTCATCCGTATAAAACAAAACTTCACCGCATTTAGCACAAGAGTTGCGAATTTTGTAAGTATTGTTTTTTAAGGCATATCTGCGAATTGATGTACTTTCGCAAAAACAACATTTCACGATATTTGTAGTCACAACACATTGAGGGTATTCAGTCTTATACCATTCAAGTGTTTGCGTGTTACGAACAAAGCGCTGTCTCTGCCACCCAATTTGCCCAATTGTTCCGTGGTAATGGAAATACAATCCTGCTAGAGAGAAAGCACCACCCCAAACCAAAAAGAACAAACCAGAATTACCACCCATCAACACGTAGTTATAAATTAACGCTGTGAAACCCACCGTCATAAAAAGACCAGTGAATATACTTGAAAAAATCACCTTTTCATTCCACCTAAAGTTAAAAAAATACTGCTTTCAATTAATTTCTAATAACAAATCCGAAATAATCACATCAACCCAATGCTTCTAATTTTCGAGCAATATATTGGTTGATTAAAAGTCAAGTTCCGAAATTTATGGTTTGAGCAATTTCATGATCCAACTATTGCTGATGCTGTAATGGACCCCCAAAATAATGAATAAAGCACCCATAGAAGCTGTATTGACGCCAAATAGCGCTGCAACATACATCACCAGCTTAATAAAAACACCCTATACCATGAGGAAACATAAAAAGGCGAATACATATAGGAACAGGTAAAAAATAACTTTAAAAAATAATATAGTTTGTTCCTAAATATTCCTTACCTGTTTAGTGATTAAGGCGCTTTAAAATTCAATTGGATTTTATAAGTGTTCAAGACATCTGCTATAACAGTACCTTCAGGGATCTCAATCTTATCCCCTACTTTGTATGTGTTCACAAATTGCCAAAACACCGCTTTTTCTTGTGGATCTAAACGAGAAAGGATGTATAGATAAACAGCTTCAAGCTGTTGTTGGCTTGCATAGCTATCTACTGATACTACTGGCGTAGTTGCGAAGTTATAGTTCAATTCATCAAGAAGAGCTTCATATACAGTCGTACTTGCATACTTGCTGTATTTACCCTTGTTTTCTGGAACCGTATAGCCGTGGTTGTAATTGATCATACGAGCAACGTAACTAGCCAATAGTTCCGAGTTTTTAGGGTTTTGCTGTAAATAGTCTTCCAGCTTGGATTTATCAGCTTCGTGCGCCGTTAAAACCACTTCCCCGTTATTAATAACATTCAAGTTAAGTTTAATGCTCTTAATTTTACGAGGCGGTTGTTCAAATTCCGCACCGTTAAAGCGATGTTTAACGTTGATATAGTATTGTTCAATTGCATTAGCTTTAACTAAGGGAATTGGTGAAGATGATACAATTGGAGTTTGAGTGACTTTAACGGTTGTGTTGTTGGCATAGATGTGTGCTGATAGCGAGATTGTACCAATCAGTAAAGCTAAAGTACGTTTATTAAATACCATTTTAAACTTTTCCAGTGAAATAGTCGGTGTTATTTGTGAGAACCAGTTTTACTTTTAAAACTGGTTCTAAGCTGTCTTTACAAGATTATACTATTTTTAACATTGCATCACTAATAGTCCTTAAACATTTTTAGTTAATTCGTATCAATCACCGTTAAAACTATCTAATATGTTTAAGAAGTTTAAGCACCCTTTAAAATTTGTTATGTATTAGGTTTATGGAAACGATTTTAAATTCCTTATTGTTAAAATTCTTAATTTATTCATTATTGTTTTATATAGTGTTTAAGTTCATTTTTGCTTTATGTGGCGTATTTCGCAAACCTAAAACTAAAGCCAAAAAGAATTCACCAAAAGGCTATCGTAAGCCTCAAAAGAATCAGGAGCTTGTATCTAAAAAAGTCCTTACAAAAGACGAGATTATAATGCTTGATGCACTAGAACAGGTCATTCCATCACGCAACATTTTGGTGCAAGTAAGCATGAGTGCTTTTATGACCACGCAAAACATAAGTATCCGAAATCAGTTTTCTAGGCTTTACGTGGATTATTTGATCGTTGATGAAGACTACAATCCTATATTATCTATTGAGCTTGATGGGCATTATCATAAATATACCCAGGATAAAGATAAAAGGCGTGACGAGCTTTTGAAGAGTGCTGGCATTCCTGTCATTAGGTTTAAGGAAATTCCCGACATAAAAGTTATAAGAAAAACCATTTCAAGGTATATTTAGGTATAAATACGATTAACTCTAATTGATTTTAATAATGTAATTGTGTAAAAATGGTTTTGTCGTAAGAGATATTTTGAATTAATTTTCAAATATATTTCTAAAGGTTTAATCATGAACAACTTAACTCGCAATACTGGAACTAATGACATGTTAAATGTATCAAAACCAGAAAATGTTGCTCAAATGTCACCTGTTGAACTTCAGACTTATATTGAAGAACTTCAACAACAACTAGTCGTTAAAGAAAACCAAGCTTTTCACGATGCTGTTAGTGCCATTAATGCAATCATTTCAGAAAAAATTACTGCCGATGGTGTTGTGGACATCCATACACTTAGCGAATATCTAAAAAACAACCACATTGAAACCACAAAAGTTGAGCCTGTAAGACGTCAAAAACGTAAGCTTACGCATGAATGGGTTCACCGTGAGAACAACAGCTTACGTTGGGCTGGTCGCGGTCAAGTAATCAAATGGTTACGTGAAGAAATGACTGAAAAGGGTTTTGATCCTACAGATAAAGAAGCAGTACGTAGTTATTGCGAACAAAATCTAGACCTTAAAGAGATTTAATCTTTAAAACTAGTGAAACCACCGTAAAAGGTGGTTTTTTTTTGCCACTATATAGTGTCCTTAAGCGATACCCTAGTCTATTAGCTTTCAGCCCATAACAAGAAAATTTGCAATTGGTATATACTTAAACCGTTTTTATAAAGGTCACGTTATACAACGGACTAGTTTTAGTTAAATTTTGGTATATACATTATAAGTATATGTGACTATACCTTTGCTTATGTTTCGCTGGAGGCGATTAAATGTCATTCAAAACTCTATTATTAACTGGCTTATTATCTGTAGGTTTGGTTTTAGTTGGTTGTAGTAAAAAAGAAGAATCAACATCTCAATCAAAACCTATTCAACCAGATGAACAAATTGACAAAGTAGATCCATCTGCAGACTTACAAGCAGCGCGTGAAACTTATGTCGATAATGAAAAACCTTCAAAAGTTGAGGGCCACGATTTTGATGCACATCAAAAAACTGCAGAACAAAATCCACCAAAAGAGGACGAGCAAAATGATATGTCTTCTATGCTGAACGCTGCAGCTGCAGATGCTCAAAAACAAGCAGATCAAAACAAATAACAGCACATAAGCTTGGTACATCTAGAGATGGATCCGTAAATTTGAACAACTCCTATAAGTGATATTCTGCTCCTCAAATGATGTTATAAACATCAATATATGGAGTATTTTATGGCACGTAGACCAAGAAGAAATCATTCAAATGATTTTAAAGCTAAGGTAGCACTTGCTGCGATTAAAGCAGAAAAAACACTTGCTGAATTGAGTGCTGAGTTTGATGTTCATCAAAACCAAATTATTGACTGGAAAAATCAATTGATCTCAGCTTCCTCGCAAGCTTTCGATCAATCAAAAGCTCCAACAGAACCACCCATCGATCTAAAAAAACTACATGCAAAAATCGGTGAGCAGGCATTAGAAATTGATTTTTTAGAAGGTGTGTTGAAGAAACTGGGCCGCTTCAACCACAAAAGTTAATCGACGACTCACTTCAGATTTCAGTATCTAAGCAAGCTAAGCTGCTGAAAGTCTCCCGTGGTTGTTATTACTATCGCCCAAAACCTGTGAGTGCATCAGATCTGAAGCTGATGCGATGTATTGATGAATTACATATGCAATATCCTTTTGCAGGCAGTCGTATGATGCGTGATTTGTTGAATCGTCAAGGACATCATATAGGACGACGTCATACACGTACTTTAATGAAGAAAATGGGTATTCAGGCGTTATATTGCAAACCAAATTTAAGCCAGGCTAATCAAGCTCACCGTAAATATCCATATCTGCTCAAAGGGTTGGCTATTCAGCGCAGTAATCAAGTGTGGTCTACGGATATAACGTATATCCCTATGGCAAAAGGCTTTGTTTATTTATGTGCTGTGATTGATTGGCATAGCCGCAAGGTACTTGCGCATAGGGTATCGATTAGTATGGAGGTGGATTTTTGTATTTCGGTTTTAAATGAAGCGATTGAAAAATATGGATCACCTGAAATATTGAATACAGACCAAGGCAGTCAGTTCACCAGTGATGCATTTATTGATGTATTGAAATCAAATGGCATTCAAATCAGTATGGATGGTAAACTTGCGCAGTATACTGCTCATAGGTAGATAATGTGATGGTTGAACGATTATGGCGGAGCGTTAAATATGAAGAGGTGTATCTCAAAGCTTATAGCAGTGTCACAGATGCGAAAAAGCAATTAAGTGCATATTTTGAGTTTTATAATTTGAAACGACCTCATTCGAGTCTAGACATGAGAAGCACTGCTTCGCAAGGCTAAATGAGTTTTACTATGATCAGCTACCTCAACAAAACAAGGTGGCTTAACTAGAGCGGAATATCACTTATAAATACGCTTTTAGTTGTTCAAACAAGTGGGACCACCTCTTCTTTAAAGGGGATTCGTTATCCCCTTTTTTAATGCGCCTTTAAAATACTTTTTAAATTCCCTTATTAAAACTTAACTAAAACAGTGATTCATTTTAACTAAAAAAACTTTATACCCCACGACTTAGTTATAATTAACCAATTAAAACGTAATTAGATAAATGCGTTAAGGAGTATTAAAAATGGCATATGAATATAACTCGCAAGATAAGCGGTTTGAATTCCCTAATCCCTACCGAATAGAAAACATTTTTAAAGTGATCGGTGCCATCGTTTTTATGCTGGCTGGCCTAAGCTTAATTTTCAGTGCAAAAGGTCTATTCAGTAACGGTGTATTTGTTGCACTACCACCGCTTATAGTTGGTCTAGCAATGTTCAGTTATGGCGCTCTACTGCTGACCACAGGCTTATCAAACCTAAAGTTCTACTTTGGTCGTGATCAACCAGCCGGACTTGCACAGGAGTTATCCATTCAAGAAACTGGTGCTTATCCTGGTGCAACCGATATTAAAGAGATCCTACGCCAAAGCGCTTTGATTTATGAAGAACCAAAAGGCTCAGTGAACGGGATTCTATATTCACTGTTCCCTAATCTTATTTTTTCGCCATTATTCATCCGTAACGCTGCAGAAGCTCAATTTCAAAATGCGATTGTTTTTCTGATTACCTTAGTGAGTGCTCTAATCGCGTATGTGGGCGCATCACCCAATACAGGTGCTTGGCTTGGGATTGTTTACAACGCCATTATTTTGATTGTTTTATTGCGTCCTATGGCTAATCCGAACACAGGTGCACAAGAAATTGGTTTATCTAAGGTCATTGGTTTGGTTTTAGTTGCCATTCTTGGACCTGTATTGGTACCTATCCTTACCCAACATGCAGTTGCGCCTATTTGGTTGCCAAGCATGGATAAAGCCATTTTTACGTTAATTGCAGCGCTGATTGCGATTGCGATATTCTTCTTGGCCGTGGTTGCTCAAATGGTAAAACAGCCACCACAAGCCAGTGCTGGAGTCGTTCAGGATAGTTTGAGTATGAATTGCCAACCAATGCAATTGTTTGATGAACTTGAACGCCATCTACAAAAGAATTGGGAAAGTGCTATTCCTAACAGAATCTATTCACGCCAGTTGCCAGTTATCAACTCTAGCAGTAAAAACGGTGCTTTTGAGGGTGAGATCTTAGAAGAAACTCAACCAGTGCCAATCAATACCCTTCGTGATATGACATTGAGCTCATGCTTCAAAGAAGAAAAGTATCGCTGGTTAGCCATCCTCAATAGTTTTGGATTGTTAAGTTTTATTGCTTCAGTCGTTTTAATGACTATTTTTGCCAAAGGTCTATATAACGGAAGCTATCTGGATTTTAGCGACTTCACTTATGGTTTCTTTGGTGTATCGATGTGGATCTTAGGGAAGTTTTGTTTTGAGCACGGTAATTACCTATGGAGCCGTTTTGACTTTGTATCAAAACTAATATGGGTTGAGGCTAAAGGTAGCTATCAATTGTCTCAAATAAACTTTGGCCGTTACCTTGACGACAGCGTGAAATCACAAAAAGAAGTCATCAATGTTGAAACCATGACGTTACGTGTCTGGTACGCTGAAATTAGCACAACGACCTTCGGTAAATATCAAAACCGTGCGATCTTGAGCATGACTGCTTGTACTGATGATGCTGTTGTACTGAAAGAGCATTTAGCCGACTTTGCCAAAAGCCAAAGCATTGTGGTTGCCCCAACGTCTGAAGCAGATATTAACCGCATGTCATCTATGAACCAGATGAATAGCGCAATCAATAAAAGCTCACCAAGAACACATGGTACACATCTTGGATTGATGAATAACCCTGAAACACACGGTCAGGATCTATCAGATCAAGTACCCGTGATCATCAAACCGAAAAAGAATATGTTTTGTGTGAAATGTGGTGAACCACTTCAGGACAATATGCTGTTTTGCCCTCAGTGTGGTACCAAAAAAGAAAGTTAATCGTTAAAAAAATAAAGGAGTGGATTACGAATGTGGTCCACTTTTTTTTGACATCAAAAAAATAATTAGACTTCTAAAATTAAGAGTTTAATTGAGCATTGACATATTCTTCGACAGAAAATCCCTTTACGCCAGTTTCTATAAGTGCATGCACAAAGTCTGAGAACGTCACTGGAATGTACCCTACTTTGAATAGTGCCTCATTCAACTCTTTGTACTTCAGAAAAACTTCTTCTTTATGTTTTTTCTTCAGCTTAAACGTGGACGGCAAATCTGCCACTTGCAGATCTTGAATTTTGGTTGGGTTGTTCATAGCGTACCCGGTTGCTTAAAAGTTGCGAATTTAAACTATTGTAATGTGAAAATTAAAAAATGCAGAATAAATCTGCATTTTATTGTTTCATTTTTTTAAGATCTATTTGATAAACAGATGCTTAAATTAGTATTCTCAACCAAAAGCCAATTAATAGCGGATTAACCAAAATCAATCCGTTTCTTATTAGTATGTTTAATGTGTTGCTACTGGCGTACCAAATGCATCAGGATGTTGTGGTTGTTCACCACCACTTTGTTGAGCTTGACCAGGTTGACCAGCTGGAGCAGTTGTCTTACGTGCAGCTAAGTCCTTCATGATGTCTTGACAAGACATGCCCCCTGTTTCGTATAAGTTGTACGCAACAGGATCTTTTTTAGGATCTGGCGGTACACACTCCAATTCAGGTTCACTAGCAGTTGCAGAATCGGCATTCATTTTGTCCAGTTCGGTAGTAATCAATGTCAGATCGATGTCACTTGGCGTAATTGGACGACTGCTGATCTGCAAGCGATAAGTCATAGACGGCGTTAGTAGCGCATATAGTTCGCGGATCTGATTGGCCATAAGCGCAGGATTTTTCATTACGATTTTTTGGCATAAGAAAAGGTGCACGTTGTTCGGGCTACAAACACTTCCTTTACGCTGACTTGTTTGTGGGTTTTGGGCATCCACTTTCAAGGGGTAGACTTCAATGTAAACTTCATACGGCGTATCTGGCTGAAATTGGAAGTTCTGCAAACTAGAAACGACAGTTGAATACGGTTCTGACGTATCTTGTGCATGACAGAATACTTGTGGTGCGTTACAGTCAAAGTTACGACTAATACGGTCGATAATTTTATTGCGCTGAGCAGCCAATTTCATACTTTCTTCTTTTACTCGTCTTGCAACTTCACTCTGCAGTCGAGCTTCAAGTTCAACATCGCTTTGTTGTGGACGTTCAACTTCGATGTTTTGATTGCCAAAAATAACCACAGCAAATAACAAAAAGAAAAGAACACCACCGCCAATCAAGATTAGCTTTTTATGCTTAGCAAAAAAGTTTTCATCAATGTTTACTTTTTTGCCCTTCTTTGCTGTCTTGGCTGGCTGTTCAGGCTCACTTACATGTTCATCATCGGGTTGGATTTTGATCGCTTCTTCAGCTTCCTTCCCGATGTTGTCCATATCATCTGGTTCGTGATTACTCATTTATTCACCTATTCAATTATTTACTTGATTTAGCTTTTCTAGAGGTCGATTTAGACTTGGCTTTCTTTTTGCCACGTTGAACTGGCTCACCGTTGTTGTCGTATCCACTTGCACCACAGCTAAAGCAATCCCATTTATACTTACGTTCACCACGTAAATTAAATGCAGACTGAATCATGGTCTGGCCACACTCAAAACACTTGGCTTCGTTGCCAGTGCGAGATTTTGTAAGTTGGGTATCTGGTGATCCATCTGGCAATATGTCGAAATAACGTTTACATGATGCAGCTTCACAACTGTATCGCTCTTCGTAAACACCAGGTTCTTTGCGGTACTTGGTATGTACAAGAGGCTTTTTACAGATACATGGATACTCTGTTTTGGTCACTTGGAATCTTGGCTCGTAGTTAGGACTACCATCAGGGAACACCTCTAATGGACCCGACTTACATTTTTTGCCTTTCAGGTTTGGATTGGATTTTTCACAAGAAAAGAAGTGATACGGCTTACCTGAAGAAGTTGAAATACCTTTTAACTCACGCAACCAACCGCCACACCCTTCAAGCTGACATTTGTATGTATGGTTACGGCGATATTCGTCAAAATCAGGAACCAAGTTACCGCTTTCGTCATTTGTAGAACGGTATGTTTCTTTACAGGTGCCATCTACGAACGCACGTTGAGAGCACTCAAAAAATACAGATTTATCAGTTGTAACCTGAGTCAGTGATTTGCCACATAAACATAAATGAGCAGTTGGCTCACGTACAGTTGGCTTACCCGGTTCATCTTTACCATCAACATTTCTGTTTGGCGCTGAACTTTTGCATGAATTACATGACCAGTAGACCGATGTTGTTTTGTCGCGATTGGTACCGATTTTCGGCAACATGCGTCCGTCATCACAGTTATTACATTTGTAGACAGGGAATGAATCAAGCCAATGTTTTGAGAACTGTCCTAATTCACTTTCAATCCCTAAATGGAACTTTTGGAGTTCTTGTTTGTAATCGGCATCACCAGTAGCGATTAGATCCAGTGTTTCTTCAATTTCTTTGGTGTAAAGCGGATCTGCAAAACTAAACTTACCTCTAATGTTTTGAATCAACTTCAATCCATGCGGTGTAACTTCAATTTTCTTTTTAACAAGCTTGATATAGCCGTGCTTGATTAACCGTTCAAAGATTGATTGGTAAGTACTAGGACGACCAATTCCTTTTTTCTCAAGTAATTTGACCAATGATGGTACGGTGTAGCGTGAACGTGGTTTGGTTTTGGTCGCGATAACTTTACCAGCAATAACATTGTGGATTTGACCGACTTCAATATCTATAGGTAGCGTATGTTCAGGTTCTTTTTCTGAATCTTCTTCACCGTCCACGTATTCAAGTGCATTTTCATCAATACTGTAGGTCTTTAATAAGCCCAACCAGCCATCTTCTTTTAAGATACGGCTAGAAGCTTTGAATTCAGCATCTTTAGTAATGCTTTCACCATCTACATTGAGAGTGACATCTTTATAGACACCTATAACGGATTTAACTTCGTATTCAGCTGGAGCCATTTGCGATGCAACAGTACGCAACCAGATTAGACGATATAGATCCTTTTGAACTTGGTCCTCACCAGCTTCAAAGGTAAAGAAGTCACTAGGACGAATACATTCATGTGCTTCTTGAGCACCATCGCGAGATTTGGCTTTATTGCCGATAATCGCAATGCCCTCTCTCTCACCAAAAGCTTCTAGAGCTTGCATCCCCTCAGGCGAAATTACAGCAGCATCAGTACGATGGTAAGTGATATAACCACCTTCATATAACTTTTGCGCTGCTTCCATAGTTTGTTTTAGATCCAAACCAAGACGCGCTGCAGCTGCAGCTTGCAGATCAACAGTAATAAACGGCGCTGGAGCACTACGGAAAGATGGCTTAGTTTCAACACTGGTAATGGTTAAGTCTTTTTTATCAATTACGTTTTGTAGACGGGTAATTGAAGCTTTATCTAACCACTGGTTATTGTGCACATCCTTCATTTCAGGATTAAGCCACTTAGAAAAATCCCATTTCGCAGCCCAACCTTGTTTTAGAGTTACTTCAAGATTGTAATGTTCATGTGATTTGAAGTTTTTCAGTAGATCTTCTAAATCACCAAGCACAACGAGTACGGCAGATTGAACACGGCCAACAGGAAATTTGCCTTTTAAAATATTTGAAATTGGCTCATACAAGTAAAAACCAATCATACGGTCAAGGAAACGGCGTGTTTCTTGAGATGCCACCATACCTTGATCCAGCTCTTCACCATTTTGAAGTGCATTAGCGATCGTACTTTTATCAATAGCGTTATATTTGACGCGAATATACTGATCGTCAGATAAGTTCAGGATACGTTTTAAGTGATATGCAATGGCTTCACCTTCACGGTCCAAGTCAGTTGCGAGGAAAACCGTATCTGCATTTTTAGCAGCCTGTCTTAATTCTTGAACAACGCGTGTTTTATTTTGAGATATTTCGTATTTAGGAACAAAGGCTGGATATGAAAAACCGATCTCATGATTAGGTAAATCACATACATGGCCAACTGAAGCGCGTACAACGAATTCGTGCGGATACAGGTCATCCAAGATATGTTGAATTTTTTCGACCTTTCCGGGTGACTCTACTATGAACAAACTACTCATTAAAATTCATCCAATTTTTAACTTTCTTTAGTAATAATTACTGAAGTTAATCTAGTAATGGTTTAAGTATATACAATTTTAAAATGTTTAAATAGGTTTAAGGGTTGATAAACAAACACTTTTAAGGGCTTATTTCTTAATCTTTAGTTGGATGAACATTTCAAGTGGTTAAATTACTTCCTGTTTTCAATAATCTACGCGAAAAAAGACAACAATATTTATCTAAAATTATGGGAAAAAACGGCTTAATTGTTTGAAAATGCACTGTTTAACTGTCACAAATTAAAATTCCAAAAATATTATTTAACGAATTAATGTTGTACTATAAAGGTATCGTTTGTTTTAAGCTAAAACCATGATTAAAAAACTTATAGTTTTAAGCACCTCATTGTTAATCATCGGGTGTTCGTCTACGCCACAAGAGAAACGCTTAGATCAATACCTTGAAGATACGAAAACTGATGCAAAGGAACGTAGTATTGACTGGTATTACAAACATGATTACGAGCGTAGTAATGTTTTAAATATTTGTTATTCCATTTATATAGATTCTGCTAAGAAAGCTGGTTATTACAGCGATGATGTTAGTGATGGCCGAGAAAAGTATTTAGACGATAGCGTACAAAAAGAAATGTACGCCTCAAATGACGAATGCAATAAGGCATATAAGGCTCAGGATATTCTAGATAACTTTGTTGCAAGCAATAGCCTTCCACAAGAGTCTTATGAAGACAAGTTAGATCCACAACAAGAACCAAATTCAACACCAGAAGTATCACCTGAAGTACCAGAAGTGTCACCTGAAGCACCAGCAAATGAACCAGTCGCCACAAAACCACCAACACTGGAGGAATTAACCAATGCGAATCCGCAATAATGCGCTCATATGCCCAGGCCAATTTTTGATTCGATCTGCATTCTTTTTGCCCTAGCCATTTTACCTATAATAATTATTGGTATTGGCATACAGCTCAAAGAGAATTACGAGCGTAAGAAGCTCACTCAAAGCTATATGGATCAGCACTAAAGAAATGCAATAGGCAATAAAAAAGCAGCGAAATCGCTGCTTTTTTTATTTCTAATGAAGTTTACGAATAGGTTGAGTATAGGGGGAATCTTCTACTCGATGCACATGCATTGAATTGGTAATGTTCATTAAAGGTGAATTACTAGCCACTGAATGAGTCGTTGATGCTTTATGTGTGCGGTAGTTATTCAAAAACTGATCTACTACTGGCACATTGTTAGGCAATATTCCGATTTCGCGGTTAGTAATTTTAATCGTTTCTATTTGGTCTACATGGCTCATAACTAAGTCCACTACAATGATTAAAACTATGAGCATAATTATAGCTTAAAATTGAAGAAATTCCATTTTGGGATTTAATATTTGGTTTTTTTATGCACAGGTTTTTGTGGATAGTAGTGGGTATAAATGGCTAAGTTGCTGATTATTTAAGCTTTTAACATTGATTAAAAATTAATCAAAATAACGAAAAATAGAGTAAAATATGGAGAAATATAGCAGAAGCTATAGAAGAAAAAACAGGAAATGTCAAAAAAAGGGCAAAAAAAAACTATTAGAACAATCTCAGTCTAATAGTTTATTAAATAGGGTAATATCCCTTGATTCGTAATATAACCGATCTCTAATAAGTTTTAAAGCTTTTTTAATCATATTCACGGAAATTCCACAAACTATTATCTCATGCTGAACAAAAGTAATGATTAAGCCCTATACTCAGCTCTACCCTGATATATTGCAGATTAGTTAAACTGTTGTTTAGAAATCGCAAACAATATGATGTTATATTTGAGCAAGGTTAGAATTATGTATGAAATGTGAATGCTTTAAAAACTGATATATATTATCAACTTTTTAGAGTTTTACGCCTTATAGAATACATACAACTTGTTAGAATGCCTTATACTAATTAGCCACCCTCACACACCTTTTATGGAAGACCAGTATAGTGAAAGATTCAATCTTTGCTGATGTTATATCAAAGTTGAATGCGGAAGTTTTTACGCAAAAAGCTGGTCGCTTATACCCTCCTGTCAGTCAATTATTGGCACTGGAGAAAAAGTTAGCATTATGTACAGCATCATTGGTTAAAAGCGAAGACATTCCAGACTATAAACAGCTAGAACGCCTGTTTTGGGATAACGTAAATCATACCTATGGCACTGGTTATTTTGCGGAGATTCCTAAGTGGGGTTCCAACATCTTTATCCCATTACAGGTATGGGAAAGTGTGTTACAGCCTTATGCATTGTTCTATAAAAATATGAACCCTGAGTTTAACTTTTATGACTTTGCATTTACGACTGCAGCGTTGAGCGCTTGGCGGTACAGCCAACCCGTGCTAAAGCTTGAAAATGATGTATATCGCACCCTATTGAATGATGAAAACGGTCGCTATGTCGATGGTCATTTGCTGAATTACTACTTTCAGTGGACCAACTTTATTCATACACCAGGTCTAGGACACAACGACAAACCTTTATATGGTTTTTTCGCGCATCAAAACGAAGTTTTGTTTAACGGAAACAACGTTAAAGTACTGATCATCGTGTTTTGCTATGAAGATACTGAAGCCAACATATCTGATGAAGATCCTTTAAGCTTAACCTCTAATTGGGGAGACTATGTGGTTTTAGAGTATCGCACGGATACTATTAAAACCATTAAAGATAGTTTGATTGGTACCAACCTTAAAGGTAGTCCTGAGCTATTAATCTTACTTGGTAAAATGCTTAGCTTATTTAATTTTTCTATTCATCCTAAAACTGACATCTACAATCACCGTGGCTACCTGATGCAACCCACGTATAACGATACGATTGATTCATTTCTCAATAGTTATAGAAAGCACAAAGGTATGCCAGTACGCCGTGGCGTAGGTAAATCACCCTCTAGCAATCAACGCCGTGAAGTCCTCTATCATGTCCACGCACCAAGTTGTCCACGCCTGTTTGATACTGGTCTGAACACTGGTTTTGTGTCGCGCATGCACAAGAGTAGCCATATCGCTAATGACCATTTTAATACACTACATTGGCTTAAAACTGATACTGGCTTAAAACTAATTTCAGGTAGTTTATATACTCAAGAAACCGAAACTAAACTTATTAAATCAATTCAAAATTACTTTTATGGTAATAATACTTAAAGGTTTTCATTCTTTTTTCCTTAAACCTGTTATATACTTTTAATACCCATTTCAATCAATGAAGTATTATGCGTTTCGAGTTCGATCCATCATTTATATCTCATGTTGCAGTACGATTAGATGGCACTTCCTTAAAATCATTTTTAGACAACCTTGGAAACGTATCTTTTCAAGAAGCTGAAAGTTATTTAAGCAATCTAATTAAAGGGAATTATGAGCAAGACGATTTTACAGTTGGATTGAAAGTTAAACCTAAAAACCACAATCAAACAGAATTATTAGGGCATCTTTATAAAAATAGTGCCTTTCAATCGGTTTCAACTGAAGTATCGGATCTCGACACCCAAAACATGCACAATGACATCGCTCAATTCGTTCAAAGCTATGCCAATGTTGCAGATCTTCAGTACAACAGTAATTTCTTGGACAAGCAGACGTTTAAGCATGAAAAAACGTTAGATAGCTATATCTTCACAGAATTAATGCTGCAGTTCACCAACAATAATACCGTGAAGTTTCGTGTGGACGGCGAATATGTCACAGTGATTAATGCTGAGCTAACCTCTAAATACATCTATTTTAACGACAACAAGAATAAGCGGATCTGTAAGTTTTTAAGTAAAAATATGCATCCAGCTTATTTAGAGTCATTCTTAGAGCAGATGCATATTATTAAAATTGATTCTGAGCAGTACTTTTATAATGCAGTCGTGAATAACACAATAAGTTATGATGCTGACGTTAACGCCTTTATGGACCAATCCCAGAATTTTTTAAATACCCTTGTGAAAGGTTATAAAAAACTGATCTTAAACAACGTGCGATTTAATCTTTACGAATTCTTAGAAGACGACCTTGAAAGTGTCATCCTAAACCGTATCACTAAGGCATGGCATTACGCTCATGAAATCACGTTGCAAACCAACAACCCATCAAAATATGTAGTCGCTCAACCTCTGGTTATAAAATATTTATAAGTGAGTTTCTTTATTTATGAACCCCCTCATGATCAAGTATGGTATCGATATTGGTACGCTATCTAAAATATTTAGATCGCATCTTGAAAATGAGGGCATTGTATTTGATCGTGAGAGTGACTTTCAGCTTGAACGAAGCTCTAAACGTATTTACCTCAGAACCAATCACCACAATGACGCCACAAAAAATAAGAAAAAAACGGCCTGGTATCTTGTAGATCTAGATAACGCACGTATGTCTTATGGTTGGTTTCATGCTGGCGGTGCAAACTTCACTTACAGCTTGTATGAATACATTCAAGAAATGGATCTGCAACCTGGTGATACCGTATATACCAAGGAACAGCAAGAAGAAGATCTTAAACGCTTCTTAAGCTCATGCAAAAGTGCTGAGAAGAACAAAAAAGACCAAGAGATATTGGCTCAAATCTATATGGGTTTTGAATGGGCCAGAAGCCTACCCTTACCAAACCGTCCACACAACTACAATGTGAAAAAGCAGATTAGCTTCAGTCATGCTAGATTGTACAATCCAAGCAACTTCACTAAAAATGAGCTGATTGATTATGTCAGCCAGTACTACCCTCAACACAAGAACAGCACCATTATTCTGAACCGTATTATTGATCTGCAACCAGATCTAGATCAACAGTCGCTACGTCAGAACAAGCTTTTAGTTGAGGGGCAAAACCTCAAAAATCAAATCATTTTCCTTCAGACCATCGCTGAACATAAAAACAAGCGTGGTGAAGATAAGTTTACATTACGTGGTGTACTTGCAAACGGCGCTTTCAAAATCTTATTTAAAGATCCATTGGATGCATGGAACCAAGATCGGATAATCTTTTGTGAGGGCTACGCCACTGGTGAAGCAATTGCAGAATCAATTCAATACTCTATTCCAGTCATTGTCGTGTACGTGGCTGGCAACATCATGAATGTAGTACGTGATTTCCGTGCCGAATTCCCGTTTTCACGCTTCTATATCTTCAATGATAATGACCATAAAACAGCATTAGAAAGCAAAATAAAGCGCAATCCCGGTATCTATTACGCAACAGAAGCATGCCGAGCTGTAAACGCAGCCATGATTGGACCTGAATTTACTGAAGAACAGCTAGATCTAAGTGACTGGAACGATTTTAAATGTTTATACGGCGTTGATTACACGCGTGATGTTATACGTCATAAAATGCAAAATGCCGTGTGGACGACTGCAATTCAAAGCACGGTTAACCCGAACTACTCTATCAGTGCCCTATTCTTTGGCATCAAACAACAGTTGGATGATATAGGCCTCTATCCTGATAGCATGACCAAAAAGAATTGGTTTAGCTTGGTTTTACGCGCATATGCCTTACTGACTCAACAGGGATTTAGTCAGATCCACCCGATTGAGCTGGTCAAAGAACAATTTATTGAGATTCTTGGCCAGATTAGCAAGCAACCCCGTAAAGTCACTGGAGCTGAAGAACCAGAACTCCTTCAGGCCTACACAAAACTTGTAGAAATGATCGCACGTAATGATTCAACAACAGCACTGAATCAACAGATTATCACAGTGATTAACTTATACAAAAATGCAGATTATCCAATTGAAACATTAAAGGTTTGGCTCAAAGATATTTTGAGTAAATCGAACGATCCTGAATGGTCCGAAAACTTCATTAATAATATTTTTATTTCGATAATTTGAATGTCAAACATAGCCCCCCAAAGGTAGCAAACTTTTGGGGTTTATTTTTCTCTAAACTTTCATTGAACTAGGTTTATCGACCTATTTAAAACTAATTTGTCCTGAGCCAGTTCGGTTTTGTGTCTTATGGATTGGGTTTCCATAAACTTTAACGTTGCCTGAGCCTGAAAGCTGTACTTGAGCTGAATTGATAGCTGTACAAAAGATATTGCCTGAACCAGATAGCGCCACTTCTAAATTGGTGCTTTTCAGTGGTAACGCATCAAAATTGCCTGATCCTTTCAAAGATAAGACACAGTGTTCAATGGTACCGTCTAAATCCATATTTCCAGATCCACTAATACTTGCGGTAAATTTATCTTCATTTAGATTTAAGATCTGGATATTGCCTGAACTTTTTAAATCAATAGCTTTTAAAGTTGGGTAAGTGATCGATACTTCTAACGGTGAACGAGTACTAAAACTCACATTGTCCTGAATAGCTAAAACCAATACACCACCCTGAAAAGTAGCACTAATAAGATCCACAATATTATCGTCTGCAGTAATTTCCATTTTAGAATCACTTGAAGCAAAAAACTTCAGACTCATTGGACCATTCATACAGATTTCGTTAAATGGGCTTACAGGTACTTGCTTAGTCACTCGTTTTCCACTTCCAACGATTTGTTTGTTTGAAGCTGAACTGTATACATTGGCGTTGCCATTGATTACAACAGAACCCGAAAAAAACTGTTTTGACATATAAACCTCAAATTAATAAAAGTAATTTAACCCTAAATAAGTGGTCATTCATAACCTATTTATGTCTGTAAATTATAACATTGAGGGCTTAGACCTTTTTATTAAAATAATAAATTAAAACTTTTAATTTTTCTTTAAACCTTTATTAGACATAGCTTATATTAAAGATTAAACAGAAATGTTTTTAGAATCGGTATATACTAAAAGTATAAATTTTCTTAAGCATATGATTAATAGTCCTATGCAACCTGGGTAGCACATTGCACCTGAATATATATTAGAAATTGGAATTGTTATGGCTGAGAAAGTACCGAACGCCCGACATAATTGTGATTTAAATACGATGTTTCAGTTTTTCCAAGAAGAACTGGAGCGAAACTACGGATTCGTATTCAAGTCATCTGGTAAATATCAATTCGTGACCGTATTTGATGAAAAAGTGCCTTGCCTCACCGAATCAGATAACCCTAGTAAATCAAGTAGCAATAATGTCAAACCACGAGGGATGTATTGGATCTATCCAAACATGAACCGTGATACTGGTGAATACTGGCCAGTGCTCAAAGGACACCGCTTTGGTGTAACTGACATTGAAATCTCAATTGCTTTTGCTGACCACTATAAGAACGTAATCAAGCCTCAACGAGATTCAAACCCTAACTACAAACCACCAAGTAAAGAAGATGTTGATCGCCGTGTACGTGAGTTTGAAGAAGCTCAAAAGAAGCATCTACTTCAACAAGAAAAAGAGCTCTTAGCTGCACAAATCGCTATCCGTATTGAGTGGCAACGTGCTGGTAAAGTTATTGACGATTCATTTTTTAATAATAAAACTGGAAGCATTCAGACCTTTAAACGCGACATTCGACAAATGCCGTATATGGTTGAAAAGAACCTAGAGCCATACGGCGCTAAAATCATGCGTAAAGATAACTTTACCCGTGATGAAGCCATTGAAGCAGTAAAGCGTGAACTTCCTGAATCAGCTACCAATCAACAGCTTCTCGTTGAAACAGTAGAGAATGTATTAGCGTATCAAAAGCATTTCATCAACTTTGAACCTGAGATTGAGGGCGAAAAGAAAAAAGGCTTTGATTTACGTAAAAGCAGAGCTGTCATTCTTGCACCGTTAATTGACACTAATAACAAAGTCGTCAATTTACAGCGTATCACCCACCATCGCCAAAAAAAGCGCAACAAGGAAACCAACAAGCTTGAAGAAGTACTGCATAAGGGCAAGTACTTTTTTGATAAAGCCAAAACGAAAGATGCATTCTTGCCTGTTAGCAAAAATCCTGATGTTGGCTATGAAGTCTTTAACCCGAATGCAAAGAACTATTTGATCAAGGAGGGTTGGGCAACAGCGATCAGCGCACGTAAGGCGTTGGATGCCGGATTAGAGCTTGGTTTATTGGGTGAGGGTTTTACTGCAGAAAACACACAAGTTTTAGCGTCATACAGTAAATCCAATATCTCAAGTGTTGCTGAGCTTATCCGCAGCATCAATCCTAAAGCCAATATATTTGTTGGTTATGATAACGATGCTGGCCAAACGCTTGAGTCTGGTTTGAATCCTGGCTTACAAGAAGCTTGTCACAACTTTTCATTAAGTGGTGTGTTAGGTGATGTGAGCAAACATGAAAAAACACGTATCACCCTACCCCCAGTTTTCCAAAATAAATTATCTGTTTCTGATTGGGATGATGCTCGTCAATATTTAGGTGTTGAACGTTTAGCTACAGAGTTGGCAAAAGAACTAAATAACGCCGTCAAACGTATAGACAACAAGATCCCTGAAGTTGCGTATGCAATTAACCGCTACAACCGTCAACGCGAAGCTTATGCAGCCAAGTTCCCTAATAAAGAATACCAACCGAATTACGGCATTGTGATTGCACAATCAGATGAAAAATATCTGGAATTGCAGAACATACGAGCTAAAAACCAAGCAAATATTGAAAATTACAACGCAAATATTGAAAAGCGTAAACAAGATCTATCAAAAGCTAACTATGATGGACCAGCTGGTACAGGTAGCACGAAATCCTATGCAAAACCAAAGTACCAACCGCCGTCATTTGATAAAGCATTTGATGATAAATCAACTCCAACCGCTACGGCACCCGTATCTTCGCCCGTCATGACTCTTGAGGGCATTAAGTCTTATATGGAGATCCTTTCTGAAATTGATGTCACCAAAGTTCAAAATGATGTTTTGAAAGTTGTCGCTACTGCAGATGGCCATCAAAAGATTAAAGCCGGTGATATTGAATTCGAGAAAATGGGTGCCAAAGAACCAACCAGTAGCACAAACCCAAGTATGGATAGCATGCAAAATACCAAAGTACATATTGATGTATCCAAGGACATCAACAAAGATACAGTTAAATTGCAGAGTGTGGATCGTTCGACCATTCCCGAACAAAATCTTCAGCAAGGTATCGATCATCAAAGCTACGCTAAGTCAGCTATCTTTACCGCTTTTTGGCTTCATTCAGCAGAAATGTATAAAGCTAGAAAGTTAATTCATGAAGCTGGTATTAGTACTGCCGATGTTGAGGGTTCAATTGCTGTCGCTGAAGATAAGCTCAATAAAGCTCAGGAAGAAGTTTCTAAGAAGCGGTCGTATCCTGAACTTTTTGTGATTAGTGCGTCTGATAGCGAATACCGTGCGTCAATCATGAAAGTTTTATCTGATTTAGAGGCTGCACATCCAGAGTGGCAGAATCTCAAAACATTTAGAGAAAATCTTACTGATAGGACCATTGCATTTGATCAATTGAATCTGGATACATTGAAGATCAAAAACAAAGTAGTGCATTTGATTGTCAGTAATGTGACCAATGATCAAAACTATCTAAAGGTTCAAGAAAGCCTCACCACCCTTTTAGATACATCGAACAGCTTGTCTTTGGACCGTCAACAAAAGTTCAATCTTGTGAACAGTCTAAGTAAAACATTAAACAACATGGCCAAACTGTTAGATGAACCACCAGTCTTCCAAAGACTGAACGATTTCTTTACTCGTTTTGAAAAGCGTGTAGATGATCTCGTTCTAGGTGATGGTCTAAAGCTGTATGGTATAGAACCGCAGAATTTAAACAAAACTAACGAACGTGGACAGTCGTTCGATATGTAAAAGCAGATATGAAAAAGCCCCGAATATCGGGGCTTCTTTTTGAGTCAATGTTTTCAAGATTAGTGTGGCAATGTTGCCCTAAAATCCAATGCAAAATCAGTTTCACCACGAGGATCGCTATTAAAGAACTTGAAGCCTAAACACTTAATCTCTTTATAGCCCATACTCTCCACCTCTTTTAAGAAGCTCTTATAACCTTCGTCATCCTCTTCATCTGGATCAAAAATTACAGAACTCTCGTCACTCAAGCTGATCAGTACTTCTTCCTTCCACTCGTCATTCACCAACAAATGACCGCCTTTAGGCTCAATCAAACATTGATAGTACATCTCTTGGTTCACCGTATCATTCACGATCAACATATAGTCTGGACTGAATCTACGGCCATCAATAGGACTAAATAACCAGTAGTCTAGCTCATTACGTATTAAGTAAATTTCAGCATCTTTATATTGACGTTTAAGGGCATCAATTTGAGTCGAAATGAATTTTACGAATAGCTTCTCTTCACTCGTACCGTAGTTTTCACTATAAGCATACCAATCGGCACCCTCAACATTAAACTTCAGTTGTTCATTTGGGTGCAACGATTGTGCGATCGCACGTTCGTCTGGAGCATTGACAGTGATTTCACCCGTATCAGGATTTTCAACAGGGAAAGCAACCAAGTAAATGTTTTTCTCTTGCTGAAAAACAGTAGACAGCGATTTAGGTTTAAAGGTTTTACTACCCGTGATACGTGGCATATGACGATCAATAGCCTTACGTACCTCAGGTAAAATTATGCCCAAAAGTAGCTGATATTTTTCATCAATGGTCAGATCGTGAATATCCTTATCTTCAGTATATGAATAGCGGATCTGATAAAGCGGTAGGTAGTTATCGATTAATTCATCCATACTATCTAACCCAACGATATGCTCTCTTAGATAGTTAAATCTAAAAAAGTTCCCTTCAGTCGCAACGAGCGCCTTTTTCAAGACCGGTCGGCTAAAGTATTCTTCAGTCAGATCGATGGTTTTATGGTTAACTTCAGCTTGGATCTGATTCTGTTGCTTGTCGGTCAAGCTACCAGCATGCAATTGGTATGCACTGGCTTTGATTTCACGCTTAAAAGTCGTATCAATCTCAGAATCAGTCGTTTTATTTCTAAATTCTTGCTGATTGACTAAGACAAAACCTTTCTTATATGTCTCACTGTTCATAAAGTCAGATTTAAGCGTGATTGTGTGCTTTTCAGTGGATTTATTAATAATCCCTTCACCTAGAAGCTCTAACTTTAAGTTGTCGTAAAACGTGCCAGTCTTAACAAAGTGGTACATGAACGTTTCAAGTACACGCCCGTATTCATCAATCGCATTGTCAAACTTACGTTTGTACTGGTCAAACTCATAGCCATGTTCTTTATCAAACAAGTCAAGGTTATCATTATTCAAACGATATGATTTATGCAGTTTATATGGGCATAAACGAGCACCACGGCCAATCAACTGAATATCTTGCAGCGATACTTTTTTCGCTGCAGAAATATCAAAGTGAATGATGTCATAGAGACTTAAAACATCCCAACCTTCTGTGAGTGCATCAACTGAAAATATCACCCGATTATAGTTTTTAGGATCATCTAAAATCGGCAACAAAGTTGAATTGGTTTTATCCGTTGAGTTGTAAACAAACGTGTTATCTGAAGAAAAACGAATTTTAATTTCAGAAATAAATGATTTTAAACCATCTCTATCGCTGATCGTGGATAGACCAGACTTCGGAGAGGCAATCCAAGCAAACATTTGACGCAAGAAACGAAAGCTATCTTCAGCGTCTTGCAAATTAGTCTGATTGGTTTCACTTAGCTTTTTCAGATAATCTAAATCTTGTGGCTTAAGTGAATTAATCACCTTATGGAAAAATTCACGGTCTAGCTTGCTTTGTTTAATGTTGGTTGATTTCACCAATATAATTGGGTTGATCGTGACTTGCATATCACGCTCAGCGAATAAACGTCTGTATTCACTCAATACAACGGCATTAATCACCAATAAGCGTTTTTGATCGGCGATCTGAGTTTCAGTGTTGTAAAGGAAGCAAACCGCTTTACTGTAACCTTCCTTATTGAATCTCAAGAAATCGTATTTATAGACTAATTTGTCCTGATACTTCCTATGGATGGCACTATTGCCCAAGTCAACAGTAGCAGTAAACTCCAGCAAAAGATTATCTGGCCGTGCCTTGATTGCAGTATTGACCGAAGTTTCCCAATTGGTAATCGCTTCATCATCTTCTTTTATCTTCTTACGTGTATTCACGTTAAGTCGATGCGCTTCATCTGCAATCAGAACAATTTTATTATTCAAGAAATCTTCTGCAGACAAACCATTTTCTACCTCATTCACAAGTTTGTTGTAGAGGAACGCCGTACTTAAAAACATAAAGTTAATAGCGTTGCCTTGTGAATCTGGAAAGAGTTTGATTTCTTTAACAGGAATAGAACGTCCATTGATTTTCACGCCGTTCTTATTGAAAAGATACTTTTCAAATTGCGGATCAATAAAGTTCATATAGGCCTGTTCAATAATCTGCAATTGATGGACCATAAATATGAAATTACGGTAGCCTTTCTCATATAAAAAGAGAATAACAGCAGCCATGGTGAGCGTTTTACCGGCACCAGTTGACATATTGAAAAGTAAGTGTTTGGCTTTAGTCGGATCTTGATCATAGATCCAGATAAAATGCTTTACAGCCTCTTCTTGATACCCCCTTAAAGTACGCGACAAGTTATCAGTGATATAGCGAGGGATAGTAAAGTTTTTAGCCCACTCAATGTATTCACTGTCGTTTTCAATACGATAATATAGGAAGTCTTTTAAGGTATCTTTTACCAATGTTGGGCTTAATCTAGACATTAGGTGCACCATAAAACTTATCAGTGAGCGCAATCTCTTCCTGAGTGACTTTGAATTTTGAATCCAACATATCTGCATGGTTTAGATATAGCTGGTTTTCATCCAAAACTTGCAATAAAAGCACTTTACGATCGTCTAGTGATAAAGCCCTAAATGATTCCTCACGCTCAAAGTCTTTTTTATCAAACCAAAACTTTAAAAAGGCATTCTGAGCCATTTCATTATAAATACTGTCCAGCTCACCTTTACTTGTTGCAGCCAAGATTCCATCTTGATAGGCCTGGTTATAGCGCTTCAGTTCAAAATAAACAAATGAACCGCCACCATTCCAATTTACAAGTTTAGAGATACCGCCGTCCTCACCGTTTATTACGCGTTTTAAGCGTGTTTTGGTGATTTCATCAATATAGTCCATCTGCTCAATCGCAATCCATTTGCGACCCAATTTATGCGCCACAGCAGCCGTAGTACCCGAACCTGAGAAAAAGTCGAGCACAAGATCTCCTTCATCCGTGGCGATCTCAATAATACGCTGTAAAAGTAGTTCTGGTTTTTTCCCATTCGGGAACAATACACCACCCTCTTTTGTTAAATTGTTCAGCGGAAAGCCATCCCAAAAGGTGCCAGCTTTTTCAAGCTTGAAGATATATTTCCCTCTTTTGACCGCAATATCACTCAACCAAGCAATTTGATCGCACTTGGCACCCTTGTAATAGACAGTCGTTACCTTATTTTTGTTTTTTCCAGATCTAGGCACATATTCAATGCTTAATAGCTCATGATCCCCGGTTACACCTTCCATCACGCGTGTTCTAATTGAGCTTTGAGCATTCGTGTCGCGCATAATCTTATCAAAGTACTTCAGATAGCATTCAGCTTCAGTCAGGTTTTCTTCTTCCATCACCTTTTTGATCGGCTCTAGAACCACACCTTTATGCGTATAAACCTCAATCGGCTCACCTGAACCATCTGTTAATGTCTTAATGTGCTCTTTGGTACCAACGCTTTTTAAGATACGCGTATACTTCCAGCTCTTTTTAAGCTGCTTCATGGTTTCTAGATATTCAAACAATTCTACTTCGTCATAGAAATCGTTGAACTTTTTAAAACCATTCTCACTATTCATATTTTTGGTGTAAATCAAAATATATTCGATATTTTTCTTCAGGCGCTTGTCTTCGCCACCACCAGAAGCACCAGACGTTTGTTTCATTTTTACTGAAACTTGGTTTAAGTAGTTTTCACGACCAAAGACTTCATCTGCTAAAACTTTTAGATATGCTTGTTCATTGTCATCACATTGAATGAAAACCAGGCCATCTTCTTTGAGCAAATCCTTTACGACTTCCAAGCGATTTTTAATAAATAATAACCAAGAAGAATGTGTAAATGTGTCGTTATATTTGAATCCATCGTTCTCAGTATTGTATGGATATATATACCTATATTTAATAAAAATTAAATAATTTATTGTTTTATAAATAAATATAAATATTAAAATTACATAAACAGAATATTACGTTAAATTAATAAAAGATCTATGGCTATTTTGACCGTAAATTTACACTGATAGTTTTCTAAAAACAGTAATAAATACAAATAGAATTTTCTCTCGAGATACTAGCAAGTGATTCGAGGTGAGAACATCTAAACATCTGACTAAAGTTCAGTGATTGACCTAAGCTATTCAATCATTTTAGTGTACTAACACTGCTTTGTTAAAAATGATGATTAGGTCGTATAAAGTTGTTTTTTTAAGCGGGCTATGCGGTTTCTAAACCCTTCTATACTACGTTCTAAACGTGCATAGCTTGCTGTATTTTTATCTTTGCGACATGTTTGGATATAGCTAAATTCTTTGAGTTCTGCCTCAAGTTCTTGAATTTTTAGTACCGTGGCAAGTTTTTTATCCCATTGAGCTAATAAATTGGCTTCTCTGTATTTGAAATAGTCTTCATCGATCATTGCCGTCCTTCTTTTAATTCGCTCATAAAATAGGCATATCAACCCAACCCTACGATAACATAAGCAATTAATTAATATTTCATTATATATGCCGGCAATAAACCATGACTAGCAATTAACTTCAAATAATTACATAACACGCCCTGTATGAGTTTGTAAAAAATTCACCATTAGCAAGTGAAATTCGTGGGTACAAGTTCGTTTTGATATTGGTGAAAAAATACAAGAACTTCTTTCCGTTGCCGAAGATCAATTTGAGCAATATAAATCAAAACGAACAACTATTTGGCGAAATAAACTGATCAATACTATGAAAGGTTTATTGAATGAATGCTTACCTCAAGCTCAATATTCAGCTATATCATCTACTGTTACCTTATCTGATGATATATTCAAAAATATAAAACAAGGTATGGAAGATGAAGGACTGTGGAATGAGGAATTAGAGCAAAAGCTTTTTTTTGCATCTCAAATACAGCTTTCATATTTGTAATCTATAAGGGAGATATTAAATTTCCCTTTTTATAGCTTACGATAGGCAGAGATGGATCCGGAAATTTGAACAACTCCTATAAGTGATACTCTGCTCCTCAAATGATGTTATAAACATCAATATATGGAGTATTTTATGGCACGTAGACCAAGAAGAAATCATTCAAACGACTTTAAGGCTAAGGTAGCACTTGCTGCGATCAAAGCAGAAAAAACACTTGCTGAATTGAGTTCTGAGTTTGATGTTCATCAAAACCAAATTATTGACTGGAAAAATCAATTGATCTCAGCTTCCTCACAAGCTTTCGATCAATCAAAAGCTCCATCAGAACCTCCCATTGATCTTAAAAAGTTACATGCAAAAATCGGTGAGCAGGCATTAGAAATTGATTTTTTAGAAGGTGTGTTGAAGAAACTGGGCCGCTTCAACCACAAAAGTTAATCGATCACTCACTTCAGATTTCAGTATCTAAACAAGCTAAGTTACTGAAAGTCTCTCGTGGTTGTTATTATTATCGCCCAAAACCTGTTAGCTCATCAGATCTGAAGCTGATGCGATGTATTGATGAATTACATATGCAATATCCTTTTGCAGGCAGTCGTATGATGCGTGATTTGTTGAATCGTCAAGGGCATCATATAGGACGACGTCATACACGTACTTTAATGAAGAAAATGGGTATTCAGGCGTTATATTGCAAACCAAATTTAAGCCAGGCTAATCAAGCTCACCGTAAATATCCATATCTGCTCAAAGGATTGGCTATTCAGCGCAGTAATCAAGTGTGGTCTACTGATATAACGTATATCCCTATGGCAAAAGGCTTTGTTTATTTATGTGCTGTGATTGATTGGCATAGCCGCAAGGTACTTGCGCATAGGGTATCGATTAGTATGGAGGTGGATTTTTGTATTTCGGCTTTAAATGAAGCGATTGAAAAATATGGATCACCTGAAATATTGAATACAGACCAAGGCAGTCAGTTCACCAGTGATGCATTTATTGATGTATTGAAATCAAATGGCATTCAAATCAGTATGGATGGTAAAGGTCGATGGGTAGATAATGTGATGGTTGAACGATTATGGCGGAGCGTTAAATATGAAGAGGTGTATCTCAAAGCTTATAGCAGTGTCACAGATGCGAAAAAGCAATTGAGTGCATATTTTGAGTTTTATAATCTGAAACGACCTCATTCGAGTCTAGACAAAATGACACCAAATGAGTTTTACTATGATCAGCTACCCCAACAAAACAAGGTGGCTTAACTAGAGCGGAATATCACTTATAAATACGCTTTTAGTTGTTCAAACAAGTGGAACCACCTCTGGCTTACATTGCACAAACTTCCTGAAAAGCCATTCATTGATATTTTATGTATAAGTTGCTGTTTTGTAATTACAATATTTTAAATTTAAGCTCACTTATGCCACATACCTTAATCAGTTTATAAATTATATGGAAGAGTTCCCCCTTACCGAATTTCCACCGCTGAAACAAACTTGTTATAAAATATCAAAAAACTTCACAGCCATGTTATCTAATCTCTCTTTCACTACCTCCCAATCAGGCATAACTTGATTCAATAGTTGGTAGAAACGCTCACTATGATTATGTTCAACCAAATGACAAAGTTCATGCAGAATCACATAATCAATGCAGATTGTAGGCGCTTTAACTAGATGAGGATTGAGCGTAAGTAAACCTGATGGGGAGCAGTTTCCCCACTGTGTTCGCATGGTCATCAAACGAATATCAGGGTAATTTTCAACCCATAAAGCTTGTTCTAGAATATGTTGCAAACGTGCTTCGAATATGACTTTTGCTCGGATTCTATACCATTCATTTAAATAAGATTTAATACTTTCAAGACCCATATCCAAGGTGTTTACTTCCAATCTTCCTCTTAGAAGTTTTACACCTTTTGGCTTGGTATCATCATGAATCACTTTCAATTGATATTGTTTACCTAAATAAAAGTGGCTTTCACCACTTTTATATTTGCGAGGCGTGATAAATCTACTTTGTTCACGGAACTCTCGTAATTGTTTATAGATCCAACGACTACGCTGCTTTACCGCTTCAATAATTGTTTGATCATCTGTATTTAACGGTGTTGATACAACCACCCGACAATCAGCATAGACTTTAATCAGTATCTTTTGAGTACGACTAGGACTTTCAAGCACCTCAAAATCAATAATTTCATCACCATAAACAATGCTTAACTTTCTCTCTGGCAGCGTATTCATCCTAGAGCCCATTTAAACCAACCCGAGTAATTTGTACGATCATTTCTACAATTTTTTTTGCTTGATCCATACCACTCCCAATGGATTTACATTCACGGAACATCTGAGGTAATAATTTTTTACGGATATCCGCTTCAATATTTTGCGGATTGATGGAGTTTTCAGCCACAGAGCTCATCACAGAACGATCAACCTCGAAAGCGAGTTCAATCCACTTATCTTGATTCTGTTGATTTGTTATCGAGAATGCTTCAGGTAATAGCTTCTTAAAGACCCCGTAATAAGCTTGAGCATGCTTATTACCACTGAACACATCGGGAATTTCATCTAAACGACGAGCTTCAACTTGTTCTTCAAACTCTCTAAACAACATGTGTTGCTTCAATGGGTGATCAAACTCTTTCTCTGCTTCTTCAATGACTTGACGTAACAGCTTAGAGAAAGCCTCCTGAGCATAAGGATCATCACGCAATTGTTGCTCAATCATCTTAGTTACACGAGTTTTAATGATATCCGTTTCATTACGTGTTTTCTCTTCACTCCAATCTTCAGGCTGAGCTATTTTACCCATCTTGCCAACTTCATAAACCCCATCAGGGTCCTTAACTTCAATGCCCACAACATGCTTATCAATCAGTTTTTTGACTTGCTCTGCATACTGATCGTAGTCAACAGTCTCCCCAGCATCTCGTTTCACAATTTGACGCAAGCTTGTAAATAGTTTGACTGTTTCTTTGTAGTGCTGACGATCTGCATCAGAAAAGCTTTTATCTTCAAAGAAGGTTGCTGACTGCAACGCAACTTTTAAACAACTTGCAAACTCTGTAAGTGCTTCATAAAAATCATCACGAACTTTTAAGTGAATATCGACTAACTCACCCTTACGTTCTTCAATACGAGGAACTAAAACTTGGCGTAACTGCTCTGGATCATTTTTATTTTTAACATCAGCAAAAATTGCCCAAAGTGCTTTATACAAACGAGGTAATCGTTTGTATTCAGAACTCATTTGAGTATATAAGCCTGTAAGATCGTTAATATCATAACCACCTTGGGTACGAGCAGCGAGATCTTGGTAATCAAGAATTGTGGCATCCAATTCTTTTAAAATACCGCGATAATCAATTAATAAACCAAACTTTTTCAATGGGTGAAGTCTGTTTACACGCGCAATTGCTTGAATTAAATTGTGCTGTTTTAAATTTTTATCAATATAAAGAACAGCATTTTTAGGTTCATCAAAACCTGTTAATAGCTTATCTACTACAATCAATAACTTAAGGGATTCATCTTTTTCAAAGCGTTCGATGACTTGTTTTGTATAGGATTGTTCATCTTGAGTACCGACATTCTCTTTCCACCATTGAGTCACTTCAGGGGTAGTTGATTCATCAACATCAGTATTACCTTCACGACTATCGGGTGGACTCATGACCACTGCCGATTCAAATAGACCAGCTTCATCCAAATATTTTTTATATTTAATCGCTGAGGCTTTACTGTCACAAGCAAGCTGACCTTTTAAACCATCATCAATATTTTTAACAAAATGATTGGCAATATCTAATGCAATCAGGCGAATACGGTCATCAGCAGTATAAAGCTGACCTTTTCTCGCAAATTTACGCTTTAAATCTGCTTTTTGCTGATCTGTTAGCCCTTCTGTAATACGCTCAAACCATGTATCAATTGCTCGCTCGTTTACGTCTAAATCAGGGATACGTTCCTCATACAGCAAAGGTGTTACAGTTTTATCTTCCACCGCTCTTTGCATCGTATACGCATGCACAATAGGACCAAACTTATTTACAGTCTTTTCATTTTTAAGTAATGGCGTACCTGTAAATGCCACGAATGCCGCATTTGGAAGTGCGAGTTTCATACGCACATGGTTTTCACCACCTTGGCTTCGATGCCCTTCATCAATCAAGACAATGAAGTCTGAGCTTGTATTGACACATTCAGGAAGTTTGGTTGCAGAGTTAAACTTCTGAATCAAAGAGAACATGATTCGCTCTGTACCCTTGCCAATTTGTTCAGCCAAGCGTTTGCCTGAAGTCGCCATGGCATTTTGCTTGTCTCTTTTTCCTGCCAGTTCACCACCTGATACAAAGGTTTTACTTAGTTGATCTTCTAAATCGACACGGTCAGTGACAACCAAGATACGGCATTGTTTTAAATCTTCATGCAAGATCAAGGCTTTACTGAGAAAGACCATAGTAAAAGACTTACCTGAGCCCGTTGTATGCCAAATCACACCACCTTCACGACCACCCTTGCTATTCTTAGTACTAATACGCTCAATGAGGCGTTTGATACCAAAGATTTGCTGATAACGGGCAACAATTTTTCCTGCTTTCTTATCGAAAAGCGTATATAGGCGAACCATTTCGAGTAGTCGTTCAGGCTTTAATAGACTAATAAGCAGTTGATCTTGACCTGTAACAGCTAAGTCTCCACCTGCAATTAGGTTTTCATACCAATTTAAGTCATCGACTGGACGATAAGAAAATAGGCTCTGTTTTTGTGAAGCAGTTAATTTCTTATTTTTAAGCGCATACATCTCTGCATCAGAAATATCTTCTTCTCGCCACGCTGCCCAAAACTTAGCAGGAGTATTACATGTGCCGTAACGCCCTTCATGTCCATTTATAGAGAGTATCAGTTGGCTATATGCAAACAGATGTGGAATTTCATCAGGTCGCTGATTACGAAGCGTCTGAGAAATGCCTTCATTAATCGTTGGACCTTTCTTAGCCTGACTATCAGGGCGTTTTGCTTCAATTACTCCTAAAGGAATACCATTTACAAAGCAAATGATATCGGGTCTACGTGTATCTACACCACCTGAGCGTGTGACAGCAAATTCTTCAGTGTATGAAAAGTCGTTGTTATGAATGTTATGCCAATCAATCAATGGAATCGTAGGGCTAACTTTTTTCCCGTTTACAAATTCGGTGACAGGAATGCCGTAGAACAAATGGTCATACATTTTTTCGTTGGCGGTCAGTAGCCCTTCATTCAAAGCAGGACTACATATTTCAGCAATTAAGTTATCAACTGATTTTGGCGATAGTGGATATTCTTGACCCGCAAATGGAAAAGTACGTTTCGAAAGTTCTTTACGCAGGATTTGGCGTAATACCACTTGGTCTTGTTTTCCATCACGGGCAACGAGTGCCTGTGATGGGGATAAGAATGACCATCCTAAGTTAGTCAACAAGGTTAGAGCAGGAATCTTTCCACTATATTCTTCTTGAAACCTTGGATTATAAATATTCACGCATTCACCCTAAAATGACTTTATCTTGTACTTTGTTTAAATAACTTTATGAGATTCCTAAATTTTGGTTTAGTTCATCCAATAGTCTTCATCTTTCTCTAACCAATTTTCATCAAAACCATAAAATTTCAATAATTCATTTGGACATTTCTTTAATACTGCTTCAATGCGCTCTAACCAATCATATTCATGATTAAACTCCTTTAAGAACAGGAATAAAATACAGATATAATTATAGAGTTGATGCTGGGTCTTTAGAGGAGCTTTTTTACCCTGTTTAGGCGGAAAGGCAAATGTTCTGTTAAATAAACGCCCTTGATGCGCACAGACATTGCGTAAGTAGGTCAACGCATGTAACCATGACTCCAATAACTCTGGTGACAAGTCAAACTGTTTTGAAACCTGTTTACGATCTTTACTCTGCACCAAATGCTCATATAACTTAGACCATGAGCCTAAAGGTAAAACCTCAGCAATCATCCAACATGGCGGGTATTCTGGTGTGACATAAGCCTGATAATAATGATGTATGAAAGTTTCTCTGAGCTTTTCTTTTTCACTACCAGCATCTGCTTTTTTAGCAGTAAATTGCTTAATCTTGCCCAAAAAATCTTGATGTTTAAATTGATCAGAGCTTTGGAACAAATTTTCATCTAAGAACCAATGAGAGCTATTATACTTAATCGATAATTCATGATTAATAACATTTCTTACTTCGACTTCAATACGGTCTATTGCCGCTAAAATCAGACTACGTAATTCAGCATCAATCATACTCATATGAATTAAAGTAACTAACTCAACATTAGGCTGATATGTACTTAACCTTTTGCCAGTTTCATCATATTGTCGAAAAGCCAGTCCATAGCCTTTTAATCGGTAATAGCTGATCTGTTTAAGGTGGCGTAGTGCAGCTGTCTGATCTGTAATCTTTAGACCATCAGATTCTAACTTTTGTAATAATTCTGGGTATGTTTTTGGGTCTTTTGAAAAAGTTTTAGTCATAAAAAAACCCACACTGGTACGCTTAAATCAGAGGCGCTGTGGGTGTTGTTAAACATATTATGCTTACCCATAGCCGAAATTGCAAGATGCTTTTGTAAATTCAATAAGAATATACGTATTTGTGGTGTTACATTTTCTTTATAAAGAAAATCAAAAAATAGCACCAACATATTAAATTTCAAATACTTTTTCAAAAAATCCCCCTTTAATTTTAAGCAAATCTAGTGCTTAAGCAGCTTAAAACTCAGCTGATAACGATAAAACTCAATATTCTGAGCCACACTCAAAGCACGACGAATTCTTAAGTCATCTTCAAGTGCAATGATGACCCCTTTTACCTGCTGATCTGCCTCAGCCAACTCATCTTTGACATAGCCCATATAGCGTTGAATTTGCCCCACAACACGATCACTTGCACGACCACGTTTAAGTTCAACAACAAGCAACGTCTTTTTATCCTTACTGATAGCCAAGATGTCGATAGGACCTGTATCCGATGGATACTGTTGGCCGACCAATTGACCATCTTCGGTATAAATGTCGTATGTTGCACCCAACTCAGTTTTAGACCAATTCTCTACCAAGAAATGCTCTAAATGCTTTTCTAAAGCAAAAGCTGTTGGGTCTTCGAGCACTTCATCAGGCTCGAGATGCTCAACTGTTTCTTTACCATCAATAAGCGTTTTAAGCTCTGCTGCATACTTGGTTAGATTGCAAACTGTACCTGCCGCTGATGAGTTTTTTAACTCCTGAGACATCAGTTCTCTAGGTAAAGTCTGTTCAAACCATTCAACTTTTCTGCGATGGCTTAACTCACCAGAAGGCACGTAGTAATAGTCTGAAATGACTTTACCCACTAAGTAATGACCATCTCCACGAGGTGTAAGGATAATGTCGCCCTGTTTAATTCCCTTAGAAAGGGTATGCAACATGCCACATGCTAAGCCTGCCGAAATCTTCGTTTTGTCAGGTAAAGCATTAAGATAAACAGGAATAAAACGATGATTAAACTCACGCCAATCATCAGGCAATGCATGTGTTAAGTCTTGGTCAATGTTCCAGTTGGCGGCAATAAAGCCGCCTTCTAGAAACTCTTGAGCAAATACAGACTTCGCACCCGCCATAATGCGGTAATAGCTAGGGTTGATTTGCATCATTAAGCAGCCACCTTGACACGTTTTTTACCTGTCAAAAGTTGTTGCATCAGTGCTTTCTTCTCTTGCTTTAAGCAATCAAGTTTTTTCTGTAAGGTCTCAATCTCTTGATCTGCCAGAGAAAGAACCTCAGCAATTTTTTGTTGTTCCTTCAGATTTGGTAGAGAAATTACCAAATTTGAAAAAATTGAAATCCAATGTCGTTGATGTCCTCCAATATTGAATTTCAACATTTGCATTGCTTCGAATACAAATTTAATTGAAACCCCTTTTTTAGCAGTCAAGATTTTCATAGCACTTGATTTTGCTTTAAATGGAAAGTTCACATACTTACTATCGGTTGTAAAATCATCAAAAATAATTACAGGCAATTGATCTTGATAAATCCCTGAAATCTCATTGGTATAACCCAAAATGAATGTTTTACCCGCTGTTAAAACAGGAGTTTTATAACTATCACTATAAGCAGTGGACTCCACCAAATAAGGTGTTGGCTGTTGATAGTCAAGAAGTAAGCCTAATTCAATACGTTGCCATTCATCACTGAACTCAACACCCTTCTCATCACGCAAACGCTTCTTACCCGTCAGCAATTGTTGCATTAATGCTTTTTTCTGCTGTTGGCTATTTTTAAGCAGTTTTTCAGTAGCCGAAATCGTTTGATCCCAAGTAGAAAGAATTTGAGTGATTTCCTTTTGTTCCGTTATCGATGGCAGTAAAACATTAACTTTTGCTAAATCTTTTTGACCAATGTTGGCACGAACCGCTCCCTGACCAAGTTTAATAGCTTGTGTTCTATACATCTCAGCTTGAAACAAAAATGATGAATATTCAGGATATATGTCATTTGATTTTGGACGACCTCGAATGACAAACCCACCAAAAGTAGCAACGGCATCATCTAAATAAACAGCAGCCATTGCTATTTCATCAAATGTCTCTGACGTTCTATTAAAAAGAACATCTCCATAATGCAATTTATACGCTATAAGTTCTTTATCTGAGACTTGTACCCGACCTATGATTTTGTTTTCAGTAAGAATATTGTTACCAAAAACGTCCATTACATTTACAAATTTATACCCCCTTCCATAATGTTCTTTCTCGGTATTTAATCCATTTTTAAAATCAAATAAAGAACCTAGATCAACTTGTTTCCAACCATTAGGCACCATAACCCAACTCCTCTAAATACTTCGCCATTTGCACTTCAAGCTCAGCAAGTTGAGTTTTTAACTGCTCACGCTCAGCACGCACAGCAACCAAATCAATCTCAGCTTCTTCTTCAAAGGTATCCACATAACGAGGAATATTGAGGTTGTAATCATTGTCTTTGATTTCCTGCAAAGTCGCCAAATACGCATATTTATCTATACTTTCACGAGTACGATAGGTTGCAATAATCTTGGCAATATTCTCTTCAGATAAGTTGTTTTGGTTTTTACCTGACTTAAACTCACGGCTTGCATCAATAAACAAAACCGAATCATCAGACTTTTGCTTTTTGAAAATTAAAATCGCAGCAGGAATACCCGTACCAAAGAATAGTTTTTCAGGTAAACCAATTACCGCATCTAATAAGTTTTCGTTAATTAACTTCTCACGAATCTTACCTTCAGATGAGCCACGGAATAACACACCATGTGGAACCACAACACCCATACGACCCGTAACAGGTTTTATCGTTTCGATCATGTGTGAGATAAAGGCATAATCACCTTTGGTCTTTGGCGGTAAACCACGACGGAAACGGTCAAACTTATCGTTTTCAGCATATTCATACCCCCAATTATTCAATGAGAAAGGCGGGTTTGCTGTTACGATATCAAACAGCATTAAGTCGCCATTCTTATCCAATAGTTTTGGATTAGTAATGGTATCGCCCCACTCAATTCTGTGGTTATCTTCGCCATGCAAGAACATGTTCATCTTCGCCAATGACCAAGTTGAACCAATGGCTTCTTGCCCGTAGAGTGCGTATTCTTTGCTCTTGTGATTTGCTACAACTTTACGACCACACTTCATTAACAGTGAGCCAGAGCCACATGCAGGGTCACAAATACTGTCGCCTTTCTGCGGATCAAGTAACTCTGCGATTAAGTCAGACACTTCAGGTGGCGTATAAAATTCACCTGCCTTTTGACCACCACTCGCAGCGAAGTTTTTAATCAAAAACTCATAACCGTTACCAATCACATCAAGTGAACCAACACGGCTTGGTTTCAGATCCAATTCGGGTACAGCAAAAACTTCTAAAAGATCTTTCAGAATGGTATTTTTTTGCTTTTCTTCACCCAATTTATCAGTATTAAACGAGATTTCTTGGAAGACACTTTTGCCTACATCTTTGAGCTTTGTCCCATTGGCTTCTTCAAGCGCATGTAAAGCTATATCAATACGTTCACCATTGCCGGGCTCAAAGCGACGCTCATGCAAGGTATAGAAATTTGATTCACGAGGCAGGACAAAACGCTCGCTTTTCATTAATTCTTCGATGAGCTCAGGTTCATCGCCATGTTCATTTTTATAATTATCGTAGTGATCTTGCCATACATCAGAGATGTACTTTAAGAATAACATCGTCAAAATATAGTCTTTGTAGGTATCTGCACTCACCGTGCCACGGAATACATCACATGCCGACCAAAGGGCTTTATTGACGGTATCTTGATTGATTTGAGTAACCATTATTTGTTTCCTTGGAGCAGTTGTTTAAACATGCCCATCATCATTTGTTCACGATTTTTAAGTAATTGTTGGGTCAAGATCTGCTCTTGCTCCCAAATACGGTTTAATTCGATTATGCGTTGCTGAATATCCAAGCTAGGGATTTCAACTTCAAACTGGTTGACTGTAGATACGCTAAGCATTGGCATCTTAGAGCCCTGACTTTCTTTCCGTAACTCGTATTGCACATGAGGTTGGTTTAAGTACCAGCATAAGTATTCAGGCACTACATTTTGATTTGGCATTATTATCAAAAACTGGCTACTCACAATTAAGGGTAATGCTTTTGATTGATCTTGATTGCCTACAAAATAATGTGCCTTGAGATACTCTCCACGACAGGGCAGCAACACAGACTCAGGCGACACGATTGCGTTATCTTTACCTTGCCAATCAATTTGCGGTAAAGCATCTGCAAAAAGCGTATAACTACATGTATCCGTTGCTATGTTACGAATGTCTTTGATCTGCAATACGTGGGCATTGCCAGACTCAACTTCCTCGATCTTTTCTCGAAATGTAAAGCCTGTACGAATCTCTGTAAGGTCGCTCAGTTTTAAGAATCTCTTTAACTTTGCCATAAATATTTACTCAGAAAGGGATTGAGCCATCCTTGGCTCACATATTTAAGAAGCTTTGCCTAAGTTTTCTTTAAGCCAAGTAGTAACATCTTTCATTCCCTTTGAATCAAGGTTGTACCAAGCTGCCTCATTTTGTAAGCGAGTCACTAATAAGCCATCATTACCATCCATGACTTTGAATAATTCCTCTGCAATTTGTGATGGTGTTTTTTCAGAGACAATTAACCAACATGACTCCAGTGGATGACACCAATTGCCTAGAGACCTAATTTTTTCATAAAGCTCATCATAGTTACGTTGTTTACGCAGGTCATAATTGATCTGATATACTTTCATTTGTTCTGAACTCCTAATATTTAGTCGTGTTAATGGTTTTGAACTCGATGACAGGCGGCCACCTGTCATCCTTATTTTTTGCAGTAGAACATCTATTCAAACCAGCTAAATAGCATATTATGTTGCTGATAGTACTATGTCAATTAAAATTACAGTAGATTATCTACGTTTTTTATTTAATTTATAACCTTTTGTTAAATAATTAATTTTCTAAAAGTTCGGTAATAAGTGTTGAGGATGAATCTTCAATATTTTTGCAATCTCATATAGTTTTTCGACAGTTAGATTTACTTCCCCACGCTCAATTCTTCCCATGTAGCTCCTATCTATAGAGCACTGTAGGGCCAAGAACTCTTGAGTCATGTTTAACTCTATTCTTTTATTACGGATTAATTTCCCAATTTTTATAGATAATTCTGACATGTTCGGCGTCAACTATCTTGGCCGGTTCGCGTCAATTATGATGGCCGGTTAGGTTTTCTCATTTTTCCTACTTCCAGCTTGTTTTAACTGATGTTGTTTTCGATAGCTTTCTCCTTCTAATTCTATAATTGTCGCGTGGTGGATCAGCCGATCTATGGCCGCTACCGTCATCATGCTGTCTGGGAAGATCTGATCCCATGCACTAAACGGGTGATTGGCTGTGATGATCAGGCTACCGCTTTCATATCGATGCGCGATAAATTCAAACAGTACCTGGGTTTCTGCATCGGTTTTTTTCACATAACCAATGTCATTTATCTGACCACCCGATATTTCAAAATAAACGGGAAGCCCACCGCTATCTACAGCGAGATGAATTTTTGTAGAACTCCCACCCCGACTTTTTCCTATCGCTTCATCTGAACTGCTTGCGGCTCCGCTACTGTCTTGATGCGCTTTGACAATACTTCCATCAATAAACAACCATTCTGGATCATTATCGGACGATATGCTTTGAAACCATTTTTGTAACACACCTTTCTTTGACCAAAGGTTAAAGCGCTTAAATACAGAGTTCCAACGACCGAATCTTTCAGGCAAATCTCGCCACTGAATGCCTGTGCGCATACGATAAAGTATGCCTTCCAGTGTATTTCGGTGTTCATATTTATTGTAAACACGCCCTGTCTCTTTAAGTATTTGCTTTAGGGCTTCCTAGGCGTTATCTGTTAGCATTGTCCTTGGCATAGCAACGTCCGTTCTCGGTGGTATTTTTGATTTTTGGCGAAACCATTATACCTTGTTGCTATGCCGTTCATTTTTCACTCAAAGATCAACAGCCTCTAGTAAGGCACGTACTTGAAGCACTTAAAAGATAAAAATAAAGGCTCTCTAATGTGTTTAGGAGCCATCTAACTTATAGTTGTTTCGGGTGAGGCTTATTTGTTTTTGTGCTCCAGTGCTGTAAGTGATGTACCTACGATAAATATAGACACGACAAACAAGCCTAAATCTTTTAGCAAAAACTGGCCAGGAACCACAGAGATCGCAGGAAACCCAAGAGATGCCTCAAAAACACCGGGTGTAGTCAGCATGAACGACAATGTCGTAAAAAAGAGTCCGGTTGAAAGTACACCGCCCAAGATTGCGAGCTTAGGGGAGAAAACTCGTGCAGCGATTAACAGGCCAACTGAAATTTCAAGCACACCCAGAAAATTTGAGAATCCTTGAATGCTGAGGAAGCTATACATCCACGAAAGCAGAGGGCTATTACTAACAAAACCATGTATACCGTTTGCTTCGTAGCTAGTGAATTTCATGCCACCAAACCACAAATATATTATCGTCATGGCAACGTAGATGCCACCTATACCAAACTTAGTGATTTTTGCACCGAGATTATTACTAAGGGTATTGGTAGTCTGGACACCATTTTCAATTTCGGGAATAGTCATCTTATATCTCCAATTATTTTTAGCCATGTGGACTCACTCTATGTAGCCCACTAAAATGATATGACTCTTGAGAAAAACTATATGTTTACTCGAGTCGAACCTAACTTAGGTAATTGCTGTAGTTGAGCACCAATGGATTAGACATCAATGCCTAGTGGTTGAACGGCCGGGAAGTCGACCTCGGTCTGTGTCACTTCGTTAACGTAGTTAGTGAAAGTGTTCAGGGCAACAGCCAACAGAATATCCACTACATGTGCATCACTGTAGCCAGCGTTCAGCACCGCTTGGACCTGGTCATTGCTGACTTGCCCGCGCTGGCGGACTACGGCGGCAGCAAAACGCACGGCTGCGTCGGCCTTAGGGTCATTTGATGCACCGCTGCGGTTGGCAGTGAGTTCAGCATCATCAAGCTTGGCCACCTTACGGCCTAGGAAGGAATGGGCAGCAAGGCAATAATCGCAGCCGTTGATCTCAGCGACGGCTAGGGCAATACGCTCAAGAGTCGCTGTACCCAAGCCGCCCTGTGCTGATGCTGCGCTCAATTGCAGGTAGCCAGTCAGCGCAGCAGGGCTGTTGGCAACGACGCGGAACATGTTAGGAACGCGGCCCAGTTGTTTTTCCACAGCCTTGAGTGAGGTATGGGTAGCAGTAGGCGCGGCGTCGATTGTGGTAGGGGTGTTCAAACGTGACATAAATTTCTCCTAGTGATTTGAAAGACAGCACGCTGTATTGGCGTGGAATAAATTGTATTTAAGAAGGTTCTGCTTGATAATCCGTTGCTATCAGACAGCTCATCTTCACGTCTTGCGCAGTCGCCATTTCAGTGCCACTACACACCTTCGTTGACGTCACGCCGTCCTGATTTCTAAGGAGGTCTTCGAGACTCCAAAAACACCCTCCGGCAACGATCACATTATTTATTTTTCATAAAGCCTCCTTGGTTTTTATCTATTTACTAATGGAACTGAATTTACAGCATGTAAAATAGATATAACATGCTCAATAGTTCGTATAATGTGACTTATTAGACAGTTTACGTAGGGGCTATGTATGGATGCAGACTTTGGATATCAGATTAAAAGAGTTGTGAAATTAAGGGTTCACGAAAAACTGCAAATATAGGGCAAATCAGATTGTCTATACCCATAATTTAGAGCGCCCGAGCATCAGGAACTCACTGAAAGCAGACGTTTCTGAAAATAAACAAGGCACAGCGCTTGAAAATTTCGAGACATCAACGTTTTGCCAAAAGGCTAAAAATGCGTGCACTACTCATTTCGCATTTAAAGAGAGCATCGGTTATTAGGCAATAACGATGTGGCCAAAATTTGTCGACCACTACACTATCTCGTAAACGAGTTTGATAGACGTCAACTAGTACGTATTTTTAGTGTAAGGTCATATTAATGCACGATGCTAAACTCTGCTGTGAGCTAGGTAGGATGTATAAATACCATAAATATTTCAATGCTTTACTTTTTAAAGCTCAAGTAAGTTACTCAGTTCCGACTGTTGGTGGCAGATTTGGAATCTCGCGATTTGTCTTAAATGTCAGCCAAGCAAGTCTCTCGCTAATAAAGTGTTGACTATCCCTGACAAAGTAACAATTTCTTGCCATAATCAGACTTAAGCACTTTACTTAGAGTGTATGTGCGCCGCTTAATGCATCAATGCTGCTAATTCCCTGATTGACATCAATCACTTTGTTTCCTGTTTGATACTCTGAGATAAACAAGATCGAATGATGCAAAAGGGGACTATTTAAATACTGAGGGAACAAATGGCAGTAGATTTGAGCATAGAAACCGCTCTGCTCCTAGAGCGCTGGCAAGGCATTGTAAACTCGATGGCTCAAGTCGCGGAAGTGCCTTGTGTGCTGATTAATCGATTAGATAAAAACGAAATTTGTCAGGCTGTTGGCAGTGTGTCAGTACCAACTTTTTATTGCGGTGAACCTGTTCCATTGGCACTTAACACTTATTGTTCCCAAGTCATTTCCAGTAACCAGCCATTACTAGTTGAAAATGCAATCGGTACCCGATATGAAAACAATAACCCAACATTTGCAGCAGGCTTTAGTTATTACTATGGCCTGCCATTGCTTTGGCCTAGCGGAAAAACTTTCGGTACTTTGTGTATGTTGGACTTTTCAAGCCCAGATCGGGCATCACAACACTGTTCCTTACTCACACTTTTTAAGCAGGCCATTGAATACGATTTACAGATGCTTCAACAACAGCAAGATCTGCTAAAGCGTGAGCAACAAGCAGACAAAAAATTTATACAACTATTCAATGAGATGTCAAATAGGATAAGACCGGTAACTAATAATAAGTTGCTTCAATCTGAGTTGTTTGTACTTTTGACAAGCCAATACCAATACTGGCATCAGGAACTGGATAAGCAGCTTAATCAAACCGTCCTGACTGATGAAAACTCCATTCATATAGCGGCACTGGTTCGAATTTGGTCAAATTTGTTGGCGATTGCCCATGAAACAGAATGGTTGAGAGCTACGGCAGTTCTAGAACCTTATAGTTGTGATGCTGTTGCGTCACTGGTCAATGCAACTCCATTATTAGAACAAGCAGTGTATAAAACAGCGCTGACCCTTGGTGCTGATCTCGTTTTGAGGAGTCATTTGCCTAATCCACTGTTACTAAGTGGGAAACCAGAGTTATGGTCTCTGATAGGACTAGCTATCACGAGCTTTTTAGTTGTTGGCGCCAGCGGTACAAGTATAACTATTTTTGTCAGTAACCGATTAAAAGGTAAGTACAGAGTTTTGGAATGGTCCCTTCTTGTAAAAGGCCAGACGATGCCGCTGCGTTTTACCCGCGATAATCAAGCGCTTTATGGTTTTGCAACAGTATGTGCCGAGTTAGCGGGTGCTGTTCTTGAATCTGGTGAGTGGCAATTAACTGAGAGTCTTCAGCAACAGAGTCGTTATCTCAACTCAAATCGTGATCACGTTGACGACATTGAAAGCAGGAATGCTTCAAGAACTGCTAATGGCATAACCAGGCTTATCTGCTTATCGATACCGGTGATGGGAGACGATTTATAAACACTCAGCGATGATCAGCGAAGTTGTGTTTTAGTTTTCTTGTTGGCACTACATCCGGTATGGCGGCCTTTAATCTGAGAGTGACACTTGGGATAACTGAAAAACTGGCTGTGATTCTGCTGAACGGAGCTTGGTGCTAAGCATGTTGGCGTCATTCAAAGCAAGGTCAACACTGCTATTAACGTTTACGATTATCTGACGGACGTGCTGCTGCGCGTCAACCAACATCCAGTAAGCAAGGTACATGAACTAATGCCGAAGTTACGGAAAGCTCAGTTCGAAAGCGCATTACAGCGTTCAGCTCTATTTAGCAATCCCGATGCTTCGGTAAAATAAGCCACGGAAAATGCTCCGGAGGCCGCATGCACACTAAATAGATGACGTTAGACGAAGAGTTGGATTTAAACGAGCAAATTATAGAGCCTGCGACCGGAAAAGCCAAAAGTTTATAAATACAGCTAAAACTCAAATCAAGCAGGCGAATATTGTACAAAACAATACCATTGCTACAGAGATAACTTCAAGTCTGACAGATCTATGCTAGAGTTAAATCAACGATTTAATTCATTTTTCTATGCAGGATCTTTGAAAAATGCAGTAGAAAAACGGAGAAGTACATGACCTTTAGTTTAGCTCAAACAGCTAGTGCAGAAACCACACTAAAAGCACCTGCTGAAGCAGATCAGAACCTGCGGGATATCACTGAACTGGCGTGTTATATCTGTGATGCACCAGTGGCTATGGTGACGCGAACCGATGACACAAAGCTGAATCTAATTGCAAAAGTTGGTATTTCGCGTACCTCTGTATTAATTAAAGAGTCCTTTTGCGTGTATGCAATGGAAACACCTGATGCGGTAATGGTGGTCCCTGACGCTACTTTAGATCACAGATTCAGTACCAATGCTATGGTGATTTCAGGACCTGGCTACCGATTTTATGCTGGCTCGCCGCTGATTGATCCCGAAGGTGCAGTGATTGGTACTATTTGTGTCTATGATCATGTTCCTAAGCAGCTGAACCAGCGGCAGATAAGCTCTTTGCAGGCTCTGTCCAGACAAGTGATCGCCATACTGGAGCTGAAAAAAGTCGGCGAACAATTACATAATACCAGCATGACGGATGCGCTGACAGGGGTGAACAACAGAAGAGCTTTTGACCTCAAGTTTGAAGCTGAATTTGCTCGCTGGCAAAGAACAGGACAATCTTTTGTACTGGCATTGATTGATATTGATCACTTTAAGAGTTTTAACGACAGCTATGGTCATGCCGCAGGAGATGAGGCACTGAGTCAAGTCGCGGCTCTGTTTCAGCGCCATAGCAGGAACTATGACTTTTTCGCCCGTTATGGTGGTGAAGAGTTTGTGCTGATCCTGCCAGGCACAGACACAGCGTCCGCAAATAAAACACTGGAAAAGTTAAGGCTGGTAGTGGCTAACCATGAGTGGTTATTACGACAATTAACGGTCAGCATAGGTTTGGCCAGCGCTGATTTATTTGACGACAAAAAGCAGTTGCTCGAAGTCGCCGATCAGATGTTATACAAAGCTAAAACCCAAGGCCGCAATCAAACCAGTGTGTTCGCCACACTGTAAGAGATCTGTTCATGCTGCGCTGATCTCAAGACCTCATAAAAACTGAGGTCTTGCTTCGGTCGATAAGCTGGTCTGATATTGGCATTATTTATTCCTTTCAAATACATGGGTAATGCGACTTACACAGATTTTTTATGCTCTCTTGGACTCCATGTGAAGGAGATCGTCACATTCTTTACATATAGAAAATAGAGTTCTTTAGCCAGCTGCAATTTCAGATTAACCGATTCGGTAAGCTTTCTGCATTTCCGGAGACAACTTTTTTAGCCAGCTTGAGAGACTGAAGCCTTTTCTATCGGTACTATTTAATTTAGTAAAATACAGATGTTCATCCCAGCGAGGACCGAAATCTACTTCTGCAAGACTTACAAGCTGTTTGTTTCTGCGAAGACGATGCTTTTGATGGTAATCTTCGGCGGGCCAAAAATAACCATTTTGTTCTCCGGCCTCAATCACCTCGGGAGATTTCTCCTTTCCAATCGCTTGAATCAGTTCTTCAGCTACTTGTTTTTGCTCCAGATCAAAAACAAAAAGTATCTGGCGATACTGGCCCTGCTTTCTACCATGAACAGACCATGATTCAAAACTTCCAAGAAGTTCCCTGTAGCTGATTTGGTCTTTATCGTAGATCACTCTGACGACTTCGGCGTGTCCGTTGATGTTGCGGTAACTCGGATCCAGAGTTGATGCTCCAGCGTAGCCAACACGTGTTTGCACTACTCCCTGCGTCCCTCCAAAATTAGAATCCGGTCCCCAAAAGCAACCCATGCCGAAAACCGTTTGACTAAGCTTCCCGATTTTCAATGCTTCTTCGATTGCTTCAGGGGTTGCAAATTCATAGCTTTCAACACCGTCTTCTTTATTCATTTTTAGATCCGACATATTTTTCTCCTAACTTTCAAGAATTGTAGCCACTCCCATTCCTCCCGCCGTGCAAACGACGATAAGGCCACGTTTTCCAGGACCAGCTGAGTGCAGTATCTTTGCTAAAACTCCGACGATCTTAGCGCCAGTAGCCGCAAACGGATGCCCAAGGGCAATGCTACTTCCACGGACATTTAGCTTCGAGCGGTCAATTTTTCCGAGAGGCTCTGATCGTCCCAAACGTGTTTTGCAGTATTCAGCAGACTCCCACGCCTTCATCGTGCAGAGCACTTGTCCAGCGAACGCCTCGTGAATTTCGTAAAAATCAAAATCCTGAAGCTTTAAGCCGTTTCGCTTCAATAATTCACTGACCGCCACAGTTGGAGCCATGAGCAAACCTTCGCCAGCGACGTAATCCACGGCAGAAGTATGAGAATCCACAATCTTGGCCAACAGCGGCCAATTATTCTTTTTAGCCTCTTCTTCGGAAGCCAAAAGAACGGTGGATGAGCCATCTGTGAGCGAGCTTGAATTTCCCGCCGTCAAAGTCCCTTTTTCTGATTTATCAAAAACAGGTTTTAACTTCGACAATTTTTCCAAAGTTGTATCAGCACGCAAAATTCCATCGGTCTTATTTCCTTGGAATGGAAAGACGAGATCATCATAAAACCCATCTTTATATGCTTGAGCTGCATTTCTGTGACTTGCCAGCGCTAACTCATCTTGCTCTTGGCGAGAAATATTCCACTCTTTAACCATGAGTTCGCAATGCTCACCCATTGATTTTCCGGTGCGTGGCTCAACCACTGCGGGCAACACTGGCTTTAGATCGCTAGGTTTAATTCCTAAAATGATTTTTACTTTCTCACCAAGCGTTCTGGCAGAATTCAACGCAATCAATTTTCTTGCGAAAGTTCGACTAACCATAATGGGCAAATCGCTGTTGCTATCAACACCGCCCGCAATGCCACTTTCAATTTGGTGGCTAGAAATTTTGTGAGCAATCTGAATCGTATTTTCCAAGCTCGTTCCGCAAGCACGTTGCACGTTATATGCCGGAGTGTTTGGATGCAAACCGGAGGATTGAACGACTTCACGAGCCAAATTCCAGTTAGCCGAGCTGTGCATGACAGCTCCTAAGGCTACATCGCCCACAGTTTTTCCTTCCAAGTTATATCTATCAACTAAACTCTTTAGGCTCGCCGTCATTAGTTCTTCACTTGAGACGTCTCGATATGCGGTCATAGATTTCATAAATGGAATCCGAGCTCCACCTACGATATAAACGTTTCTCGTTTTCATAATTTCACCTCCGGCTTTGTGTGCCGTTCAAAAACTTCTCCGACCTTCACGTCGTACGATTCAAAAATGTAGTCTTTGCCAAGCATCTTGGCTTTTTTGTGTTCGGGATGCTTATCCCAAGCATCGAAAGCTTCTCTGGTAAGGAACTCGACAATTAGAACATCTTCACCGTTAGGAGAAGAAAACCGCTCATGGCTTCCGTAACCAGGAATGGCTTCGACAAGCGCGGACATCTCGGCGTATCTTCTTTCAAACTCCCCACCGTGCTCCTTGGCAACACGACTGCGGAAAACTGCTATAATCATTGATCTGTATCCTTACTAAGCTAATTACAATCCTCAAAAAAAAGATCTCGTTATTTCATCGAAGCTTCCAACCACTTGTCGAGATCCTTGAACTTGGGGTTTCTCAGCTTCTTTGTCCCAACCAGTATTGTCGGGAAATTTAACTTTCCAGTAGTATAAAGGGATCGCAGTTCATCAGCTGCCGCGTCGTCTTCGTGAACATCTAAAAAATCAAACTCGATTCCTTTTTCTTTCAAGTACGACTGGTAAATCTTGGTTTTGTGGCAGTCCTTATGACCGAACAGCTTAATCCCCACGACCCCCTCCATTTTCTAAAATTACTCTACAAACTTCAACGACTCCGAGTTGATGCAGAATCGAGCCCCAGAGGGCTCAGGACCATCTGGAAAAACGTGCCCTAAGTGGGCTTCGCACACATTGCATAGCACTTCGATTCTTCGTCCGTAAGTCGTGTCCAGTTCATATTGAATTACGTTGTCGGCGACGGGCTCAGAAAAACTCGGCCAACCTGTTCCCGAATCAAACTTAACGTTCGAATCAAACAGTTCAGTGTCGCAGCCCGCGCAGGCATACCGTCCTGCCTCATAAAATGAACAGAGTTCCCCAGTGTGAGGGCGCTCGGTGCCTTTCTTCCGCATGACATTAAATTGAGCGGGTGTCAGAATTTTTTTCCACTCTTCCTCGCTCTTTTCTACTTTTCTAGGAGGAGCGGGAGTGCCGTTATCGAGATAGTTGTTAATGCTTTCCCAGTTGAACATAAATTTGCTCCTTTATTTTTGGGTTTGTTCTTTAGCTATCAATCCACGCGAAGAAGTCAGTCGCGCTACCAATGAATTTTCCATCCACAAAAACTTGCGGAACAGTTTGAAGGTTGGTTTTTTTCTTCAACTCATCATAAGTCTTGGGATCGTCATCCACGCGAATTTGTTTAAAATCAACTTTTTCAGAAGTTAAGTACTCCTTCACGCGTTTACTAAACGGACAATGGTCTTTTGTGTAGATGACAACGTTCTTAAGTTCTTTCATTTTTTCCTCTTTCGTCTCTGTACACGACAAAAATAGATAACTCATTGAAATAATGTCACAATAATTGTTTTCTAACGACGAATACTATGACACATCTCAATGAGTTATATCTTATCTTAAACAAATATCTAAAATGGAACAAGTCACATTTAAAGTGCTTTGCGCTCATCATGCTTGTGATTATTTTAAAGCAAACATGTAATCTTTCTTCTGCATCTAAAGCCTTGCCCATCAAGTGCTTACCACAATCATTTTATCGACGTATGCAGCGCTTCTTTGCAGGTCAGTATTTCGATTATCGTCAAATTTCTCAGTTGATTTTCAATATATTTTCATTCGACAAAGTGCAACTGACTTTAGATAGAACCAATTGGAAATGGGGAAAACGAAATATTAATATCCTGATGCTCGCGATCGTTTATCGTGGAATAGCGATACCTATCGTTTGGACATTACTTAATAAACGTGGAAATTCAGATACAAAAGAGCGTATTGCTTTGATTCAACGCTTTATCTCCATTTTTGGTAAAGACCGTATTGTGAATGTGTTCGCAGACAGAGAGTTTATCGGTGAGCAGTGGTTTACATGGTTAATTGAACAAGACATCAACTTCTGCATTCGTGTTAAAAAAACTTTATTGTCACCAATCATTTAGGAAAGAATCATAAAATCAGTGATTTATTTCGCCATCTTCAAGTTGGTCAAATTGAATGTCGTAAACGACGGATTTTGGTTGGTCGAGTGAAACTATATATAAGTGCACTACAGTTAGAAAATGGAGAACTTTTACTCGTCGTTTCTCCTCAGTTTAATGCCAATTCTATTCAGGATTATGCATTACGCTGGGAAATTGAAACCTTATTCAGTTGTCTCAAAGGACGCGGGTTTAATCTTGAAAATACTCGTTTAACAGACCCTAGACGAGTCAAGAAATTGATAGCAGTGCTAGCTATCGGTTTCTGTTGGTGCTATTTAACAGGTGAATGGCAACATGATCAAAAAAAAGTGATAAAAATAAAGAAGCATGGACGACTCTCAATGAGTTTATTTCGCTATGGTTTAGACTATGTTCAAATGGCGATTCAGCGTTTAATTGGTTTTGGGAAAAAAGAAGAGTTTAAGGAAATTTTGGCAATTTTAAGAAGGCAGAAGCCTGATAGGATAAGGGTTCTGTGAAATTTGTCGTGTACAGAGCTCTTTCGTTTGATTCATGGTTTAATCTCTCTCAAAATGGCACGTGTACCCGTGGGGATTCTTCTTCAAATAGTTTTGGTGATACTCCTCAGCGTCATAAAACTCTTTTTCCAAGGCTACCGTCGTGACCACGGGATTCTCGAAGCGACCGATCTCATTGACCTCATCAATCACGTTTTCGATAATCGCTTTCTGTGCATCGTCACGATAGAACGCTGCCGAGCGATACGAAGTGCCAACATCATTTCCTTGGCGATTCTTCGTAGTCGGATCATGGATTTTGAAAAAGTAATGTAGAATCTCTTCGAGAGATATTTCGTCTTGGTCGTATTCCACGCGAACCGCTTCGGCGTGCCCCGTTTTCCCTGTTATAATATCGGCGTAGGTAGGATCATCAAAATCTCCGCCAGAGTAGCCCACCTTCGTTGACGTCACACCGTCCAGACTCCTAAGGAGGTCTTCGAGACCCCAAAAACACCCTCCGGCAACGATCACATAATTTAGTTTCATAAAGCCTCCTTGGTTTTTATCTATTTACTGATTAAACTGACTTTACAGCATGTATAATAGATATAACATGCCCAGTAGTTCGTATAATGTGACTTATTAGACAGTTTGCGTAGGAGCTAAGTATGGATGTTCTCAGTGAGATTTTAGATAAGGTAGAGCTTACTAGTAGCTACTGGTATAGAACATCATTTGCAGGAGACTGGGGCATCAGTCTCCCGCAGGAAGAGAATCTAGCGAGATTTCACATCGTGACCCATGGCGAGTTTTGGTACGAGGTGCCAAAACTTAAACTTAAGGCTTTGGCGGAGCAAGGCGATATTTTGATTTTATTCAAAGGGATGGAGCACACCATGACCAGTGCACCAAAAATCAAGGCCGAGCCCGCGGTCGAATTTAGATCCAAGGCCAACCTCACTGAAACTCAAGTTCTGGAATATGGTGATCAGAGCAAGCTCAAAGCAAACGTCGTTTGCGGACATTTTTGTTTTGATGGCGGACCCGATCATCCATTCTTAAATTCGCTGCCAAACGTCGTGCATATCAAGAGTACTGAGAACTCCCACTCGCCTTGGCTTACCATGCTTTTAAGTATTATAGAGCAGGAAGCAAAATCAGGGCTTCCTGGAAGCAACACGCTAGTCAGGAAGCTGACCGAAATTATCTTCGTGCAAGCGTTAAGAATTCACATGTACAAATCCAACAAAAATGTAGGATTTTTCAAATTGATCGAAGATCCGCAACTCAGCAAATCCTTGGAAGCTATCCATCATAGTCTCGATAAAAAATGGGGTCTTGACGATCTCGCTGAGATTGCTGGAATGTCGCGTACGAACTACAGCGTTAAGTTTAAGAAACTGTCTGGCATGACACCTCTTGATTATTTAACCTATTGTCGGCTTGAAAAAGCGAAGCAGCTGCTTAAAGAAACCGGTAAATCTGTTCCTGAAGTGAGTGAAGCCATTGGGTATCCGGCACATGAACACTTTCAAAAGTTGTTTAAGAAAAAAATTGGCAAAACTCCTAGCGCGTACAGAAAAGAAAATTCTGAAAAGGTGTAAAAATGAATATCTATAACTCTCCTGTTACCAAAATAGCTTTCTGGGTCATAGTCATTGGTGGTGCGGCTTGCCTGCTTATCCCTTTGTTTGCACCTCTTCTTCCGCTGCAATATTTGAAAGGTTATGGCGAAATAGGAGATGCTTTTGGAGGTATTTCGAACCCATTCGTACAGATACTAGGTTCAGTAGTTCTGTTTTTAGCGCTGAAAGCCCAGATTGATGCGAATAGAATCCTTCATCAGCAAATCGAAAAAGAAAACACGAAGGAGCAACTAAGGCACGAGTTAGATCAACTTCACGAACTTTATATGTTCGTCGAAAGAAACATCAAAAATTTTAGTTACGATCAAGAAAAGACCGTTGATGGCAAGACGCAAATGATCCTTCTGTATTCTCGACGTGCGATTAAATGTTTCATTGAGGATCTAGAGAGCTTAGATGTTGATATTCACAAAGATGACGACATTTTAAGGTTCGACGGGGTTAAAGAAATTATGAGCATTTTGAACAGCGTTGACCTATATTTCGACAAAATCAAAGACAGCGAGATTGCACCTTATCATAAGAGTTTTTATAAAACGCTTATGCAGCACGAACTTCTCTTCAGCGTTTTTCCTTATCAAGATCTCGACAATCAAGCGTACCTAAAACAAGAGCATTGCCCAGAGTGTGGTGAATATCATGCAAATTATCCGCCACTGATTTATGACCGGTTACAGAAAATTAAAAAAAGTTTCTCCTGATGTATTATGGATATTTATTCGGTATCGGTCCTACCAAAAAGCTATTTGTAGTATCTCGAGTACGTGCTGTGGTGTAGTAATTCCAATCTTAGAAAACTCAAAGCTTATTCTGAAACTATCGGAATTGTCGGTTGGGTGAGACTTAGTCGCCCCGTAAAGCCTTATCGGGGCGGCAAAGATAACTTTTTATATCACTGCTATTGATGACGTCCTTTGTTTACTAAAGTTGTAAGCCCTTATTCTTTGTTTTAGACCTTCAACCACTCCGGGCTTGTCACTAGGAGAGTCCCCTTGGCTAACCTTAGCCGTCAGATCGTATTCAGCGATTTCTAGCCGGTCCCCCTGAATCATTTTACGCCAACCGTTCCACAACTTAGGGTCAAGCTCTTCGGTACGCCAACCATCGGTCGGTTCGCTCCGACTCGCTAAAGCCAGATCCCTGATTTGGTTCTGGAGCGTTAGATCGTCAATCATTGTTCGGCGTCAACTATCTTGGCCGGTTCGCGTCAATTATGATGGCCGGTTAGGTTTTCTCATTTTTCCTACTTCCAGCTTGTTTTAACTGATGTTGTTTTCGATAGCTTTCTCCTTCTAATTCTATAATTGTCGCGTGGTGGATCAGCCGATCTATGGCCGCTACCGTCATCATGCTGTCTGGGAAGATCTGATCCCATGCACTAAACGGGTGATTGGCTGTGATGATATGTGCTGAATTAGCAGGAGACTTTCACTTGGGATATGCTAGGCAGCTAACCGATAAAAGTTCTCTGCTATTTGATTTGGCGTTTTAAAATCCAAACTCTTTTGAATTCTTCGCTGATTATAAAATAACACAATGTATTTTGTAATATCTGCTTTAGCTTCATCTCTGGTTTTATAGTTGCAATGATGCACTAATTCATTCTTGAGTATGCCCCAGAAACTTTCAATCGGTGCATTATCGTAACAGTCCCCACGTTTGCTCATTGAACCTTGAAAATCACATTTTTCCAGTATCTTTCGATATTCATGGCTGCAATATTGGCTGCCTCTGTCCGAATGAACAATTAAGCCTTTCGTTGGTTTTTGATTACGAATCGCCATAGTCAGTGCATTGCAAACAAGTTGTGCGGTCATACGCTCATTTAAGCTATAGCCAACCACTTGTTTCGTGTACAGGTCTTTTACTGCTGCCAAGTATAACCAACCTTCAGCAGTCCAAATGTATGTAATATCGCTTGACCATGCAAGATTGGGCTTAGTCATTGAAAACTGTTGCTCTAGTAAATTTGCGTAGATCGCTCGATTATGATCACTCTTCGTAGTTCTTTTGAAACGCTTATGACGCTTACAATACAGCTGGTTGAGCTTTTTTATTTGACGTACAGCATACGTACTGATTTTGATACCTTGCGCTTGTAAATGCTTAGTTAATCGAATATAGCCATAGCTTTGTTTAGTTTCCTCATGAGCTATTTTGACCAAAATTGTCTGTTGATTTCGCTGAACCAATCTTTTATTCATGCCTCGTTTTAGCCAATCATAAAATCGTGACACTGAAACGTGAAGTAATCTAGCCATAAAGCTAATCGGGAATAAATGTCTTTGCTGTTTCATATAGGCGTACCTTACTGACTTTCTTTCGCAAAGTACGCTGCTGCCTTTTTTAGAAATTCACGTTCCATTTCAGCTGTTTTGAGCTGTTGTTTGAGCTTTTTATTTTCTTCGAGTAAGGCATTTAGATCAGGTGAATATTGTTTAGTGCCTGCTAAGGTGCCAGTCTTTGCTTTATTATTCCAATTTGAAAGAGTTTGCATTGAAATGCCAAGTTGTCTGGCTGTTTCCGATACATTGCCTTGATTGGCTTCAATCAATTTTATTGCTTCAACTTTAAATTCTGCGGTGTAAGTCTTCTGTTTCTTGCTCATGGTAAACTCCTGATGAGTGTCTATAGTTTACCAAGTTAAAACCTCCTGTTTTCTCAGCACACATCATTTGAGCTATTGGAATTCAAAAGATCTAACAAAATACTTCTTTGATTTTCTGCTAACCCTTTTTTTGTACTCCTCGATGAAACAGGTCTTGATGGTCTCCTAGCTTTTAAACTTTTAACCATACATGATATGTTGTGTGAAATTTCACGATCTATTATTTGATTTCTCTCACTGATAATTTGCTTTGCAAACCAATCTAGATAATTAGCAATATACGATATTCTTATATAGGTCGTAGCATTTGATACAGATTCATTGGTTCGTATTTTTGCTCTATTAAACTCTTTTCTTTGAATTATAGGTTTTCTTAATTTTTCATCAGTTTTCTTATCTTTTTTATCTCTAAGATAAATACAAAGGCCTTCTATCTGTTCTGTAGTCAAAAACTGTTTCTTTAAGAAAGTTTCTTCCAATAAAATGTTATTAGTATGACACCATTCTAATAACAACTTAACGGCATTGAGATAGGCTTCTATTGTATTTGAGGCCTTCGCAGAATTTCTGAGCTTACTTGTAGCAAAAAGAGTCGGATACCAATTCGGAACTCCATTGTCATCTATCAAAAGTGAATAACGTTCGCCTGACTCAAATTTTGTTCTAATGAGTTTCATTATGTAGACTCAAAACATTACATTATTTGATGGTACATCATTACCTGTTAAATTCAATTATTATATTTACTTACATGTTAAATTATTATATTTTAATATCAATTATTTATATAAAATTATTTACATAAAAGTCTTTGGTGCATTTAAGTATGGTGGGTCCAGGTATAAAAGTTTGACTTTATTAGCTAATTTCTCTCTTAAAGAGTACAGTGCCAATAGGTTATTCCCCTTAATTAGCAAGTTCTCTTTTAGCTCACCATTTTCGTCAAAAAATTCAAATTCTGTCTCATTGGTTGCGCTGTAATATTCAGGATTGGTAAGTACTTTTGGCTCAAATAATGTATCAATATCTTTTGAATCGACTTCTTGATGTAAAAACTTTTCTGTTGTTTTAACATCTTCGCGAGACATGCCCCCAACCAGCACAGCATCTTTAAATGGGAAATTAATCACTACATTACTGTTATTTTTAATAAAACCTACGTTTTCTTGATTCGCACTGTAGAGTCCAATTTTATTACTAAAGCGTGTGTACTGACCTTTTTTGAGTGAATTTTCCGCCATGTCTTTCCCTACTCTATGCTTTGCCAAAAATGTGAAACTATTTGTTGTGTAATGCCAAAATTTTCACAAATAAGTGTATTACTAATAAGCATGAAAGCAACATAAGGCTGTTCTTTTTTTAGCTAGTTGATTCATAACCTATAAAAAATAGATATGAAAAAGCCCCAATGTTGCAAATGGGACTTTTTTGTTGCCAAGGTTAAACTACTTAGCTAAAACTTGATCCACTGAACCAATTAACTTTCGGATTACTTCACCTTCTAGGGTGTTGTTATAGGTGTGTCATTTCAAATTTAGATTTTATCCCACCTCTTGAACAAGAGTATTAAGAATAAAACTGGATAAGCAATTGGCCATAAAACTGTAAAAAGTATTTTTGATGAATAAGGACTAATTTTCATCAAAATTTTATTAATAAAATAGTACCCCGTTAAAACATAAAAAACCGCACTAAAGTACTGGTGCATATTAATCAGTAAACACCACCAGATAATAGCCCAAAGAATCGCTACAAAAGTAAGGTAAAGGTAGAAAGCTTTATTTAGTTGCATGTTCATCATCTTTGTTCGGCATAACATTACCTTTTAAAAATCTACAATTGATCTAGTTCCCTTAGGAAAAAAACCACTAATTGCTTAGTGGTTCGTTCTGATCTGGTGATTAATTGGATTCCGTGGATATGACAATAGATGTCATATAAAACCTTCTTTGAACTGTCGCCCTTCCAGCGACTCTAAGTGCATTTCAAGGAAATCTATTGCCACTTCTGAGTAATTTGCGTTGGCTGAACAATTCACCAACTTTTCATCACAAAGACATTTTCCCAAATTTGCCAACTGAGTAACCAACTCATTTCGTACAGAAGCCAAGCTGAGAGCTTCAATCTGAGCTTGCAGTTCTTCACTGAAAAACTGCAGTTCCATACGATTACCACATTGTTGTTGCAGTAGATATTTATTTAATACCGCTACGGCTTTAGCGGTATTTAATTCACCGTTCATCAATATTACTTATTGTGACGGTACTGGCTTGGATAAACAGGGTTTGGATCAGCCCATAAACCAAGGCGTTGAGAACGTGCGTTGCTTTCAGCACTCAAAATAATTTTATCTTTGAGATATTCACGATAAGCCCATGCATAGCCATCTTTAACTTGCTTATAGTTAACACTATTCACGATGTTTAAGTTGGGCACTTGGTTTGTACGCATCTGAAAAATGGTACCAAGAGTACGACCGTAGCGGTCCTTACTATTTTCTTGCACATACACAATCGTTTCATGCAAGAAACTGATGTTCTGACGCGATTTCTGACCAAAAGCTTGACTTTTTTCTGGTGCATCAATCTGGTTGAAGCGAACACGGATCTGCTCATTGTTGTTGTTTAAAACGGTGATAGTGTCGCCGTCAGAAATACGTACAACTTTGCCAACAAAATCGGCTTGAGCTGCAGTAGCAACAACAGACATGGGTAAGGTTAAAGCTAAACTTTTTAAAGTTGTATTAAGGTTCATTTTGAATCCTTAGTGGGTAAAGAATAGGTAAATTGTATCGCATTACGTAACTGCAATTTTTTTCTTAAAAAATATATTCAGCTGATTAGTTAGGATTTATCCCCTTTCTCTCAAGCCATTTTTTCCATTGAAGTGCATACGCAACTAAACCAGGTTGTTTCGCCGTGCCATTGCGATATATCGCATTAAAAGATGGCGTCCATGAGTGGTAAGCAGCTGCTCTAACCCAAAAATCGGTTGACGGTTTTGTGGTTAATCGATTTCGCAAGATCTTGGCTGCAAGTCGCGCATTCAGACATCCATCAGTACGCACATAATGGCTGTTATAATTTTCAAACATACCGCCACGTTTAAAGTGCATGGAATTGATTTGGAATTGCCCCATATCCAATGAACGGTTTTTGTTTTGCGCTGTTTGTCCATTGGTACCACGCTCTTTGCTATGTATACCCAATAAAACATACAGCGGAACACCTTCTGACCGCGCAGCATGAATAACACAACTCAAAGTAGCGACTCTACCCGGTACGGTTTGATCGTAAGATACACTCGCTTGGTTGTATTGATTGTATTGCGTAGTTGGATAGGTATAAGAAACAGGACGGATATTCTGGCGAACGGGTTGTTGTTGTGGTGCTGGTGCTTGCTGGCCACTAGGTTGTGGTCCATTTTGTGCAACTGCCGTGCGCTCAGTGCTAGTCGGAGTTTCTTCAGTTTTTTGCGGTGTGTACTTCACGCCCAAGTAACGACTCGTAAATCCTCTTGGCTTTGCTGGCGCCGTTTCTTGCTGAGTGTTGGTCATGACCTGAAATGGTCGATATGGTGTACTTGATCCATTAGAATTGACATGGTTTGCATATGCACCTAGAGCCTCAGAACTTTGAGGCAATTGAGCATAAGCAACGCTTGATCCTAATAGAGTCGCAAATAGCGTTGGTTTTAACAGCATATTAATCAGCACCTTTATCGTTGTTGTTGAAATTGTCGATTAGGTGCTGTTTACGGTCAGCTAACTTATTCAGTGTTTCAACTGGCAATGGGTTTTTGCCGTCATACCACGATAAGCTATATTTTTTTGGCGCATAGCGGAACCATGCCAAGAATGGCGCATTCGGTAAAAATAAAAGACCAGTACGGACTTGCCACGCACGATAAGCTGAATTGATGCTAACCATGTATAGATAAAACACCAATAATACACCTGGTACAACAAGCATTGGATATAGCGCTTTAAAGAACATATAAACTACGTACAAGCCTGTAAACATAGATAATGCTAAATACAAATAAGACGAAAACTGATGGTTTTTAACAAGCTTGTCTATTTCATCATTACTCATTGAAGCTAAACGTTCTTGCCCTCTTGGGTAGTGAGTATTAGCAATGAGTCTTTTCAGTTGTTTAAAATTGTTAGGTGCGACAATTTCATATTCACATAAAGGGTGTGCACATACCCAATTCACGTTGCCTTTATAAGAACGTGGAATCCTGTTGTCATGCATTAAAATCGATTTACCGCATTCGGGGCATGTTGGAGACAGCATTGATCTAATATTAGATAAATGCGGTAAAAACCCTTTTCTAGCTGAACTCCAGTGGGTTTTACGCCCGAAATCAAAAAAGACTCGCTTTAAAATACCTGATTTACGGGGTTGACTAGCTTCAATTGCCTGTTTAATGGCAGCTTCATCTAAAACCTCATTGGTAATATTTACCTTTTGTGTAGCACTATCAGAACTATTTTTATCTGAAGACATACTTTTACCTACGGACTTTTATTATGTAGAATACGTTATTATATTAAAGGATTTTCAACGTGTCTAAAACCCTTTTTATTTTCGCAACGGTTATTTTAATTTCCACCCTTTTAAGTGCCTGTAATAACTCTAATACTCCAAATGAACAAGATCCATTAAAAGGTCAAGAACAGAAGTTTTTAGACGAATCGGCAACGAGTGAATCAAAAGAACTTGTGTTTTATGACTTGGTAGATCCTAAGAAAAAAGACCAACCTATAAAGGCTGAAGAAGCAAGTGCTTCCGAGCCTGAAGCCCAAGAACAACAACCTGAAAACGCCTTATCTCCTGAGGTTCTTGAAGCGATTCGTAAACATACAGAACGACAAGAAAAAAAGGAAAATGCACTCAGAACAATAGCTGAAGCTAAGCGTATTGAAGCATTATTAGTAGGTAAAGATCGCAGTAGTGATGATGGCTATACCTATAACAGTGATGAATAATTGATATATCAATGGTTTTAACCAATACAAACTTATTATTTTAAGTTAAAATGATTTTAAATTTTTTGGTATATACGGTTATGTTTAACAGTGCTTTTAAAAAACATAAAATAAAAATATGTTTTGGCTTGCCAATCATAATTGTGGTTTCGATCTTAATATTCAAAATCTACTCCTACCCCTTTAAGCCAAGACTCTTAAGCCCCGATTGGATTGAAAGTCGCTACAATGGTTGGGAAGTTGAACATCATGACTTATGGATTGCTACAATTGTGGATGTTGTTGGTCCAAAAACAGTAAAAATTAGAAATCAAAATGGAGAAGAAAAAATTATGGATCTTCTCTATATAAATGCTTTGCAATCTTCGGAAAAAATGAAAAACCTCTATATCAATAGCTTGTCCGGTTATGTTGGCCAACAGCTATTTGTAAAAGGAGATTCAGACAAAGCGCGGTTTAATGGCGTCTTGATCGATGGTAACGGTGAAAATATCAATCTAAACCTAACTTATGTACCAGGTGCGGTATTGGATATGTCATCAACTGCATACATTCATGACCGAGAAAAGCAATTAGTTCCTTATTTCGCGAATATCAATTCAGAAAATAGAACGTTTTAAGTTATAAATTAAGGGATATTAGAAAGGCCAAGCTATGCCAGCACCATTATGTTTTCTCACACTGGAATTTACCGCCAAAGTCAAGAATCCAGTTGATGTGCCTGACATTATTAAGTCGTCTATTTTGACGCGTATTAAAAAGTGCCGCACATCATCAATAGAACAGGTTCAGTATCTTTATAATGCTGAAGAGAGCTACTGGAAGCCAAAAAAACAAGTCACTGAAGAAGCAACTCAATATCATGGCATCACCAATGAAGATTTATTAACGCAAGACTCAATCAATGGTCTAAAGATTAAAAACTATGTTGTGTATTGGGCAAACGTTTATACATTTAGAATTTTGCAAAAAAGCAAAGTGAAGTTTTTTAATCACCGCTTTATCTTTTTAAACAACTTAATCAACGTGATTGGTGAAGATGGTTCCCTACCCATGACAGAATGGGCACGTTTAGCCAGTGCAGCTTCGGGAAATAATGAATTTCCAGAAGAGATACTGACTAACACTAACAATAAGGTCATCTGTTTGACCGTTATATTTGATTATATTTCTGAAAAATTAACATCACTTTATGGTTTGGATCTAAATAAGCATTACGATCTGGTTGCTGCAGTACAATACAACAGTGCCATCAAAGCTAAGAGTCAAAAATCATTAAAGGTTCATAAGCTTATGCGTGATGATTTTAATGAGTTTAAATTGCTTTTAGACAAAGGCATGGAGATTAAGAGAATTAAAAAGGAATATTTTATAAATAATAACTATCTCCCTTAAACCTAAAAGCCACTTTCTTAAAAGTGGCTTTTTTTACGTTAAACATAAAATAAACTATCACTAAAACCCTTTTTTAAAATATAATACTTTTAATTTCTATTTTAACTGGTGATACATTGTGAGTTTAATTAAGAAGCAAAAAGACATTCTATCTCACGACCCTCTTGTTTCAATTTTTAGTAACAATGACCTTTTAACAATCTCAGTTGATACGGATTCTGAAGATTTGAATCGTCAACCTAAAAATATAAAAATCCCGAATGCCGATCTTAAAGAGTTAACAATACAAATCAGTGGTTTTGATACTTTAGAAAACAATGATGTTGGTCGTTATTTCACTTGTTCTGGTACCGTAGAGCTCGTTAATACACTAGGTAATGGTGAAGAAAAACGTTTTGTATTAGCAGAGCCAAAAATCAAAGTAAACGTGGTTAAAAAAGGTCATTTACCGCAAACAGAACAAATTAAACAATTGGTTCGTAATGCGTGGATGGATGCATTTAGTGATGGTTGCCAAAACATTAACCAACCTTACCACTATGAAGATGAAACTTGGTTTGAACGCTTCAAAGGTAGCATTATTGGTAAGTTTGTACTGATCGTACTTGCCACTTTCTTCGCTGCTTTCATTGGTTTGGCTATTTTTGGTTATGTTGCTGGTAAAAAACAACAGGACCCAACATTAGAAATTGCGAATCAAATTGCTCAAGATCCTGAAGCATTAAAGCAATTGCTGAATCAATATGATCAACAAAATAACCAAGCTGGTGCACCTACTCCACAAGCATTACCAGAACAAGCAGCTGAGCAAGAAAGACAGCAAGAAATTAGCTCATTCGGTTTAGATGCTGGATCTAGCGAATAACGCTGATTAAGCAATAAAAAAGCACCTTAGTCATAAATACTTTGGTGCTTTTTTTGAGCCTAAATTTATTATGCAAATTTAAAAAGAATCCAAATGATGACGAGATGTACTGGATAGAACCAGTACGCCCACTTGCCCACTGGCGGTACTTCAAAAGGTATATTCATGTGCTGTCCTTTCAGTAGGAATTGTGCACCAATATACGTTGCAATGGCGCTACTGACAGCAAATGAGAATGCCAAAGAATATGTAGTCATATCCGTATAGTAGCCACCAATCAACCAGTTGAAAATGTTGGCCAATGAAGTGAGCAAGACGCTGATCATTAAAAAGTATTTCTTAGAACGAACGTTGGTTGTTTTAAAGAATAAATACAGGAATACAATTAATAAAACGCCCCACACGCTATACATAATAAAATTAGATAGCAATGTGGTCACGACTAACAGAGAGACAAACTGCAGCGTTGCATATTTATGTTTAGATTCCCCCAATACAACAAGCAAAAATCCTAAAAGCAACGTAGGCATGACGTTCAGTGTTGTAAATGGCTCTTGGTTGAATAGTTGATACGGTACTTCTGATAGCACACAAAACAACGCCAAATTTTTAAAATAGTTTTTTAATGTATGGGTTTTCTTTTTAGGAATAGCTTGGTTCAAATTGAATGCAAGCATGATACAAAAAATAGGAAAAGCACAACGGCCAATCGTCCTCAACAACAGATTATATTGAGGAAATAATATTGATGCGTGGTCAATAACCATGGTCACAATCGCAATCCACTTCAATAGATCCAAGGCTCTATTGCGATCTCGCACGGCGCTTTGGCTAATTACAGCTTCTTGTAGATGAACCATGTGTTATTTTTCGCTAAAGGGTTTGTATAAGCATCACTACGCTGTTTTCGGGTGTTGTTACGATTATCTAAGATCTCAATGCTATTCCAACCTTCGGGATAACCGAGCACCAGTCCAGAGTTATAAAATCTCGTGCGATGACGCTCTTCATCGCCGGCATAAAACAAGTACGCACGAATATCGTTATACGGTCGATGCCCGACCAATACGTTATCTTCATCACGATCAAAGTACTCATAAATTAAATCCGTATATTCACGATTGAAGTATCCGCACTTCTCAAACAGATCTGCACTTGAACGAAAAGTAATAGATTCCTTGGCCAGTGTTTTATTTAAAATCATGCGAGTGACATTACGAGCAAACACGGGCAAATTAAAATGCACAGGCAAATGAATTTCATTTATTTCGGACAAATCAATAGGATCACCAAAAGGACTAGAAAGTTCTAATGCTTTTTGATAAAAGTCCATCCATTGTGCAAGATATTCATCAACAAACTTTTTCTCACCATAATAAATTGGTAATCCATCAACCGTTAAAAGGTTTTGTGGAGGAAAAATATTGTTTCTTAAATCTAAGATGCTTTGTTTTAATTTTGCGATTTCGATTGGATCACTAATCATAACAACTCACTCGAATTAGAGTATTAAAATAATTATATAGGGTTTTAATTAATTAGATATAAGTTTTTAGCTCAGTAAATAAGCATTTTTGTTGTGTGGCGAATTAGAATTGATAAAAAATTTAAAAGAATATTTATTCTAGGAATTATTGATACAATGTATCTAATTTCTTACGAATTAGTATATACAATTGGGATTACTATGCTTACCCCTGATCGAATAGACAAAAAAGTTAATTTGGCTGGAATTGACAAGTCGTGGACCAATTTATTAAATCACTTGGACATTGATAGTCATCCTGAATACAACATCAATAAAACTCAGCCATGGTACTTGGCTAATTTTGTAGATTACCTACGCCTACTCAACTTTAAGTTTGATGAATTAAATCTAAGAGAGATTCGTGCAGTTGATTATGACTTGGTAGATTGGTCATTTCTTAAATCTAATCGCCTAAATGGTGTTGAGGTGTTTAAGGACCTTGCCATTTATCTGCAGAAACCCATTTTTGTTACGCAATATCCTAAATGTGTAGCCATCAATGCTGATGTTCGCGATCGTAAGCTTGCAGAGGTTATTTATGATTACTACAGACGCTTCTTACCGTTTTTCTATTCATTCATTAAATTGATCAGATCAACGCAGCGCTTATCTCTAGAACGTAAATTCCCCGTGATTGATAACTTTATGTCTAATTTTGGAGATCTTAGTACTGGTGAGTTTTATTCAAATATTCCATTTGATGATGCAGAGCTCAAAAGGATTTTGAAAAATGGCTTTGAAAAATATAGAGAGCATAAATCAGAACAGCGGTTTAGCCGTGCCATCGCAGAGCTAACACCGATGTTTAAAGCTTTGTCTGAATACTTAAAGATTGTGTCTACGGTTAACTACGTGGATCTAGACCTTATTCACTTCTTACACAATGCATTTTTGGGTAAAAACTTTAATGTTTATTCAGATCTATTCGCTTTGGATAAAGAACCTAATTTGTTGGTCAATTTAAGTTGGACATACACAAAAGCATTTCAATATTCATAAATAGCACCATGGTCGTTTATGTGCATCGGCTATATCAAAAGGAAGAAGAATATAGCGATCTTTTAACGAAAGGGCCTGGCCATACCGAAGTTTTGTAGCAGAAGAAAAATCTGTACTGGTTTTGCCCGTGGCAAAGTCTAACCAAAAGACGTCATTTCCATCGCAGAATAAACCTAAATTATCCTTTTCAAGCGCCACATACTTGATATAAGGATCATCTATTTGTGAGATCGAGGGAATATATTGATAGTCCACCTTTCATACAATATGTTTGCGAACGTGGTGCACGGCGATCGGTTGATCTATGGACCGTGCGTTATCCCATGCTACCTGAGCTTGCTCTAAAGTATATACGTGCGCTTGACAACATTCGTTGTATAGCCCTTTCCGTTAAAACCAGGCCACCCAATATTTGAGCCGACATTATCTCTAAAACAAGCTAGGTAAAGTTCAGTCATAAGGTTTCTCTTAAGCAACTTTCTTATTCAGTATGTGTTCGGCTAAGCGCTTGATACCGCCACCGTCCGTAATTAAATGTTCAAATAATTCGCCATTCGGGTTTTTAACTCCTTCCAACTGGCCTTTTTTGATGCCTAAGACATCAGAAATAATTGGATCTGAACCCGAATCAGCCAACAAGTAATATGCCGAGATCTGTTTGATTTGACCGTCACGGTCTAAGCGACCAATACATTGATCATGAACACCAGGCGACCAATCCAACTCACCAAACACAAATGTTTTGCATTTTGAGTGGTACTGCAAGCCATCAAGCCCGGCAGATGAACGTAATGAACTAATGAAGACTTTGCTTTCATCATTCAAGAATGCTTGTTTAGAACGTTCCTTAGCTGCAGGTCCTTCCGTGCCTGTATACATAACAGGATTGAATTCAGCCAAGCGTTCTAGCCAAATGTTGTACACATCTCGATGCCAACCATAAAGCATGACTGATTCACCAGACTCAACAAGCATACGCACGAACTCAGCGACATACGGCGCTTTGGCGATACCTGTTGCTTGGCGCATCATAATATTGAATTCTTCTGTCGCACGAAGCTTTTGCCCTTGGAATTCCTGAGTAGAGCTTAAAATTACTTTTGCCAGTTCCATTGCCTTGCCCTTAATTTGATCCAGTACTTTAGGATCGCTTTCGACATATTGAGGGATGATTTGTACTGGCGGTAACTCTCGATTTACATCTGCTCGAGTACGGCGCAACATTAGACCTTCATCACGTAAAAACATCCCAAACGCTTTAGGATCATTAATACGTTTTTCTTGTGAACACCACTCACGAGCGAATTCAGTAGCGGTACCTAAGCTATCTGGACGCAATATTTCAATGATGTTGTAGAATTCATCACCGTAGTTATAAATCGGTGTAGCTGATAGACCGAGGCGTAATTCAGCTTGGTCACTAATGAGTTTAGCAGCGGAATACTTTTGCGATGTATAGCCAGTCCGTAACTCTTGGATCTCGTCAAACACTACGTACTTAATCTTTCCGGCAAGATATTCAGCCCAACCGTTCAACTTTGAATAACTGGTGATAATGACATCGGGTGCTGCTTCACCCTCTTTGTGCAATGGATAAGGCGATGCTTTCTTTAGGATGTGACATTTTAGGTGCGGAGCAAAGCGTTCAATTTCATTCTTAATTTGCATTGGAAGATGTGTCATTGTCACAAAAAGCGCCGGGAGCGATTCAGGTAGAATCATCGGACATATTCCACTCGCTGTTTTGCCAAGGCCCAAATCATCCCCCAAGAGCAAACCTTTAACATTAAGTAGTAGATCTGCAGCTGCTCTTTGATACTCATATGGAGGCACAGCAAGATCAAATGTTTTGATCGGACGTTTATAGTCCATCACATCCAAAATATCTTCTTTTAGCGACACATAAGCCTTAGATTGCGCTTTCATGTATTTAAGATCATCAACACGCATTGGATAACGTTCAATAAACCAAAGTAGGTCGTGACAATTAGACGGCGTATCGCTTAACTCAATAAATTTTGATGCATGTTGGCTGACTTTTGGGAATACACGCTTAAGTCGTGTTTTAACATGTGGTTCACATTCAATGTGCCAGTTTTTTTCTTGACGAGAAATGGTGCCGTAAGATTTATACATTAGAAGACCCCCACTAAAATACGATGGCGGTAAATAAATTTATTGTTCAGTTGGATTGGAATGTTATTCACCCAATACGGTGTACCAACCACATAGAGCGCTTTTATGCTGTCATGGCTTAAATAACGATTGATCTGACGCAATAATGCGTTACGTGCACCATCTATTTTTAATTCAACACCCACCTTGCCGACATCTAGCTCAACAGTAAAATCAATGATGTCTTTATTTGATAGACGAACCTCACGTTCATACGGAATCTCATTGGCAATAAACATTTGCTCAATCGCGAGTTGTAAGTCTTTTTCGTTATAAAAACGGTATTTGTGTGAAGAAAACAGAATTCCAAGCTCTTCAATCGTTTTCATTCTGCATCCCCTTGGTCAGCTTTAGCAGCCTTTTTGTTTTTCTTCACCTGGCTTTTATCAATGGATTTTGACGGTACCAGTTCAACTTCACATTCAGTACACGACAATCTAAAAGTAGGACTACACGTTGCACCACGGCCACACTCAGGACACGCAAAAGATGCCCTAGTCTGTTTCTTAGGCTCAGGCTCTTCAAAATTGGCTGAACCAAGCTCTTGATAGAGTGTTTCACCGATCATAGTTTCTTTGAGTACAAAAAACTCGTTATCATCGCCGTTTGGTTGTTCACCCTTATAAAGTTTAACAACCTTAGGTTCTGGTATTGGTTGGTCGTCATCATCTAGCGGATCTTCATCAAAAGCCGTTGGATAATAACCGCCAAGGTTTGCAGCGGTATTTGATATGTCGATTAGTCCGATCGCTACATCAAAGGGATTCATTGTAGTGGGAGTCGTTTCCTCTTCTTCATCACTTGTTGGGGTGGCATATCCAGTGAGGGTATCTGGTGCTTTTGACGGTTCGGCAACTGGCTTCTCTTTTTTAGGTGATTTCAAAGCTGAATTGATTTCATTGCCAAGTAAGGCAATATGAAATAGCTTTGGAGAAGCAGTCGGAATGGACTCCAACAACTGCACTTGCTCTTGAATCATTTCAAGACTGGAAATCGTTTTGGGTGCGTACTTGTCATACCATTTGATGATACGCCCTTCATCGACAAGCTCATTGCACACTTGAATAAACAAGCCATCAGGTACAACGATTTCGGTCATCTTCTCGCCTGTCGTGCGACCTTCTTTTGTGCCGTCATCAGTCATAATCAAACCGATCTCAAGCATAAATGTCGCAAACTCAGCATTGTGATATGAGCGTTTAGATGGCTCACCAAAAATGCTTTGTTTCATATGACACATCTCATGTGCATAGCATTTAAAAATGTTAAGCAATGGTTGGGTGCCAAAGTAATCAGGGTTAAGGGCCAGTTCGTGCGTATACGCCGTATCATCTTCTGTCGAAGCAAATCTATTCTCAGACCAATAACCGGTATTTTTGTTGATACGTTGAAGCGTAATCAAACAATCTGGTAATTCATTTTTGAATAGCCTTTCATTGAAACGGTCATACACCAACTGCAGTTCTTCATAAAACTGCAACGTAGTTCTATTCTTTATGTTCATTTTTCAGTCGTCCAAACAGGATCAAACTAGGTGTGGATTGTACAAAACAACGTTTAAAGTTTACGCACAGCTTAAAATACAGTCAATAGTTTAAAATAATCAGCAAAGCATATATTTTTTTAATAAAAAATTACAACACAAAAAATAAGTATCATTAAAGTGTAGGTTTAATAAATTGTGGTTGGTTTTCATAATATGAGTGTTACGCTTTACTTCCACACAAAACTGGTGTTCCTATATCAATTTTGAGGGTTTTAAGTATATTATAAGCCACTTTTGTTAAATGCACATAGAAGTTACTTTTAGCGTTTATAAATGCTGAATAATACCCTTATTGTCAATAAGGCGCTATTTAAAGGCAATGGTTCTTAATAATGCTGTTTATAGAAAACTGGATATCGAAATGAGTCTGAATAACATAAAACTAACAGCCAATTGTTTTGCCCTTACACATCCTGAAAATGAAAAGAACTTGTTCAAGTACATTTTTAGAGAAATGTTTAAACGAAATAAGGTCGAGACATTCTGTTCCGCAAAAGTCATATTTTTTACAGATGGCAAGCACATCTATTTAAGAACGTGCGTATCGGACGTCAAAATCCCAATGGCCAAAGAATACATTGAAATTTCGCACGGTCAGCAAATCACTGGAAAAATCATGGTTCCTCTTAACCGTGAATGTAGCTTTAACCGCCAAGAAATTGAAGAATACATTTCGGTCCACGGCGAAAAACCCAAAGGCAATTCAGGTAAGAAGCGTAAAAATCTAACTGGAGATGAAGCAGCCGAATTCACCAAAAACGCTCTTAGTAGCAAAGGTCTATTGGATGTCACTATAATTGAGCAACAATGTGGACCACAGCTCAGCATTTTGAATATTCCAGTCCAGACCATAGATATTTCATTTAGTGCGACTGTTGGTGATTTAGAGATATTTAAAACAGCATGGCTCAATGGTATTGGTCGTGATAAAACCTACGGCTTTGGAATGATCCGCTTAGATGGTACTTTGTTTACACCGCCTTGTAATAATAGTGCTCACGCCTAATCGAAAGGACTTTTAAAGTCCTTTTTTAAACGAAATTTTTCAGATATTGATCTGATGTAGATCCTGGTTGCTCAACATGAGAAATAAAGATTTAGATCCAAAGATAGGAATACCACTTAAAGTCATCACAGCGCGATTAGAACATGTGAAGTTTAACCTCAATGGCTTAATGAAACGTGTAGAAGCTTATGCGATCGCACGACAAAACAGTAAAGATCCGCACGAATGCCTAATCAGTGGTGATGAATGGACATATGCTGCACTAGATTGTCGAGATCCTATCTGGCGTGAACGAATGAAACGCACCAGTACCATTATGGGTGTTCAAGCCACTGGCCAAGAAATCCCACTCTCATTTATCAATCAGCTACCTTGCAACATTGGTGAAATCATTACCCTTGGCTCATGGAGCCTAACCAAAAATATTTATCGGTTTGAAGATCAAGTCATTCAAATGCTTGTAAAGACCGAATACAACCGCAGTATCCCCGGTTTCCTATTAAACCTACCTGATATTGCGATCTACGTTCAAACCGACAATGCCAATCTCTACGTGCAAAATGAACAAGTGGTCGGTGTTATTTTTGCGAAAAACACGTTGAACGATCGCAAGGTGCTATTTACCACGGTATATACCGATACTGGCTTAGCAAAAACCATTACCATGCACTTCCCTGATGATGATGATTTTGAATCAACTGTTGAGGACTGCATGACCGATTTCATTGATACGTTTTTTGATGAAAAGAACTTGCCTGATGAACAAGAAATTAACACGTTCATGGAACTGCAGAAGAAGCTAATCAATTTGATTCTATGGTTCAGCCAAAAAGAACCAGATCTCAGACCATTAACACCAGAAACAACACAAGCCAGGCCTAAATTAGAGCTGATTAAGCGTGAATTGCGTTTATTTGAGGCCAATAAGTACAAGCCGACTATTGTTGGTACCGAAACAAATAAAAAGATCAATGAAGCGATCCTAAAGCGCGATGAAGATCTAAAGTCTGGCAACTACAAAGGTACCAAAAAACCACATCCACGGATTCCTCACTGGAACTTTTACTGGTTGGGCAAACGTGGTACCAAAGAAAAATGGGTTAACCATTGGATACCATTTCAGATTGTTGGCGGTGTGCCTAAAGATAAAGGGCTCTAAGGAATAAGTTATAGAAATTTAAATTTCTTACCACTGGTAAATATAAGCATATATGTCAAGTAGAAATGCAAAAGTATTGGATTCCAACACTGATTCCGTAAAGCCAGTAAAAGCCACATGAAATAAGAAAGAGCCCTATGTTGGCTCTTATTTTGTTTTTGTAAATCTCAATTTTAACGCAGCGTGATTTTCACTTTACCAACACACTTTTTGTTTAGTGGGCGATTATTACTATCTACCCGTCTCAAATAGCCACATTGACTACAAGCAAAAGTATCATTACCTGAATCATTCGTAAATTTAAGCCAAATGTGACCATTGCCATCGTCTATATCTGTTTTAACGTATTTATCTAGATTCATGCTTAAACCTCTTAATAAGCTCACTCGATAATAACAATAGTTTTGCTTAGATAGTATTTTTCCAAAAGAAATTATTAGCAGATTTTATATATTTTTTAAGAAAAGTTTTTGAGCGCTTTTATTTATTAAAATTAAATTATTAAGCAAGGAGTTATAAAGCATGGCCAAATCAATAGACCAGTTATGGGGTGAATTACAGCAGATTCAATTTGATGAATCTAATTCCCTACCATGCGAATTCCATATCTGGAATAAAGGTGCATATCGCTATCAGATCCTAGATTGGTTTGAAGCAAATTCTGAAAATGGCGTATTAAGCTTGCAAGGCAAAACCTATACAACATTATGGGAAGAGTTTGGCAACACCCCGATAAACAATGATGATGAAATCGAAGAAGACTTTCATCTATGGGGCAAAGGTACAGACCGCTTCATTATCTGGCACTGGTTTGATGATCAATTAGAACACGGTGTAATTAGCTTAATTGAGAAAGGAGTTGCGTAATGGGATTATTTAGTTGCCCTCACTGTAATAGTGATATTGATACTAACGATAAAAAGTCTGGCCATCAGGTGAATGATGTAATTCAAGAAACCTTTTGTTCTGTTGACTGCAGTATTGAATATCTGGTGCATAACTCACAAATGATTGCAGTAGATCAATACGGAAGTTTGCCATTAAGCAATGAAAACCTGAATGAATTCATTGAAGCATTTTCTAATGAGGGTGTTGAAGATGATGTGTTAGAACACATCAAAGCTGAACTTTGTTAAGTAGTCGCGCACGTGCTCTAAACAACACTGACAATTGCATTTAAAAAAAGGGCTTAAATCATTTAAGCCCTTTTAATATTTATACGATAAGAAAACTTTCTAATGTTTTTCCAGATTCAATCTCACGATTTAACCAGGATGGACGTTTACCACGACCGGCCCACACTTCTTTGTGGTTATTCGGGTTGCGATATTTAGGATCTGCTTTAACCACTGGCTTTTTATTTAATTTACGATTTTCGCCGTGCTCATTTAATTCAAGAATAGTTAAGCCTAATTCTTTTGCGATCTCAAACATTTTGAGATAACCGTCATCAAGTTTCTTATTCTCTACTACAACAATTTGGTTTTGTGCCTTTTTAATTAGGTCTTCTAACTGGTCTTTACTTAGGTTTTCAACTTCCATAACTAATCTCGAAAATTTGGATATATCAAATATACACCAGTGCGTTTTGTTTACAACCGCATACGGTAGTTTTAATTGATTAAAATATTCAACTTATTCCATGGCTATTCTAATTTTTAAGCATAAGTTATTCCCACTTTAAATCCATTAATCTAAAAATACATTCAACCTGTTAGGTAAATTAATATGCACAAGTATCTCATGATGAATCTTGCGATTAACGAAACATCAGCACTACCAATTGGTATCCGTATTTGTGATTTTAATATCGGCTTATATGCCTCTAAGAAAATTTCAGAAGTGCCAGCTTTAATGGCATTGGTTAATTACACCCTGTTTAAGTATTCAAGCTATGAGAGTGAAGAACTTGAAGACATTAAAACCTTATTAGAAGAACATGATTTTAAAACTCGCTATGACTCTTGGGAAATCAGCGGTGATTCTTTTTACGTTTTGGGTTTTAAAGAAATTACAAAAGACGAGTTTGAATTATTGCAAAAACTTGACCTGTTGACCGTGGTAGACGAATACAACTACCACCATAAACTTTTGTCGAATCATGGTGAGCATAATTTTGACGAATATTTCAAAAACTTTAACGAGTCTAAAGAGCAAGAAATCTTGAAGCAGTTTAAAGACATTGCATTCAACCTAAAAAGTGATGCCCCTTTAAACTCGACATTTGCTCAAGACGTTATAGAGTTGCTGACTACCTACAAGTTTGGTACAGCTTTAGAACCTATCGACAGCACTCACAGCGATACAAGAAATCGTTCCTACTTTAGCCATACGCTTGAGGGTGACTTCGCATCTGGAGCTATTCAGGTCATTATTTCAAATTACAAAGAAACTGGCGTCAAAAACCCTTATTCAGTGATTGAGCCTTTAAATCTTGAAATTATGCTTGAAGATGAACAATGTTTTGATGATGAATATGCAAGTCTCGTTGTTGAATGCGAGTATGTGTTTAATCTTATTAAGACCGACTTATACACCAACACTTTTGAATAAACCAAGCCTTTAAGAGAGAAATCTCTTAAAGTTGCGCTTAAAAACGTAAACGATGTTTTTTTAATTGATTAAAAAAGGTTTTGAATTTTTAGCGCTGCAATGGCGCTCGTCATTATTAATTCTTTCTGGATGCTTAAATAAGTATTTTTTAAAAAAACTTTATCCGTTCATATTCTTAATATAATGAAACCTAATCAAGCAAATAGCTTAAAACTTGGAGAAAGCTCATGAATTTAAACCGTAATTTTTGCCCGATCGATTTTAACGAAGTTTACGGCAGTACTGACAATTTACCTTTGTTTTTGGTTAAAGCGTCACGCCAGGATTCTAACGATGACGAGCATAGTGAGTATTTCTTCATTCGAGCACCTCATGAGCACCGTTTAGCTTTCTTCCTTGCCCACATGTTCAAATCACATGTGGATAATGCCCTTTTGACCTTGGAAAACTTGGCTGAAGAAAATTATCAAAATATCCCTGAATTGGAAGAGTTGATGTCTTCATATGGTGTGATTGATGGCGTTGGCGTGGATACACTTTTTGATTTCCGCGCTAAGGAACTCACAGTTGATAAAGCGCTGGAGCTAGTCGAATTCATTGAAATTAACCCACTCAATACTGATATTGTGGGCTCACTATTCTTGGAGGCACTTTAATGAATAGTAGCTTTATCTTAATTAATGAAGCTATGTCGCCTATTCGTAAGAATACGGCGCTTTTGGAAACCCTGTTATCTATGATCAGTACTGCAGATCAAGACCACGGCGACCAAAGCCCAAGCTTCCACATTAATATCCATGCTGGCATTGAATTGCCTGATCATGAAATTGCATATACCACTTTAAAAGGTTTTGCAGAGCTGACCGAAGATCATAATCTTTGTATCTATATGAATCCTGAGCTGTCAGAAAATGGCTTTATGTTGCTATCCACTCAAAACGTGGTACCTGATTGCTATGACAATTCTATCTTTGTAGATCTGTCGAATCAGTTATGCAATTTCTTCAATCAAGAAGTACAGCAGTTAAACGATCAAGCGCAAAAGGCGTTAAAGCTGTTGTTACAGCATAAAATCAATGGAACAGCGATTCGCACGTTCAACCCTGAACAATTGCAGATCTTACAGAAAATCGCTGCATTAGATAGCTTCATGCTCGATGACCAGCGCGATTGGTTTTACTTTTCCGAAGTAGCCATTGATAACGCCTATAAAGACATGAAAAAAGGTTTAGAACTGTTGGTTCTCAATGAAGATATTAAGGATGCACTTAAACAGCTACTTGATGCAAACAACATGGAGTTTTGTGATTTACCAATACTCGTGGTTTTGTATCCCCTACTGGTTAAGTCTGAAGAAAATAACAAACTGGTACAGGCTTGCTTAAGTCATCTCATTGGCAACAACTTAATCAATGAGCCGTTTATTGCTGGTGTACAACTTGAAGCTGGTGCATTTAATAGCGAAATGAACACCTATACTTTATTGCCACACATGAAAGCAGTAAAAGAATTGCTGATAGATATTGAAGCAGATCTCACAAAAGTTTAACCGTTTTACCTGAGCTCATTGCTCAAAACCTTGGAGTTGTTATGGATACTATTGTTCGCGTTAAATCAGTTGGTGTTTTAGGTCTATCATCTAAAATCACGACATTTGTAATCGACATCGAGCTTGATGGCGGTAAATTAAAAATTGAAGATCAATTGCTTCATTTTAAGAATTCTTTACGTACAAGCTATCGAGAATATGATGAAAGTTTAGCGATCGTAAACAATAAGGCTATACTTTCCAATTTAGACAATGCAGTAAAACCAAACGAATTGCATGCTTTAGTTGATGATTATATCGACTCAGTTTGGGTAACAGATGCCAATAAAAACACCACTAAACAGCGCCGTGCGTCACTTGGTTTGCACAATCCAACGATAAAAGACAAAGGTGTTTTGAAAGAAGCCCTTTTAAGTGAAGTTAGCCTACAAAAACTATATCAATCAGAACGTAGAAGCCTGATCAGATCGGAAGTATGTTGCGACCAGCATACTTCTTTTTTTTTGAACCTTAGCCTAGAATCATCCAATATCATCGCTTCATACCAAGAGAATCATGCCATATCTCATATATTTAATGTTCCTTGCGTTTGCAAGCGCCGTAATTTTAGTGGAAGAGGCTTATGGTCTTAACATCCAATTATTTGCAATGGGGATTGTCGTCATCATTGGACAATTGGCAATTTTTTGTTTTATCAACGCAGCGATTAACATCAACAATGAAAAACAACATCGCAATGCCGTCAAAACCTTGCACTATGGCGCTTCATTTTCATTAATTGTGGTCACTACACTGGTCTATTTATATAAGTATGTGTTGCACAAACAGGAATATTTGACCATGGCGATTTACTTTTTAGGAACGTGGTTTGCCATCACCCTTTTTGACTCAGTGTTTAAGTTAGTCAAAGTTGGTATTTTTAATAGCAAGAAAGACAGTGCTGAAGTTGTGAACTCAACGCGTAAAGTGACGGTAGTTACTTTAGCGATCTGTATGTTTGGGTATTACTTATTTAGCAAATATGCATTAAATATTAACGTACTAGACTAGGCATCTTGTAAACAAAACCGCACCTAATACACAAGCGCAATAACCAGCAAAAAAGAACATCCTTTTAATTATTGCGCTAATCTTTTCCGTCACAGTACCGTTATGAACAATAAAAACTATCATAAACATTAAAGCGATCGTGCAGAGGAATAAGGCAAAAACAATTAAATAAGTAAAAGCAAAGTCAAAGTTTAATACCACTGGAAAACCAATAGATACCGCCATTAAAGCTATTGTACTTGATGCATTCATATCTTAAAGCCCATCTAGCAACTAGCTTAATCGTAGCGATAAATAAGGTTTAAAACTGAAACTTTATTATTGAGATTGGTCAGTGCACATTAAAAAAATGTGCTTGGTATATACCAGAAAGCAAAGAACCAGACGCAAAACGCCTGGCTCTTTAAAATTGAAAGGTGAATAAAAAAAACACAAATCACTTGAACGCATTTCTTATTCAAGGTCAGTTTAATTAGATTTCTTGCCATTGTCTATGTAATGTAAACGTGGACAGCATTAAAACAATCTATATTTTTTGAAAAAAGTTTTGAAAAGGTACAGTGAAATATAATGAATGTATGAGCTCAATGCTCACCATTTGGAGAAATTATATGAACTTTGAAATCTTATCTAAAACAAAAGTTGTCGGTCTACAAGAAGATTCTCTCACCTCTTTTCAAAATTTTATGTTTGAAAATATTGCATGGGATAGCCAAGTCCGTGCTGATTATTACCAGTCAAATAAGAATACTGTACTGCTGGAGCTACCAGTACGTTTACGCCGTGACATTCAAATCGAAAACATCAACGGCGCTTTAGATGCACTAGTTGATTTTGAGCTGATCTACAAGCAAGACCAAGGCAAGTTGGTATCTTCATTGGTCGTTGATACGCAGTACTTGTTATGTATAAATGATCAGGATATTGATCTTTGGTCAATCGACAGAGAACTCAGTTTCTTACAAGAAGCTGACCGCAATCACCTTAAGAAGCTTATGCGTCATTGTGATGATCGTTTCCATGCGTGGATGCGCGAGATTAAGTCTTACTTCAATCGTTTGACAGTACAGCCGTTGCATCTTGATATGCAGATCAAAATACGCAAGATCGTAGGCTATACAGCGGTGCTACCTAAGACCTTTCCATAAGGTTTTAGGTGCCAGTATAAAAACAAATAGACCGCAATTAAGCGGTCTATTTTTTTGCCTAAAACGGCGTTAACAGATCTATGTAATATTTAGCCCTTAAAACTATTGGCAAGTATCTGAATAGCGCTCAGCACTTCCAAAGAATGATTCACCCTGATTGTCCACGATGTCTACATACAGATCTGGTTTAACTGGAGCATTGGCGAATACAGAGCAATAAAACGGATGAATCTTTTCATTCACAAAGCGGTTTAAAGAGTCAGTTTCATCAGAAGAGTATTTATCTGCAGTTTTGCTAGACATCTGAACGTTCATATTAAAGTGTTTTGAATACTTCACTTTTTTAAGTACCGCACCAGTTTCAATCTGGTACGGTGTTTTAGTGTTAAGCAAACGCTCAACTTTACGTTTGTTTTCAGCAGTAGGAGAAAGCGCAACAGCAGATTTTAAGCTGTTTGTATTCAGGTTATTTAAAGAACTATTAGCTAAAACAGCGCACGACATAGACACTGAGATTATTGCAACTGCAGATAGTTTTAGTGTTTTGAATACGTTCATGTTTAACGACTTTCCTGTATATACTTAAATTATATACTTAATATACGATATTTGATTTTTTTGGAATTTTAATCTTATTTGATTTTGTTAATCGGTATATACCAATAAGATTGTTTATACGCAATTTAGCAAGAATCGCCCCCTTGTTTGGGGTTACAATTATTGTAATTTACAGATTGTTGATACAGGAAACCGATATGTCTGAAGAAGTGAAATACGAAGACCGTGTACGTGCTGCATACCGTTCTGCTCAAGGCAATGTAGCTCAAGAGTTCTCCCCTCACATTGTTAAAGCATGTGAAGCATCATCAAACGCACGTATGGAGCGCTTAGCAACTGGTCAAACAACATTTGACGAGGAAGAAGCTGCATTGATGAAAAAATGGAATGCACTTAAAAACAAAGCCTAATCATCGCGAATACAACCTAATCTAGCTTACAGCGGATTACCAAACCCAATCACTCATAAGTAGAACAATATGGACGATAAACTTGAGTTTTATTTAGATGCAAAAGACATCTTATCTCAACCTACCAGTTGCCAAGCGCAAGGCGACTATAAAAAGGCACTGGAAAAAGAAATCACGGAACATCGAATAGCGAAAATGGAAATTTCGCCTTTACGTGGCAATTATGATCTCGACCACCTCTCTAAAATCCATGAAAAAATCTTTGAGCATATTTACGATTGGGCTGGAGAAGTGCGTCTGGACGACATTTCTAAACGTGCGATCGACCCGAACGGTAATTATGAAATCGGTCATTTCCTAGATAAAAACCTGATCCCTGATGAACTGAATAAGTTCTCACAGGCGGTTAAAGAAAAAGACCACCTGAAAGGTTTGGACAAAGACCAGTTTGTGCAAGAGTTCACTCAGCTTTATGCCAAGTTAAATGAAGCTCACCCTTTTGAAGAGGGTAACGGTCGCGCTGCAAAACTGATGATGAACCAGCTGGCGAATGATGCTGGTTACACCATGGTATATAGCAAGGTCGCCGTATCAGATTGGAACTATGCGTTTAAACGTTCACTGACAGATCAAGAGCTTTATGTCGGTGAAAACTATGAAAACCTAGAACCGATGGAACAAGACCTCTCTTACCTTTTAAAAGTCATGGACAGTATCATTGAACCATACGATCTAGTCCTGAAGCTTGAAAATACGGAAGAACAAGAGCAAGAACAGGAAAATGACCAGGATAAATCAAATGATGATGATTCACCGAGTTACGGATAATTAGATTAATCCGTATACGATGGCTTTTAATTGATTAAAAGATTCTTGAAAAAAGAATCTTTTTTTTTTGAGAAAAATTTCTAATGAAGTGACTCAGATTAAAATAAAACCTTAGGAAAATATTGTCCGAAACTTGGAGATGAATAATGAATAACGCAGCACATCAATTTGCAAATAAAGTGGTCGCTCAATACCAATTTACAAACGGAAGTGATTCAAGTCTGAATCATTTAATTATCGGCAACAGCACCGCAGAAATTATCGACACCTTAATTTATATGCTTTTCTCAAGCCATGCTGAAACCTATGACGATGGCGTTGTTTGGTTTAAATCAGTGGACGCAATTAATGTTGAGAAGTCTTACATTACTTACAACAGTCGAGAAAGCTGCATTTTTGCTTATTTTGTGTTTGATAAAAATCCATTAATGCTGAAAACAACCGCATTGCATATTGATAATGTTTGTTACTTTGGATGTGAAAGTGACACCACCAATAAAACCATCGAATTTTTAGAAAAATTCAAAGTTCGTGTATCCCTTGCTAAAGAGTGCCACAAGTTCAAATTCAATACTGAGCATCATGAAACCTTGATGCATGAAACCATTAAAACCTTAAAAACTATCTATGAAGAACATAACGACATGGATGCCGAAAAGTTATCTCAACACCATGACACAACTCATTTAGTTAACACATTTCTTGCTTAACCGTACACCATACAATAAACAAAACCCGAAAAAGGATATAACAATGCTATTAGGCGCTTTAAAACAATCTCTAAGCTCAGTCATCGACATGAACCGCTACACCGCCCTTTGCTCACATGTGGAGGGTGAAAACTTGCCGTTATGCGCTCAATTTCGTGTACTTAAATATATCTTTGGTGAGCATGGTCTAAGCGCACTTAAAAATTACAAAGAAGTTGAACACATTGACGAAGCCTTTTTGAAAAAACACTTCCTACGCATGATGAACTATGACTTTGAAGCAGTCATATACCTTGCTATGGTCGGCATGCGCGAACTTATCTTAGAAGCTGATGCTTTTGACCATGACGGCGAACAAAACGCCCAAAATGAGCTTAAACAAGCATTCCAATACGTTTCAGAAAATGACGTTCGTAATTTTGCTTATGTCACTCACATGGGCTATTCAGAAAAGTATTTCAACTGGAATATCATTCGCCACCAGTCTAAAGATGAAGCGGATAATCCCCTCACCTTTTGGTTATTTAAGAATGCAATGTATTCACTATTTTTCAACTTAGCCAATCGGAAATAATGCCCCAACTCATTAAGAGTATTTAAGTCCGAACTTAAGTACTCTTTTTTTTTGCATTAGAAAAATAGACCGGTATATACGCCGTCTAAGCATGGCTTAAAACGTATACGATGATTTTAATTGATTAAAAATATTTCAAATATCCATTACGTGTTTTAGGTCGGTTAATTAATTCCAATAAAGTTATTCATTAGTATTTTTTAAATAAAATGGTTCTATCGAAAGCAATTGCTTAAAACTTGGAGTCCTGTAATGAATCAACTTGATAAGCTAAATCATTTAAAAAATATCATCAAGCAAGTACCACATGAGCGTTTTGATCTGGATTTATGGCGCACGATCCCTGGTACCGACAATATGACTTTTGCTCAACTTATAAATAGTGATGCTAATTGTTGCGTCATAGGTTGGGCGACAGCTGATGAAACATTTAAAAGACTTAACTTCATGATGTTAGACGGCGTTCCCCTTTATGCACCATTCCGTGCGAATACTGGTGAGCCATTCACTTATGAAGAACTCAAAACAAATGTTGTTTATCGCGGTTCTGAAGCAGTACGTGAGTTTTTTGGACTCAATTATGAAGATGTCGATCATATTATTTTTGACAGCAACTACGCTTTTGAAGACCGAATCAAAGACGAGATTATTCATCATATCAACCAAGTTATTAATTGCGTGAACATCCGTCCACAAGACCTTGACCACTTGTTATCTAGCTCAATTGTTGCACTGGATAAAGAAGTCCGTGAGTTCACTTTAAATGATGATGAAGTCCGTGAAATATCTGTTGTGGTTGATTGCTTCAATAAGTTTTTCCCCGATGGTGCTTATCTTGAGTTTGTTGCTACGGTCAACGTACCAGGTGATTGTGATCCACTGGAATACATCGCCAGCAATTACAACATTAAAGAGCCATTAGCTTTCGTTCCTAAGCCGAATGAAGCATTAGAAGAATATCTGGAAACATACCCGATCGAACATCTCATGCATAACTGGCAAGAGGATTTCATTTCGCCGTATGACGAAATCATTAATCAACGTTTAACGCATATCGCATTGCAAAATTTAAATAGCGCAAAAGTAGTTCAATAAGGAAACCTACCCATGACAATTGAAAATCCGCAACTCGTCAGTGCCATCAACGAACTTGGCTTTTACTTGCCACAGCAAGTACAACAGATACCGAACACCACAGAAGCCGGTTTTCGTGTGTATGTGATCGATACAGCAAAACATACCAACATCGAGGCACTAATTAGTGCTATTGAGAATGTCAGTATCACTTCACAGCCCTTTTCTTTTCAAGATGATTACGACATGGGCGTGTTTTTTGAGGGATTTAGTTTCTTCTTGCCTATGCTCATTACACAAGACAGTGATGCACCTTTACCACTGTTCTTAATTCAACTGGATTTGTAATTCCAACAGCGGTACGTGCGCCAATATGTACCGCTACCCCTTTTGGCACACCGCCTAAAACTTGGAGCAGATATGAACAAAGCAACGACCGTTGAGCGTTTAGAAAAGCTGATTGAGCTAGTGATCGAGGTCATTCCTGATGAAAGCTTTGATTTCGACATTTGGCGTGATTATGACGCAAGCCATACAGAACAACACACCGATTTCTTTTCAGGTTTCACCACAGAAGAATTGTTAGATAAAAATATTGTAGGATGCCTGATTGGTTGGGCTACGTCTGTCGAGTATTTCCAAAATCTAGGTTTCAATTTTCATGGTTCTGTTGGGCCAATCTTCATGTATGAAAAAATACTCAGCAATGAAGAGCTAAAAGATGCGCCTGTTGTCACTGTACCAGTCGTTTACCAGTGGAAAGCAGTACGTGAGTTTTTTGGCATCACTCAGGAAGATGCTTTGGTGATGTTTAGCTATGACAATTACGACCAGGCCAAAATTGATAAGGACACAATGATTCGATTTATTGAACGCATCATCCAAAAATATAAGTAACCACCGAAACGGCGCAATGCCGTTTTGCTAGACGTTATAACCGCTTACGATGATTTTAATTGGTTAAAATATTTTCAATATTTTTAAATTTTGAGAAAAGTTTTTCCCCTGGTACACCCCTCTATACTTAATCCATAGCAAGCAAGGCACAAAGCCTTAAATCTGGAGTAAGTCGAGTGAATACAGCGCATAAGTACGATGATCAAGTCATCATCCCAACAATAGCCGGGCAACTGGAGTTGCTGTCTGGTACCGATCTAAACAAAGAACTGGCTGAGCATGTTTTTCATGAAGCACCAGACATCGATCTAAGTATCTATGACATTTTTATTGTCTGCTTAAGTGGCGGTAAGGATTCGATTGCAGCGTATTTGCGCTTACTGGAGGCTGGAGTAGATAAAAGCAAAATTGAGCTTTGGCACCACAAAATTGATGAAGAAAACCAGCCGTTCATGGATTGGGTGTTCATGGAAAACTATACCAAAGCATTCGCTCAGGCATTCGACACACCATTGTACTTCAGTTGGCTCGAGGGCGGTTTCCTTGGCGAAATGCTCAAAGAAAACAGCTACTCAAAACCCCACTTCGTAGAAACACCAGAGGGCTTAATTAAGCTTGAACGCGACAACAACCGCAGTAAAACAGGCACACGCTTGAAGTTCCCACAACAAGCAGCCAGCCTCATGACGCGCTGGTGTTCTTCAGCGTTAAAGATCGATGTCGGACGCAGAGCATTGAACAACCAAGAACGCTTTGACGGCAAGAACATTTGTTTTATCACTGGTGAACGCCGTGAAGAGTCACCAAACCGCAGTAAGTACAACCAGCTAGAACCGCACCCATGCGACCGTAGAAGCGGTAAGAAAGCAAGACGCGTTGACTGGTGGAAGAACGTGCTTCACTTCACTGAAGAGCAAGTATGGGAGTTACTGGAGAAGTACAAGGTTACTCCACCAGTGCCATATCGCTTAGGTTGGGGCCGTAGCTCATGCATGACCTGTATCTTCAACAGTCCTAAAATCTGGTCAACCATCAGCACCTACTACCCTGAACGCGCTCAGCTGATCGCTGGTTATGAACAAAAGTTTGATTGTACGATCAGTCGCTCAAAGATCGATGTCGTCAGTCTGAGCAATGGCATTGAGCCATTCGACATTCAGGATATGGAAGCACTGGTACAGTCCAAAATTGAAAGTTATTACCTACCAGTGTTCACGGATAACTGGACGGTTCCACCAGGCGCATTCAACAAGGAGGGTTGTGGATCGCTGTAAATTAGGGTGCCATTTGGCACCTTTTTAGGATGAAAACCGCAAGCGATGTTTTTTAATTGATTAAAAATGGTTTGGAATAATTTTGTTTTTGAATAAGTTTTTGACACCACCTGTCAGCATAAAATGATTTTAAACCAATCAATATGAGATGATGTTTATGACAACTTTAAACGAAACAATGCAAAAGTTCTGTAAAGCTAAGGCAATGATGACCTATTTAATGTCTGATGATCCTATCATTGATGAATCTGTCAGCCGTTACGAAAATTGGGCATTGGCTTATGACCTTTTTGTGAGTATTGGGCATCTGGATCTAGAACAAGTTGAGCAGATCTGGAATGAAAAAACCCATACCAATTTTGTGCTTTGGGGTGTAGTTGGTGAATGTTCAATAGAAGAAATTGTATCGTATGTGACAGAAGAATATGACGCTCAAGCTGTCACACTGGCGCAGATTAATGAATTACAAGACGGTAAAACACTGGCAGAAATCTAAAATCAACCTAAGGAATGAGTTATTAATTAAGTATTAATAGCTCATTTTTTATTGTCTGAAACTATACAACTACCACCTTGAATCATTTTCACAAGCATCGCCATCGCCGTCACCATCCATCATGGTATCTGGGCAGTTTTTCACAAACCAATCAGCTTCTTCTTTAGATCGCATTTGAGAGCAATGCTTACGACCATCGCACTTATAGGCTACTGGCTTTTGATATATAGCATTTGTAGTTTGATTATCTTTATATAGATATTTCTTTAATTGAATGCTACCTAGATATGCCACCCCAATAGCTATGCTAATAAAAATTATCCATAGATATAGTGGCAATGATTTTTGCTTGTCATGCGTTTGTTCATGGTCGGAATAGTAAACATGGATTGCCCTATTTTTATTTTCTTTTTTAACTACCTCGAAATAGACCTCTCGACCTACTATTGGCTGTTCGCCTTTCTGAAAATCCTTAATATGGAAAAATACATCACCAAAATTACTCGTAGATATAAAACCAAAACCACGCTCATTATTATATTTTTTAATTGTTCCTGTTAGTACCACCTAAAACCCCAAATATATATTAAAAGCTATATTAATTATATTTGTTAAACCTAAATAAATACTATCTTTTTTTTAAAAAATAGTTTTAAGGTTTATGGATTTATTATAATTAAAACATCAAAAGCAATTGCTTAAAACATGGAGTAGCTATTATGAATAATTTTTTCGCTGGTGCTGAAGTCATCACTGTTTTTTCTTTACAAGACGCTTTAGAAGAGGGCGTGATTCTTTGCCTTAGCGATAAAGAAGAACATGCCAAAGATTGCAAACAGTTCTATAAGTTCCCTGTTTATATTACAAGCAACTTGTATAACAAGCACCTGACAGCTGCAAAAGCAATTTTTCCGAATGGTACGGAAGCTGATGCTGAAAAAATCAATGATTTAATGGGATATACCATCTTTGATATGTTGAACATGAGCGTTCGTGGTTCAGTTGCACTTAATGACCAAAGCGTTAAGTTTAAATATGCTCTACAAGATACACCGCATACCTTTTCTGACACCTTAATCACCAATATTGCTACGGTTGGGCCTGGTGTGAATGGTGAGCCTATCATTACTTTTATGATGCCTGAAGACCAATAAACACAACACCTAGCATTGACCAAACAATGCTAGGTTTTTTTGAGATCCGAACGTTCATTGAGAGGTATAAAAAATTCAAATGGCGACTATGAAAATTGACAACCCTGACTTATTCGGCTTTGCAAATATGCAAGAAATAGAACAACAAAGAGAAAAAAACGAATTAAAACGTATAGAAACGATGAAGCTTGTCCGTTGTGACTGGTTTATCGCCGTGACATCTACTGGAGAGCTGTTTAAGTACAGTGAAAAAGTACCAGCAAAATATAAGGCGTTTAAAGGCATTAAATTATTCAAGTGCTGGAATGAAGCTACCGCGGATCTCGTGTTAAATGCCGTAAAAGGCGCAATCAAGCGTGATCATTACGAAGTGCCAGACGTTAAAAAAAGCAAAAAGCTTGCTGTTGATAGTTGGGTAAGAAACATTGATCTAAAGTTTCTACATTTGCCAGTCGGTCAACTCACCAACCTATACAGGGAACATCAGGAGCGTTTAAGACTGAAGCGTGAAAAAGCCAGACTTAAAGAAAATGAAAACACGTATGACGTAGAACCGCACTAATCACACCCACCAGGAATAAGCACCCATAGCTTATTCCTTTCATAAGATGATGGCCGTAAACGGTGTTTTTAATTGATTAAAAATAACTTGAAACCATGAGCCTATCAGCCGTAATACTTTTACTGAAAAGTTATACAGGCCACATGCACCGATATAATGAATACATCAAAGCTCATTGCTTAAAACTTGGAGATACGACAATGCAACTACAAAAATTTAATACTGGTACTGCTAATGTGCGCCACTTGCTACAAAGCTTCACCCAAGCGTATGACGGTTTACCAAGTTGCGTCATCAATGTGATTGGCGTAGCAACCAAAGCAGATCCGCAGTTTATTTTTAACATTGAACTGGATGTCATTTTATTTCACCAACACAAGTCACAAGCCTACTGCATTGAAGTCAATGCACCGTTACAGGTTCAAGCCATCGCAGACGCTCACGAATCATTTAGATTCAGTCCTGATGATTCTCATGCATTGATTGAGGGCGAAGTCATGGATGTGGCGATAAATTTACAACGCCAAGCCATTAATGACATGATTCAATATGATTTGCTGTCAGATGCAGAACTGGAAAAGTTCAATACATGGAATAAAGGTTTCGCCAGTGCATTACTGACAGAATGTTTTGAAGATGTCGCAGATTTTAATGCGCTGCATAGCTCACATTTTATGGCGAACACTGTTTATTTAAGACTGATTGAGTACTTTAAAAACAACCTGTCATAAGAAACCATTAAACAAATAGAGGGAGATCCAATAAAGGTCTACCCTCTTTTTTTTATGCCATTAGATTTAATGACGTATACGATGTTTTTTAATTGATTAAAAAATATTGAAATTTTTCATTGCCAGTTCCATAAGTAATTTGAGAAAAGTTTTTAAGGGATATTTCACAAATATAATTAATTCATACCTAAGCAATTGCTTAAAACTTGGAGTTGAAGATATGAAAAGCGTACTTGATTTTTTTACAAACCGTTCTAAAACATTAAACATTATTGTGAATCCTGAATTAAATACAGGTCATTCCCTTGCTGATTTTTCGTATAACGAAGAATTGCATCAAGACCTTAATGTATTAACGGTTATTCCGCTTGATCATTACGGAAACTTTCTATCTTTAACCCTTGATGATTGGAGCGTTATTACTTCAAAAGTTCAATTCCCTGAGCATCTTGATTTTAATCAATTACTCAGCATTTTTTGGGAAACACAACCCATTTTAGTTGTTACTGACATCGCACGTTCAGAAGTGCATGACAGCGACTTTTTTCAACAAAGCTTGGTCAAGCAAGTCAATCTTGCATATAGCCGAGATATTGCCAGTGAATATGCACCAGAAGATGTTCACTACATCTCTCAATCTTTTGATTTAGATAAGCTGATGCGTTGCGGTGTATATCTGCAAGGTCATTGCTATTCAGCTCATGATTTCGTCATTAACAACCATAACCTATTTGAAAAAGACAGCTTGATTGTGCCTGTTTTTAACATCCACTCGACACAAAAAGAACTGCAACAATTTTTAGTATTTGATCTGCAAGGTAAGTTTTTGGATTGCGTTGTTGGCACTGAAGTTTTGTACTAAGGAATATTGATCATGTCTAAAAAATACTTATTGATTGAATTGAGCTACGAAGCACCAAACAACACCAGTGCTGATGCTGTTTTGCACAATGTCTATATTGATATTAATCACCCTGAAAATCTGGCGATGTTTAGCGAGTCTTGCAAGAATCGCCATGAAATTAATGAAAACCTACCCATTTGCCAGTTAATCACTTCATGGGTTCGATTACTAGGGATCTTCACCATTCTGGACAATACAGATCAGGACAAAGAAACCCCTGTTCTCATTCAACTTGCTGACGGCGGTACTTTATCTATCGATGGTTGGGAAATTCTCGACCAAGAAACCAAAGATAGACGCTTGGCGTTAATGGACATTGAGCCAGATGAAGAACAAGACGTAGACGACCCTATTTTGTTCGCTCATGAGCATTCAGACTCAATCACACTCACCAAAGTCGAAAAGCCAGTAGCAGAAAGTGTATATGTCGCTACGCGTAACTCTTACAGCAACAACTTTGATTTAGTTCTTGAATGTATCTTGAATCCTGAAAAATATTACAGCCTATATCAAGGCTCATATGATGGCACTCATGTTCAAGTGATCCTGAATGACTTGGCACTACTACCATCATGTAAGACACATAAATCAGAAATTGGCGACTATGTAACATGCAATGTACTGGAGCTGTTCAAAGGCTCAATAGATGCGTATGGCGCAGAAAGTGAATTTATTGATTCATTCGTGCAACTCGACATTACACCGTACTTAGATAGCACACTGAAAATGGACTACACCGAATTGCAGTTTAGCTACCAGAGCAACGATCTCATTGCATTTTTTGGGAATGATCCATGTTCTTAACATGGATCTCTATAGAATAGGAGAAAATACAATGTCTGATCATATCTATAATTACATCATCGGCAGAATCGACAAAAGCCGTAAAATTATGGTTCTGGTGAACTACGAATCAAGATCCAATCTGGTGACTCAAGCACAGTTAATGAAAGTCCAATTCCCGAACCTCAATACCTTGAGAATGTTCCTGAATGACTTTGAGCCAACGGAAAAACATGTTATCCATTACTCGAAATACAGTAAAGAAATGCCATCAGGTGCAGATGGATATTTCCTATTTTCAGAACATGACCAACAATGGAATATTTTTGATCCAAAAGTTATAAATCGGTTTGTTCACATACACCAAGAAGCACCAGAGTTCGATAACTACCAAGATTATATCTGTTCTTGTGAAGTCAAAAACTCACCTACACTTAAAGCAAAACATAAAAAACAAGCATTTGTGCAGAAGATGATCTTCACTTCATTGGGTTTTGAGCGTTATTGCCATCATTGCAATGGCTATGAACCACTGGATCGCTTTTATTATCATTCTGATACCAAAACCTATGAAGCAGTTTGCAAGCCTTGTTATGTTCCTCATTACAAGCCTTACAAAATGAAAAAACGTATGACCAGTACGGTTGAAGAATATATTTAATCATTAACTAGAACTCAAAAAGATGGGCGAATTCAAACATGAGGTGCGACAGTTTCAAAAGCCATATGATAATCAACAAGCTGAGCAAATTTCTCTAATGGTGTAAGCCAATCTAACGCCTTTCTAGGACGAGTATTCAGTGACATGGCAACTTGATTTAAATAATGCTGATCTGCCTGATTTAAATCAATCCCTTTAGGTAAATATTGCCTAATTAAACCATTCATATTTTCGCATGTGCCTTTTTGCCAGGGTGAATGTGGGTCACAGAAATATACATCTATGCCTAAATCTTCTTCGAGTATTTTATGTTCTGACATCTCACGTCCACGGTCATAGGTCAACGTTTTACGCAGTTCTGCAGGTAAATATTTCAGAGCTTCAGTTAAAGCCTTGCGCACTGATTCTGCCTTTGCATCAGGTAATGTTGCCAAGATACAGAGCCGTGTATTTCGTTCAATAAGTGTTGCTATCGAACTTTTATTGTCTTTACCTTTAATTAAATCAGCTTCCCAATGACCCGGTATTTTTCTTTCTTGAACTTCGGCTGGGCGCTCATGAATAGTTTTAATATCCTGTAATATAGAATCTTTTTTAGGTTCACCGTTAGCTTTTCGCTTTTTATTTTCATGACGTAGACAGGATAATAAGTCTTTTTTCAACTCACCCTTGGGTAATGCTCGTATCGTTGAATAAATCGTTGTATGGCTTACATTCATTGTTTGATCCAAATCAGGAAATGTCTTTAAACGCTTTGCTATTTGCTGAGGAGACCATAAACAACGGATCGCTTCAACAATAAATTTCCAGAGGATTGAATCGATTTTGAGTTTTCTGTGACCACGTCTACGTCTAGCAAAAGTGTTATCAGAAGCATATTGAGCTTGATAAACGTCATTGATGCTATTTCTTTTAAGCTCACGATAGATCGTACTAGGATGTCTTTTAATAAGTTCAGCAAATTTTCTGGCTGAAAAGCCTTCTTTTCTTGACTCAAGCATTAATGCAGTACGATCTTCAAAGTTAAGATGATGGTATGACAATTTTATATACTCCATAAACCCTTTAAATTAATTAGGTGGTTTATGTCGCACTTCAAGTTTTACTCTGCCAAGTATTTTTAGATAATGCTTGGAATCAATTCAATTCATCAAGTTTTAAAAAATAATTCCTTTTGTCAGGTCTATCATTTTTTAAATGCTTTAAAAATATTTTCGCAGTTTCCTCCGATGCATCCTCTCTTAGGCAACGTTCAACAAAGGATATATCTACAAATTCATCTGCTAACCCAGCACGACCAAGATCTAAAAAATAAATTTCATTGAATTTATCTATAAAAATATTACTATCCGTGATATCGCCATGAGAAAAAACCAATCTTTCTTCAACACGAGTCTCGGTTAACTCATTCCATAGACTTAGGTAAGTTTTATGGTCTCCCCATAATTCAGTGTCAAAATCATCTTGATCTATATCGTCAAGGAGTTGGTTATCAATAAAAAATTTTGACTCTTTTAACCGATGATCAATGTTTGAAATAAATGGACAATCAATAATAGCAATTGAATTTAACAGATTGAGTGCCTCCTTATAGATAGCAAGCAATTCTTGGTCTGTTAAAAAAAGCGCTGAAATTGGTTTTGCATTGATCGCTTTAGTGATCATGAATTCAAACTGCTCATCCTGAAAAGTCATGATGAGTTCAGGCACCTTTAATTTCTCAGAGAGCCAACTCAACATTTTCGCTTCACGAGAGACACTGTATGTGGTCTCTGTATATAAAGTGCTAGATCGCTTAAGAAAAAAAGTTTCATTATTTCGATTAAAAGAATAAACATCCGATGGCGACTGACCAATTTTATTTGGCTCTAAAACGCTGTTTCCGATAAATTGTTGAATAATATTGGGCAATTCCATCAAGTTTTCCTTTTATTCAGCATTAAAAACCCCGCAAATGCGAGGCCTAGTAAATAGATGATCTTAATTTGGTTCACTGTAGCAAAAATATGGGGCGAATTCAAACATGAGGTGCGACAGTTTCAAAAGCCATATGATAATCAACAAGCTGAGCAAATTTCTCTAATGGTGTAAGCCAATCTAACGCCTTTCTAGGACGAGTATTCAGTGACATGGCAACTTGATTTAAATAATGCTGATCTGCCTGATTTAAATCAATCCCTTTAGGTAAATATTGCCTAATTAAACCATTCATATTTTCGCATGTGCCTTTTTGCCAGGGTGAATGTGGGTCACAGAAATATACATCTATGCCTAAATCTTCTTCGAGTATTTTATGTTCTGACATCTCACGTCCACGGTCATAGGTCAACGTTTTACGCAGTTCTGCAGGTAAATATTTCAGAGCTTCAGTTAAAGCCTTGCGCACTGATTCTGCCTTTGCATCAGGTAATGTTGCCAAGATACAGAGCCGTGTATTTCGTTCAATAAGTGTTGCTATCGAACTTTTATTGTCTTTACCTTTAATTAAATCAGCTTCCCAATGACCCGGTATTTTTCTTTCTTGAACTTCGGCTGGGCGCTCATGAATAGTTTTAATATCCTGTAATATAGAATCTTTTTTAGGTTCACCGTTAGCTTTTCGCTTTTTATTTTCATGACGTAGACAGGATAATAAGTCTTTTTTCAACTCACCCTTGGGTAATGCTCGTATCGTTGAATAAATCGTTGTATGGCTTACATTCATTGTTTGATCCAAATCAGGAAATGTCTTTAAACGCTTTGCTATTTGCTGAGGAGACCATAAACAACGGATCGCTTCAACAATAAATTTCCAGAGGATTGAATCGATTTTGAGTTTTCTGTGACCACGTCTACGTCTAGCAAAAGTGTTATCAGAAGCATATTGAGCTTGATAAACGTCATTGATGCTATTTCTTTTAAGCTCACGATAGATCGTACTAGGATGTCTTTTAATAAGTTCAGCAAATTTTCTGGCTGAAAAGCCTTCTTTTCTTGACTCAAGCATTAATGCAGTACGATCTTCAAAGTTAAGATGATGGTATGACAATTTTATATACTCCATAAACCCTTTAAATTAATTAGGTGGTTTATGTCGCACTTCAAGTTTTACTCTGCCATGGCAACTATTAATTATTGCCATCTTTTTTTGATATAGATCTATGTAATCAGGTTATTTTAATATGTGAGCCTTATTTTATTTAATTAAATATAAATAATTGATATTAGTTTTATTCAACGTATACGGTGATTTTAATTGATTAAAATATTTTAATTACTGAACCACTACCGTTGTTAAATTCAGCTTCATTAATATTTTAAGGAAAAAATTATAAACGCCACTTAATAACTATTATGGAATCTCAGATGTAGAGCACACGGCTCAAAACTTGGAGATTTTAAAATGTCACATTTCACAGTTGCAGTAGTTACCACCCCTGATGGTGATGTTGTAGATGCCCTAGAACCATTTTACGAATTTGAATGCTCAGGCATTAAAAACAAATATTGCATTTCAGAATCATCATTGGACGAAATTAAAGACCAATACGAATCGACAGAAATCACTTTGATGAAAAACTCAAAGCCTATCTTAGATGATGGTGAAGAACGCTATGCGTTTCTTGACGACTCTCGTTTCGTGCGTGATGCAACAGACTTAGAGCTTTATGCCATCAAAAACAACAAAGGTGATATTTTTGCTGACTTCCCGAACGGCGGTAAGCATTTATCAGTGGTACAGGTCAAAAACGATGATGGTACGTACTCAAGTCGCATTCGTGATTTAGGCATGTTCATTCAATGGCATCAAAAAGATGTGCCATGTACTGAAGTGTTTGAGCTTCAACAGTTCATTAACTGGTATAACGAAAAAGTTACGCCGACTGTTTTGACAGGTGAAAAACCTGATGAAAGTTGGACAGAATGGATAGAGCTTGATGCTGACGGTAAAGTGGTCGATTACTTCACCACCACCAACCCGAATCCGAAATACGATTGGTATGAAATCGGAGGACGTTGGAAAAACATGCTGTTGCGTCTTGATGGACGAAAAGTGGATAGCTGCCCGATTGGTGAGCTAGATTTTGAAACCGAAATCAACCGCTTAAAAACCGAAGCTAACCGTGTTTATGACTATTTTGAGAAGTGTATCGGTGATGCTTCACGTACTTGGCGGTCATGGGCTGATGTTTGGTCTGATGAATCAATCGAATCAGTGAACGATAAGCGTAATTTCTATCATAACCAAGATGCAATCTTATTAATGAAAGCCAGTGATACGGATAACCTGTTTGGCATATTCGGACATGAATTTGATGAATTTTTGGTGAGCCGTGAAGAATTCCTAGCTAAAAAATCAGCAAACCCATTCGGTACATACTGTTTCTTAGATGCGACCAGTGGTGATGAAATAGGCGACTGGACAGGTTCAGAGTGTGGCATGTTTGGACTGGATATTCGCAAGGAAGAAGATTGGGAAAACAAAAACCAAGCCTTGCTCAAGAGCTTTCCAAGCGACTATATAATCACGATTGTTGATTGCCATATCTAAAACCCAAACAGGGATAAGCGTAAAACCTTATCCCTTTTCTTTTGGGTATTTTTTAAAATGCATTCGATGTTTTTTTAATTGATTAAAAAGGTTTTGAATTTTTAAATTTTAAGAAAAATTAAACAGCTATTGCGCTTTGTATAATGAATATAGATTTAATCACTATCCTAAAGGGCTTTTAATATGTGGAATACATTAGTTTTAATTCGTAAAACCGCAACGTCAAAAGAAATAAAAGACAAAGCTGATATGTATTTAAGCCAGTTAAATACTGCAACCATTTCAGCATCTCTTAAAGCTGAAATACTCTCTTTTATCGAATCTGTTTTAAACGATTAATCAACTTAGGCTCAACGCCTACAACTTGGAGAAACCCCATGAATTACTACAACACATTCACCATTCCATGCAATTTTAAAGTACAGCACATTGAAGATGGTCAATTTGTCGTGTTTTTTGCTGATGGCACTCAGTTAAGTTACCAGATTGAAAACACCAGTAAGGTTAAATGGATTGAACCTGAAGCATTCAGTTTAGAGCAAGTACGCCTAAGCTCAAAAGAGCCAATCAATGCCGATGATATTGACATCATTAAGTATGCTTCATACCGCTTAATTGCTGACACGCCATTGATTGATGATGATGGTAGCAATCCTGAACCTGATTGCCTTTACTGCAAAAAATCTAGTGACACTCTTAACAGCCTCATACTTCAAGTCACTGAAGCACATACCCTCTCATGTTGGCTACTGACATCAAACGGCGTTCATATCCTAGATATTAATGAATTGACTGAAGCTTAATAACAACAACCAGTGAAGCATGTCTATTGCTTCACTGGTTGGCAGTTGAAAACCGCATTCGATGTTTTTTAATTGATTAAAAAAAGGTTTAGAAATTTGGTTGTGGCCAGCGCTAGATCTGGCGCACCAGGATCAATGCTTATTTGTATGGTACCTTAATTGCTTCCATCATTTTAATAGCATCCTCATTACTATTTTTAGCTGCTATCTGTTAAAAGTCGCAGCAAGGACCAGTAAAACAATAATAAAAATAAATAATTTTAAAAAAGTTTTTGGTTTAGGTTCTATCTTAAAATAAACATATTGAAGCAGAAAGCTTAAAACTTGGAGTTGAAATGGTTACTATTAATGAATTACTTAGCAAAAACCTTGATCGCAAATATGGTCCAATTGAAGCGCATGAAGTTATAGAACTTGTTCGTGTAACTCGTGCGCCAGAATCAATAAATAACCCTTCAATGCCATCAGTTAGAATTTCTACTGCAGATCTGCACCATATGGTTGAACAAGCTAAAAAGTTCAATTTGTGGGAAGAATGGTCCACCAAGGTTTTAGCAACTGAGTTGCCATACAACCCTTATCTTAAGCCAGTGTTTACAGGTCATAGTTTCCCACGTTCTAGCATGTCTACTGACAACTACGAAGCATTAGTACGCTCTACGTTAGTGCCGGTGCTACTACCTGAAGATAAAAAGTCTTTTATCAACCTGAATGACAAAGTTATGTCATTTAACAACCTCATGTTTGATATGCCCGATGCGATGGTGAACCATCTCATGACTGGTAAAAAACTTTGGCTATATGCAAAAAATGGGCAAGTGGTCTGGTATACCCGTGCTGAGTATGAGGCGCAAACCAAGTGGAACCAGGCTGAACAGGATGCTAAGAAAAAAATTACTGCATTGTTTGAATTATTCAATGCGCTGCAACAAGCTAAACCGATCTTTGATGCTATCGATCAGAAGAAAAACTTCAGTGCTTTACCGTTCAAATGGTTCACTGGTGTAAAAATTGTAATGTCAGGCTTGTCAGCTGGATCATGGGGCGATGGTGAAAAATCAAATACAGTGACTCACTTGGTTTTTGATGAAGACTACTCAGGATCTAAATTGGTTCGTGAGAAAAACCAGTACTTGTGCTCAGCTGGAGGCTTATTCCCTGCAGATGAAGCAAAGAAAGAATTCAAAATGAAAGTAGGTGAAGTTACCGTGGACACGGTACCGCACCTTGTTACATGTAAAGTGTGCCTAAAACGTATTTTTACGCAACTTGCATTAACTCAATCTAATTAATCAAATTTATAGGGTGTTCATCATGAATAACAAAACAATTGCCAAAAAAATGATTAACCAAGTTAAATCGGTTATCACTGACCCTCAAGCAAAAAGCTTGTTGGCTGCTTATCACGTAGAGACGTCATTTACCCACTTCTACGAAACACACAGCCACATTTACTTGGTTGGTAAAGACATTACTGCAGTCATGGCCAAACATTTTCCATACTTCACGTTTAAGACTCGTGATAACAAGAAAGCCCGTCACGGTATTGGCGATGGCTCAATGTCTGATTGCTTAAACAAGCTGCGCCGTGTGTATCGCTTAGAAATCAAAAAACCGATTAGCGAGAAGTTTATCGCTGAAGCTGGTGCACCGACTTTCACAAAAAGCCAATCTGTAAGTCCTGTTGCTTATTTGATTGATGAAGTTGTGCAACTGTCTTTGCACATTAAAGACTTAAACTGATGAATCATAAAATCAATAACTTACATTAGGTATGATTCAGTAAATTTACATTATAGTTCTAAACTCAATGAACTTTGAGTTTAGATAACCAATCCATTTATGACATAATAGTTGTAAATTTACTTATGTTTGAGTTTACCTATTCCAAATATCCAATAAGTAAATAAAACGGTGATTGCAAGTGATATAAAAATGACTATTGGGGATGGTACTTGCATTGGACTCAACCAAAATCCAAATAAAATACATGCAACAAATGCACTGCTACAAAGAAACAACTTAAAAAATACCACAAGTATTGAATCTGATTTTTTCGTAATATTCATTCAAACTTCCTCTTTGAGTTTACAACTATATTGTTAAAGTTTAGAACATTAATGTCATTTTTGAGACTTTAATGGTCAGTCACAGCGGCGTGAACGCTGGCCGTCCTTTCTGATCCGGCGCGATCCGCGCGACATCAGCCGTATCTGGGTCCTGGAACCGGAGGGACAGCATTACCTGGAAATTCCCTACCGTACCTTGTCGCATCCGGCTGTCACCCTCTGGGAACAACGGCAGGCGCTGGCGAAACTGCGGCAGCAAGGGCGCGAACAGGTGGATGAGTCGGCGCTGTTCCGCATGATCGGCCAGATGCGTGAGATTGTGACCAGCGCGCAGAAGGCCACACGCAAGGCGCGGCGTGACGCGGATCGCCGCCAGCACCTCAAGACATCAGCTCGGCCGGACAAGCCCGTTCCGCCGGATACGGATATTGCCGACCCGCAGGCAGACAACTTGCCACCCGCCAAACCGTTCGACCAGATTGAGGAGTGGTAGCCGTGGACGAATATCCCATCATCGACCTGTCCCACCTGCTGCCGGCGGCCCAGGGCTTGGCCCGTCTTCCGGCGGACGAGCGCATCCAGCGCCTTCGCGCCGACCGCTGGATCGGCTATCCGCGCGCAGTCGAGGCGCTGAACCGGCTGGAAGCCCTTTATGCGTGGCCAAACAAGCAACGCATGCCCAACCTGCTGCTGGTTGGCCCGACCAACAATGGCAAGTCGATGATCGTCGAGAAGTTCCGCCGCACCCACCCGGCCAGCTCCGACGCCGACCAGGAGCACATCCCGGTGTTGGTCGTGCAGATGCCGTCCGAGCCGTCCGTGATCCGCTTCTACGTCGCGCTGCTCGCCGCGATGGGCGCGCCGCTGCGCCCACGCCCACGGTTGCCGGAAATGGAGCAACTGGCTCTGGCACTGCTGCGCAAGGTCGGCGTGCGCATGCTGGTGATCGACGAGCTGCACAACGTGCTGGCCGGCAACAGCGTCAACCGCCGGGAATTCCTCAACCTGCTGCGCTTCCTCGGCAACGAACTGCGCATCCCGTTGGTTGGGGTAGGCACGCGCGACGCCTACCTAGCCATCCGCTCCGATGACCAGTTGGAAAATCGCTTCGAGCCGATGATGCTGCCGGTATGGGAGGCCAACGACGATTGCTGCTCACTGCTGGCCAGCTTCGCCGCTTCGCTCCCGCTGCGCCGGCCTTCCCCAATTGCCACGCTGGACATGGCTCGCTACCTGCTCACACGCAGCGAGGGCACCATAGGGGAACTGGCGCACTTGCTGATGGCGGCGGCCATCGTCGCCGTGGAGAGCGGCGAGGAAGCGATCAACCATCGCACACTCAGCATGGCCTGTCGACAACCTCTCGCGCAACCAAGACATCGCGGTCGGACTGCAAGTGATCTTGAAGCCACGGGCCCGTCCCACCCCGACATGGACCTCGATGCCCGAACGGACGTTAGATTTCGAGTTCTAGGCGTTCTGCGATGAAGGTTGGATCCCAGCCGGGATTGAAAGTGTCGACGTGGGTGAATCCGAGCCGCTCGTATAGGCCACGCAGGTTCGGGTGGCAGTCGAGCCGCAGCTTGGCGCACCCCTGCGTTCGCGCGGCATGGCGGCAAGCCTCGATCAGCGCGGAGCTGACACCCCGGCCCGCATGTGTCCGTCGCACCGCGAGCTTGTGCAGATATGCGGCCTCCCCCTTGAGGGCGTCGGGCCAGAACTCGGGATCCTCGGCCGACAAGGTGCAACAGCCGACGATGCCGTCGCTGCAACTCGCGACTAGGAGCTCGGATCTCAGGACGAAGGTCTCCGCGAATGTCCGGTCGATCCGCGCGACGTCCCAGGCGGGCGTTCCCTTGGCGGACATCCACGCCGCAGCGTCGTGCATCAGCCGCACAACCTCGTCGATATCACCCGAGCAGGCGACCCGAACGTTCGGAGGCTCCTCGCTGTCCATTCGCTCCCCTGGCGCGGTATGAACCGCCGCCTCATAGTGCAGTTTGATCCTGACGAGCCCAGCATGTCTGCGCCCACCTTCGCGGAACCTGACCAGGGTCCGCTAGCGGGCGGCCGGAAGGTGAATGCTAGGCATGATCTAACCCTCGGTCTCTGGCGTCGCGACTGCGAAATTTCGCGAGGGTTTCCGAGAAGGTGATTGCGCTTCGCAGATCTCCAGGCGCGTGGGTGCGGACGTAGTCAGCGCCATTGCCGATCGCGTGAAGTTCCGCCGCAAGGCTCGCTGGACCCAGATCCTTTACAGGAAGGCCAACGGTGGCGCCCAAGAAGGATTTCCGCGACACCGAGACCAATAGCGGAAGCCCCAACGCCGACTTCAGCTTTTGAAGGTTCGACAGCACGTGCAGCGATGTTTCCGGTGCGGGGCTCAAGAAAAATCCCATCCCCGGATCGAGGATGAGCCGGTCGGCAGCGACCCCGCTCCGTCGCAAGGCGGAAACCCGCGCCTCGAAGAACCGCACAATCTCGTCGAGCGCGTCTTCGGGTCGAAGGTGACCGGTGCGGGTGGCGATGCCATCCCGCTGCGCTGAGTGCATAACCACCAGCCTGCAGTCCGCCTCAGCAATATCGGGATAGAGCGCAGGGTCAGGAAATCCTTGGATATCGTTCAGGTAGCCCACGCCGCGCTTGAGCGCATAGCGCTGGGTTTCCGGTTGGAAGCTGTCGATTGAAACACGGTGCATCTGATCGGACAGGGCGTCTAAGAGCGGCGCAATACGTCTGATCTCATCGGCCGGCGATACAGGCCTCGCGTCCGGATGGCTGGCGGCCGGTCCGACATCCACGACGTCTGATCCGACTCGCAGCATTTCGATCGCCGCGGTGACAGCGCCGGCGGGGTCTAGCCGCCGGCTCTCATCGAAGAAGGAGTCCTCGGTGAGATTCAGAATGCCGAACACCGTCACCATGGCGTCGGCCTCCGCAGCGACTTCCACGATGGGGATCGGGCGAGCAAAAAGGCAGCAATTATGAGCCCCATACCTACAAAGCCCCACGCATCAAGCTTTTGCCCATGAAGCAACCAGGCAATGGCTGTAATTATGACGACGCCGAGTCCCGACCAGACTGCATAAGCAACACCGACAGGGATGGATTTCAGAACCAGAGAAAGAAAATAAAATGCGATGCCATAACCGATTATGACAACGGCGGAAGGGGCAAGCTTAGTAAAGCCCTCGGTACATTTGTTTTCTGATTTAGTGACAATGGTAAGGAACAGTTATGCAAATCAACTTAAATACTCCGGGCACAGCGGCTACATCAACAATACAAACTGTTGCTCCTGCTGCTCAGGCTAAAACCACCACTACAACAGCACCCTCTACTGCAGACACTGTCACCTTATCTGCTGAAGCAAAGGCGAAGCTGGCTGCAGAGCAGCAAGAATCTAAAGCAATAAATCCAACACTGACTACATTAGGTGGTGGCTGGGGTAATGAACCACCAAAATAAGAGGTAGTTTGTGGGGACATTTATTACGACTCTTGCTGAGTACTTATGGGTGTTGTGCATAGGTTCTCTACTGCTGTCCTTAGTCTGGTCGGCCAGTAAATCTGCACGAATAACCATATTGATACTCACTTTATCGGGATTAGCTCAAGACAGGATTGCTCCTTTGCTGATGGGGATATCTGAAACATCTCCTGAGCTCGCTCGCTTACTTTGGTACCCAAGTTGGGTGATATGTCAAACATTGACGCTTGGTATCATCTGGGTTATTCATAGAAAATTCGTATGGGCGGTTGAACAAATCACTCAATTCATTTGTTTAAGCATCTTGATGCACTCTGTTCTGCAGGTAGCGAGATTCACAGACAGAGTCATATTTGGCACTGATCTATTGGGTGGTATATACAAATATGGAATACCAGCTATAAATATCGCAGCAATTTTAGCGATATTTTTATGGTCCATATCAGGAGCCGTCAAGCACAGAAAGGAACTTCAGGAATGCTGACTTTTGTTATGTCTGCAATTACGTTTGGCTTTTTACTGTTAAGTCTGTTTTTCTACAAGAAGTTGATTGGAATGTCAGATGCATTAAACATTATCGAAAAGCAGGTGGCCGCTGATATGGAGATCCGGGCGCATAGATTATGCCTGCTTGCATACGAAGCGCAACGGTTCGGTAACTCTGTGGATAGACGTGCTTTGGATGAAGAGTTTAAAGATTTTTTGCACCTGTACATTGAAGACTACCAAGCAGAAGTCGCAAAAAAGATCAGAGAACATAAGCTCAGCGAGATTTCTGCCTACGGATTTATTAAATTAGATAAGTAGTCATAACAACAAAGCTGTGGACAAGATCTGTCTTGTCTTATTTTAAATGCCCCCCACTGCTTCTCATAGTGATGCACGCCAGCTTTGGCCACCTTTAGATTTGACTGATGCTGCTTGTTAAGAAAATTCTGAATATCTTGCTGAACCTGATGCACAGCATCCAGTAATTGGGCTAAAGCAAACTCCTCGGCATGAAACACAAAGGTTTTACTGGCAGGTTCAAGCCAGCAAAACATGGCTTCATTATCCATCCAGGTGATCACCTGATTAAAACCGGTTAAATGATGCGCTTGATAACGACGCAGAGCAGTATTATCCCGCACTGAATGATCCAGCTCATCTGCATGACGCCATAACGCCTCATTCCGCAGTGGATGGTTTAGATCAGGCAGGTTGATTTCACTTCGCAGCGCCATGGCTCTATGACACAAATCCAGCCCCAGTTCTCCGCAACACTTGGCGGGCCAGAAAATCCGGGATAATTGATAGCTATGGATCAGAATTAAATGCACGGCATCGTACATATCTTCACAAGCCCGGCGCTGACAATCCCAGTCTTCAGACCAGTCATGTAATTGTTTGATGGCTCTGTCCAGTTGCTGACCAGCCTCAACGACTAACTCAGCTTGCAGTTCTGCCTGCTTCATGTAGACCAATAATTCTTTGGCATCCATTTCAACACTCCTGTAAGACGAGACAACACCCTGATTCGGGTACTCTGTATTTTCAGTGTAGAAAGCAAAAAGTCCTTTGCAAGCTGACAAAACAGAAGCTAAGTTATAGATTTTCCAGTTATTACCTATTAACGGTCCTTCAATAAATCTAAGCTGCTGAGTTCATGTGATATAGCATCTTTTGGATTTTTCAGATTTTTTGTATTTATTTTCAACAATCTGCTGTTCTGTTCAGCAAAAAAGCGAGTCACAAGCTATCGGTTATAAAATAAGATGGCCGTTCTAAACCGGGCTTTCATCAAATAGTTACATCTGTTTTTTAAACTTTGACGTACCATAACTGCCTTTTTCGTTGCTGCAGAGGAATTTTATGCTGGGCTTTTTTGAACGCTTAACCAACCCTTTCCCTGATAAAGAGCCAACTCAGCCACCTCAAGGCCTGTTTGCATTTTGTTTGCATTACAGTCAAGGCATGGTGTTGCCTCTGATCCTGATGTCTATTGCGACAGCCTTACTGGCCGCATTAGAAGTGTCCTTATTTGGCTATATGGGGCAATTAGTCGATTGGTTGGTAACCAAGAATCCGGCTACTTTCTGGCAGGAAGAGCAGGATACCTTGATCACTATGGCCATAGTGATGTTGCTGGTGTTGCCTGGTTTGGTATTTTTTCACTCAGCCCTGATCCACCAAACTATATTGGGTAACTACCCTATGTCGATCCGCTGGCTGGCGCATCGTTATTTACTGAAACAAAGTTTGGGTTTCTACCAGAATGAATTCGCTGGTCGCATCGCCACTAAAGTGATGCAAACGGCTTTGGCAGTGCGCGAAACGGCCACCAAGCTGCTGGATGTGATGGTGTATGTGGTGGTGTATTTTGGCTCTATGTTGTATCTGATCGCCGATGCAGATTGGCGCTTGGTACTGCCGATGATTGCCTGGTTAGTCATATACACCGGCTTGCAGTTTTATTTTGTGCCGAGACTGAAACAAGTTGCAACAGAACAAGCCGATGCCCGTTCAGAAATGACAGGCCGTATTGTCGACAGCTACACCAATATCAGCACTATTAAACTGTTTTCACACACGGCTCGTGAGTCAGAATACGCCCGCGATAGCATGCAGCTGTTTCTGGTGCCTGTGTACAGACAAATGCGACTGGCTACCTGGCTCAATATTTGTGTGCAGGGTCTGAACTATCTGTTGGTGTTCTCTATTGCCACGCTGGCGATATGGCTTTGGTCTGTCAATGCCGTCACTGTGGGCTCTATTGCCATCGCAGTCAGTCTGGCGCTGCGTTTAAATGGTATGTCGCAGTGGATCATGTGGGAAGTCAGTGCACTGTTTGAAAACATAGGTACTGTGGCAGATGGTATTGCGACTTTGTCTCAGCCTCAGCAAATCATCGACAAAGCTGATGCGAAGCCGCTTGAAGTGCCACAAGGTCAGATTGAGTTTAAGCAACTGAACTTTAACTACGGCAAAGCAGCAGGTGAACATGGTCCTGTGATTGATGGTCTGGACTTGTCGATTAAACCCCGTGAAAACGTAGGTTTAGTCGGCCGTTCTGGTGCTGGTAAATCCACGCTGGTGAACTTACTGCTGCGCTTTTATGATGTCAATTCAGGCCAGATTTTGATAGACGGTCAGGACATCAAAACTGTATCACAGGAAAGTCTTCGCGCTCATATAGCTATGGTGACCCAGGATACCTCCCTGCTACACCGTACTGTAAGGGAAAATATTTTATATGGTCGTCCTGGCGCTACCGAAGCGGAAATGATTGAAGCAGCCCGTTTAGCCGAAGCCGATGCTTTTATTCAGGAGCTTACCGATCCTAAAGGCAACAGTGGCTACGACGCTCAGGTGGGCGAACGTGGAGTCAAGCTTTCTGGTGGTCAACGTCAACGTATTGCAATAGCTCGGGTTTTACTGAAAAACGCCCCTATTCTGATTTTGGATGAAGCCACCTCAGCGCTGGACTCCGAAGTAGAATCAGCTATTCAGCATAGTCTGACTCAGTTGATGATAGGCAAAACGGTTATAGCCATTGCACACCGTTTATCTACCATAGCAGCTATGGACAGGCTGATCGTTCTGGATCAAGGTCGTATTGTGGAACAAGGCAGTCATCAGGAACTGATCGCCAAAGGCGGTATTTACGCTCAATTATGGGCGCATCAAACCGGCGGCTTTATTGGTGTGGAATAAATAATAAAGGTCAGAGTCTTGGCTCTGACCTGTTGTTTTTAGCTTAAACGCGGGTCGGTTTCAGCGACCATCGGCCGGTTTAAATGCGCATTTCTGAACTGTAATAATACAGGGAAGGGTTTTAAGTCGACTAAATCGCGGAACAATATCCAGTCGATTAAAGTGAACAGACTGATACCAGGATAGTCCCAGTCACCGAAATGCCCTGCCCTGATTTGTTGCTCAAGTGCCTCTAGCGTCGCCTGAATTCGCTCATGCTGAAGATTAAAAAACAATTTATCTTCAGTCACGTCAAAACCTGAGCGCTTACAAAGCAGTAATTCAACCAAGGAGTCTGTGCAGGCATTGATGGTCGTCAGACCGTTTTCCTGATCCCAGCTCAATGGTTTGAATTTCAGTTTCGAAGCCAAATAACGATAAATTACGCCTGAATCAAAAATAACCTGCTCTCCATCCACTAACACAGGCACTTTGCGTGCCGGATTATGTTGTACCAACACTGAACGGCCTTCAGACTCAAAAATATTAAGCGCTACAAACTGATAAGGTTGCCCTGCCAGTACTAAACGTAAACGACGAACAAAAGGGGAAGCCACTGAACCTAATAACTGCATAACCTACTCCAATTTCAAACCATAGCTTTAGTGTACAACCAGAGTCAGCGGCTTAGATAGTGCTGATAGTCTGTTAATTTGGGCTTAGGGCAGAAAGCTTTTTCAATTCAAATTGATACGCAGTCTGAGCAACCTGCGCAATGATAGCTTCATTGGTTCGGCTTGACTCGGCTGAGTCTTTCACAAAAACAGCAACCAGCAAGGGCCGTCCATCAGGCAACAGAATGATACCTAAATCATTAGTGGCCGCAGTTTTTCCGGCTTTGATACCCGAAGTACCAGTTTTATGTGCGACCACAGTACCAGCTGGTAACAAACCTTTTAACCGCTCTGGTCCTGTGGTGGTTTCGACCATCCACTTCCATAACAAAGCCTGCGAGGTTTCAGACAGCTGTGTTTTTTGCTCAAACTTTTTCAGGATCTCTGCAGCACCTTTCATCGAGGTCCAGTTTTGATACTGCACCTGATCATCGGCGTGCATCTGCGCTTCATTTGCGACCACAGCGGTCTCCTTTATACCCATAGACTGGATATAGTCATGCAAAGCAGCTGGTCCACCAACCAGTTCAAATAACAAATCACAGGCCACGTTATCGCTGTGCGAGACCGAGTATTGCAGCAGTTGCTGCACTGGAACACTAAACTCGTCTCCCTGATACGCTTTCATTATCGGAGCCCAGGTATTCTGTAAAACCTTAGCCCTGTTTACGATAACGGTCTGATTTAAATCCAACTTTCCCTGATCAACCTGATGCAGTACCAACATAGCTAAATGCAATTTAAATACACTTTGCATTGGGAATTTTTCAAAAGGATTAATCAGTAAAGGTTCCAGATCGTCAGGCCCCCACACTGCAACGCCTACAGTGGCTTTTTTTCCAATGACTATGGATTCAATTTGCTCTTTTAACAGTGGGGATTGCGCTGAGGTTTCGAATGAACTAAAAGATACCATCAGTAGCGTCGAGGCAGTAACTACAGCTTTTATAATGACATTCATCGGATTGTCCTTTTGATAAGTCGATATGAATTATACAAAAGGCAGCCAAAGCTGCCTTTTTAGGGTATAGGAAGTATAAAGGGTATAGGAAGTATAAACCACCTTTTTGCTCCTCATCCGAAGTATCTTACCTGAAATTCCCTCACTCGTTTACCGCTCAAGCCCCAATTTTAACTGCCGGTCCAGCCTAAACCGCTCTAATAAGGTTCGATTTGGCGGTAAAATCTCTAGCCTGATAGCTCGAGAGATACAAACTGCCCCACCGCCCCGTTTAAAAGTTGGCAGTGTTGAGCAGTGTTGGATTTGGGGTCGTCAGTCAAAGAGACGACTCTGTGATGGATCGAACAGGCTGGGAGTCAGTGGCGGCGCTCGTTCTGGTGGCAGCTCACGCTGCTTGGCGGCATTCGCCTTGGCTGTTTTCTGTTTCAGATGCTTGAGAATCTGCTCAATGACCTTCGGATCTTCGATGCTGGCAATCACTTTGACGTGACCGCCGCAGTGTTCGCAGACTTCAATATCAATATTGAAGACTCGCTTGAGGCGTTGCATCCAGGTCATGGCGCGGTGGCGCTCTGCAGGACTCTTGTCACGCCAGTTAGTATCGAGACCTTCCGATTTGTCGGGCTTCTTGCCCCGCTTGGCGGGTGTTACTTGAACTCGGTGTTTGCTGTTCGGTGCAAAGACGCCGTGGAAGCGTGTGAGGTTGACTCGCGGCTTAGGTACCAACGCAGCGAGTTTGGCGATGAAGTCCAGCGGCTCGAAGATCACATGGGTGGTGCCATTGCGGTACGGAGTTTTGAGCTCGTAACGCACCTGCCCATTGGCGGTTAATGCCAGACGTTTTTCTGAAACCGCTGGCCGACTAATGTAGCGACACAAGCGCTCAAGCTTATCCCGCTGATGCGCTTCGGCCATCACACCGGCGTGTAGCGAGAAACCAGCATGGTTGGCTACTCGACTGCTTGAGTCGGCTTTATCCTCACGCCCTGGCAAGGTTTGCAGGGTGAAGACTTTGCGCCCTTGCTGGGGGCCGACGGCAATGCGATACGTAACCGAAGCACCATGTAATTGAGTCAGCGTATCGTCTTCGCCCTCTTCCAGTGTCAACCACGTATTCTCGGCATCACGCTCCAAAATCCCACGCTTTTCCATGCAGCGAGCGATGCGATGGCTGAGGGTGTGAGCGAGCGTATTCAGCTCATCGTAAGTGGGTGCCTTGACACGATGGAAGCGTTGCTTGCCATAGTCATCTTCGGCATAGACACCATCGAGAAACAGCATGTGGTAGTGGACATTGAGATTTAGCGCGGAGCCAAAGCGTTGGATAAGAGTCACTGAGCCAGTTTGTGCAGAGGCTTTGGTGTAACCGGCTTTTTTGATCAGATGAGTTGAGAGTGTACGATAGACGATACTCAAGACCTGGCCCATCAGCTGGGGATGGCGAGCCAGCAAAAAGCGTAGCTGGAAAGGAAAGCTGAGCACCCACTGGCGAATGGGCTCCTTGGGGAAGACTTCGTCTATCAGCAGCGCCGTACTCTCGGCCATCCGGCGGGCACCGCAGCTAGGGCAAAAGCCGCGTCGTTTACAGCTGAAGGCGACCAGACGCTCGTGATGACAATCCTCGCAGCGAACCCGCATGAAACCATACTCCAGACGGCCACATTGGAGGAGGTCGTTGAATTCTTGTTGGATGTAGCGAGGCAGGTGTTGACCTTGGGCTTCGAGTGAGGCTTTGAAGGCTGGGTAGTGCTGCTCAACCAGCTGGTAGAGCAGCGTCTGGTCGGGTTGGTGGCGTTCGTAACCGTTTGTTTGAGTGGGCGATTGACTCGCCGTGGCGTTCCTTGCCAGCGACATGGGTATCCTCCGCTGATACTGTGGTTATGTACAGTATCAGCGGCTTGCGTTCAGACGTCCAGTCTGGCCCTAGACATCGCTAAATGCTTAACCCGCAATAGCCCTCACGAGTTGTTATCAGCCACTACCGGTTGAGCGAGAAGGTTTTGGGTTCAGGGTGCTATTGCTCCACCAATCACAATACTGAAGCCCCAACTGTTATCAGTTGGGGCTTTTTCTTGTCTGTTTGCGGCGGTTGCGTTTTATCGGTAGTCGTCGAGCTCTGCACCATCCCACATAAGAGCTTAACGGTGCGATCTTCAACGCCATCACACAAAACTTTCTTTTTCACGCACAGTCAACTTATTGGATGTTTTATTAACAACCCAAAAGGAGATATTTAGCGGGCGGCCGGAAGGTGAATGCTAGGCATGATTTAACCCTCGGTCTCTGGCGTCGCGACTGCGAAATTTCGCGAGGGTTTCCGAGAAGGTGATTGCGCTTCGCAGATCTCCAGGCGCGTGGGTGCGGACGTAGTCAGCGCCATTGCCGATCGCGTGAAGTTCCGCCGCAAGGCTCGCTGGACCCAGATCCTTTACAGGAAGGCCAACGGTGGCGCCCAAGAAGGATTTCCGCGACACCGAGACCAATAGCGGAAGCCCCAACGCCGACTTCAGCTTTTGAAGGTTCGACAGCACGTGCAGCGATGTTTCCGGTGCGGGGCTCAAGAAAAATCCCATCCCCGGATCGAGGATGAGCCGGTCGGCAGCGACCCCGCTCCGTCGCAAGGCGGAAACCCGCGCCTCGAAGAACCGCACAATCTCGTCGAGCGCGTCTTCGGGTCGAAGGTGACCGGTGCGGGTGGCGATGCCATCCCGCTGCGCTGAGTGCATAACCACCAGCCTGCAGTCCGCCTCAGCAATATCGGGATAGAGCGCAGGGTCAGGAAATCCTTGGATATCGTTCAGGTAGCCCACGCCGCGCTTGAGCGCATAGCGCTGGGTTTCCGGTTGGAAGCTGTCGATTGAAACACGGTGCATCTGATCGGACAGGGCGTCTAAGAGCGGCGCAATACGTCTGATCTCATCGGCCGGCGATACAGGCCTCGCGTCCGGATGGCTGGCGGCCGGTCCGACATCCACGACGTCTGATCCGACTCGCAGCATTTCGATCGCCGCGGTGACAGCGCCGGCGGGGTCTAGCCGCCGGCTCTCATCGAAGAAGGAGTCCTCGGTGAGATTCAGAATGCCGAACACCGTCACCATGGCGTCGGCCTCCGCAGCGACTTCCACGATGGGGATCGGGCGAGCAAAAAGGCAGCAATTATGAGCCCCATACCTACAAAGCCCCACGCATCAAGCTTTTGCCCATGAAGCAACCAGGCAATGGCTGTAATTATGACGACGCCGAGTCCCGACCAGACTGCATAAGCAACACCGACAGGGATGGATTTCAGAACCAGAGAAAGAAAATAAAATGCGATGCCATAACCGATTATGACAACGGCGGAAGGGGCAAGCTTAGTAAAGCCCTCGCTAGATTTTAATGCGGATGTTGCGATTACTTCGCCAACTATTGCGATAACAAGAAAAAGCCAGCCTTTCATGATATATCTCCCAATTTGTGTAGGGCTTATTATGCACGCTTAAAAATAATAAAAGCAGACTTGACCTGATAGTTTGGCTGTGAGCAATTATGTGCTTAGTGCATCTAACGTTTGACATGAGGGGCGGCCAAGGGCGCCAGCCCTTGGACGTCCCCCTCGATGGAAGGGTTAGGCATCACTGCGTGTTCGCTCGAATGCCTGGCGTGTTTGAACCATGTACACGGCTGGACCATCTGGGGTGGTTACGGTACCTTGCCTCTCAAACCCCGCTTTCTCGTAGCATCGGATCGCTCGCAAGTTGCTCGGCGACGGGTCCGTTTGGATCTTGGTGACCTCGGGATCATTGAACAGCAACTCAACCAGAGCTCGAACCAGCTTGGTTCCCAAGCCTTTGCCCAGTTGTGATGCATTCGCCAGTGACTGGTCTATTCCGCGTACTCCTGGATCGGTTTCTTCTTCCCACCATCCGTCCCCGCTTCCAAGAGCAACGTACGACTGGGCATACCCAATCGGCTCTCCATTCAGCATTGCAATGTATGGAGTGACGGACTCTTGCGCTAAAACGCTTGGCAAGTACTGTTCCTGTACGTCAGCAAGTGTCGGGCGTGCTTCTTCTCCGCCCCACCACTCGACGATATGAGATCGATTTAGCCACTCATAGAGCATCGCAAGGTCATGCTCAGTCATGAGGCGCAGTGTGACGGAATCGTTGCTGTTGGTCACGATGCTGTACTTTGTGATGCCTAACGCCGCCATAAACGGCGACAGGGTGGCGCGCCTATTGCGCATAAAATGGCGAAGCCATGCGCAACAGGCGCGGAATCTCTGGCGTCCGGTTTGATGGCTTTGTTATGCAAAGGACTAGTCTTCAATGACGTGTAAACCACGGCGCTTTAAGTCCTCCAACGAATCCAACATTCCCCTTATTAATTCAACAGGATGCCCCTCCCAGTCTTCAACAACGCCAACAATTCTCAAGGGTTCGCAGGTTCTATAGGACTGTGTTGGATTACCGGGAAATCTTTTGTTCGTAAGATTCGGATCGTCTTCGAACGGTCCTGTTGGCTCAACTATGTATATGTAGCCGCGACCCTCGAGGCCAGACAGTGACATAGCAAGTTCAGCTCCCCAAACTGCTGGCTCCATCAAGGCTGAAAAGTAGATGTGCTTAAGAATACGACCGTCCTCGAAATGAGAGATGAACCCTGTGGTTAGCAAGTCACCAATCGCCAAATTGGCTTTGGTTCCATGATAGAACGGTCCTTGCACCTGCTTGTAATTATCATGAGAGATGGGAATCCAATCTTTTACCATTTTAAGACCCTTAATTGTTGGGATTTGGCTGCATAACTTTGTTTTAGGGCGACTGCCCTGCTGCGTAACATCGTTGCTGCTCCATAACATCAAACATCGACCCACGGCGTAACGCGCTTGCTGCTTGGATGCCCGAGGCATAGACTGTACAAAAAAACAGTCATAACAAGCCATGAAAACCGCCACTGCGCCGTTACCACCGCTGCGTTCGGTCAAGGTTCTGGACCAGTTGCGTGAGCGCATACGCTACTTGCATTACAGTTTACGAACCGAACAGGCTTATGTCAACTGGGTTCGTGCCTTCATCCGTTTCCACGGTGTGCGTCACCCGGCAACCTTGGGCAGCAGCGAAGTCGAGGCATTTCTGTCCTGGCTGGCGAACGAGCGCAAGGTTTCGGTCTCCACGCATCGTCAGGCATTGGCGGCCTTGCTGTTCTTCTACGGCAAGGTGCTGTGCACGGATCTGCCCTGGCTTCAGGAGATCGGAAGACCTCGGCCGTCGCGGCGCTTGCCGGTGGTGCTGACCCCGGATGAAGTGGTTCGCATCCTCGGTTTTCTGGAAGGCGAGCATCGTTTGTTCGCCCAGCTTCTGTATGGAACGGGCATGCGGATCAGTGAGGGTTTGCAACTGCGGGTCAAGGATCTGGATTTCGATCACGGCACGATCATCGTGCGGGAGGGCAAGGGCTCCAAGGATCGGGCCTTGATGTTACCCGAGAGCTTGGCACCCAGCCTGCGCGAGCAGCTGTCGCGTGCACGGGCATGGTGGCTGAAGGACCAGGCCGAGGGCCGCAGCGGCGTTGCGCTTCCCGACGCCCTTGAGCGGAAGTATCCGCGCGCCGGGCATTCCTGGCCGTGGTTCTGGGTTTTTGCGCAGCACACGCATTCGACCGATCCACGGAGCGGTGTCGTGCGTCGCCATCACATGTATGACCAGACCTTTCAGCGCGCCTTCAAACGTGCCGTAGAACAAGCAGGCATCACGAAGCCCGCCACACCGCACACCCTCCGCCACTCGTTCGCGACGGCCTTGCTCCGCAGCGGTTACGACATTCGAACCGTGCAGGATCTGCTCGGCCATTCCGACGTCTCTACGACGATGATTTACACGCATGTGCTGAAAGTTGGCGGTGCCGGAGTGCGCTCACCGCTTGATGCGCTGCCGCCCCTCACTAGTGAGAGGTAGGGCAGCGCAAGTCAATCCTGGCGGATTCACTACCCCTGCGCGAAGGCCATCGGTGCCGCATCGAACGGCCGGTTGCGGAAAGTCCTCCCTGCGTCCGCTGATGGCCGGCAGCAGCCCGTCGTTGCCTGATGTCTTTGCACATTAAAGACTTAAACTGATGAATCATAAAATCAATAACTTACATTAGGTATGATTCAGTAAATTTACATTATAGTTCTAAACTCAATGAACTTTGAGTTTAGATAACCAATCCATTTATGACATAATAGTTGTAAATTTACTTATGTTTGAGTTTACCTATTCCAAATATCCAATAAGTAAATAAAACGGTGATTGCAAGTGATATAAAAATGACTATTGGGGATGGTACTTGCATTGGACTCAACCAAAATCCAAATAAAATACATGCAACAAATGCACTGCTACAAAGAAACAACTTAAAAAATACCACAAGTATTGAATCTGATTTTTTCGTAATATTCATTCAAACTTCCTCTTTGAGTTTACAACTATATTGTTAAAGTTTAGAACATTAATGTCATTTTTGAGACTTTAATGGTCAGTCACAGCAACAAGAAACAGCGCCGATCGCACGATCTGACGTTCAAAACAGTTTCCAGGATCTTTTCAATTGATTTGAGGCTTATATGAATATGCATACGACTCAAAAGAGTGAGAGAGACAAAATGACAAAACGCTGTTCTGTTGATGTGAAGTCACCCTGGTTCTTCATAGAGAACCAAATCCCAAACAAAGATGGCACGGCGTTTATTGTGTGGGATGAATTCTTAGACCATGAAATTAAACCTATCCGCTGGAGCGATAAGATCCGTGACTATGCTTCAGGTGAAGTCGAATGGAGTGGAAGCTTCTTATTTTGGCGATATGATGATGGTACACCAGCTGAATCACCAAGAAGCTATCAGCAATCTTAATTTCTTATATTTCCGAGGGTGTAGCCAATTGATTTTGAGATTTGATCAATCTCTTTAAGGCAAAGGTTTGATTCCTTGAATGCCAGTTCGAGTCTGACCATCCCCGTCATTGCCAACAAATTCCCTCAAATGAATCAATTGAAGACAATCATACCAGCCTCACTAAAATAGTTACGGCTTTGACGTTCTGACTTAGGTTCCCAATCTCTATTTTTCAGATTACATGATCCAGCAGCAATTTTAGCCTTGCCAAACTTACTTTGAATGTTTTGAAACGCCGTCATTAACGCTTGCTCTTTTTCAAGCTGCTCTACGTCAGTTAGTAGGCCGATCGTGCGATGTTCTTCTTTTATCAATTCACACAACATCACGCCACATTTCTTAAACTCTATCCCCTCTTTGTACAATTTATCAATCAGTGATGTGGCAGCTTTAACCAGTTGCATCAAATTGTTTGTAGGTTGGGTAAACGTGTATGTTAACGACTTGCTGTAATACGGTTTTGACTGGTCAAATGGGTTGGATTGCAAGAAAACAATCAGAGATCCGCATAGCTGGTGTTCAGCAACAAGCCGATTGAATGCATTATGGGTATATTTGCTGATGGCTTCTTGAAGAATTGAGAGCTCAGTAATTTTCTGGCCGAAAGATTTGCTCGAGACAATCTGTTGTTTCGCCTTAGGTGAACTTTCAAATTCAAAGCATGGCTGGCCAAGCAATTCTAAAATCGTACTTTGCATATTCACATTGAAGAGTTCACGCATTCGATTCGGGTTGGATGTTGCAAGATCCAGCACACTTAAAATCCCCATGTCATTAAGCTTTTTAGCGTACTTTCGCCCTACACCCCATATTTCATCAACTGGCATGCTTTGATAGTAGCTTTCGACATCTACCAGGCTCATTGTCACTAAATTACAGATTCCATTTAATTCTGGATTCTTTTTGGCAAGGTTGTTGGCCATTTTACTTTCAGTCAGTGTTCTACCAACACCCACGCACGTTGTTAAGCCAATAAACTTATATACTTGATGCCGAATCTCCCGTGCCATTTCAGTAGCATCAAAGTTTTTAGTAAATTGAGTAAATTCTATAAAGCCTTCATCAATGCTGTAAATGCTGTAACAGCTTGGATCTACAAAACCAGATAATATTCCATGAAAACGGCGTGACATTTCGCCATATAGCGCAAAATTGCTCGATAGCACATGAACGTTATGTTTATTGATGATGTCTTGGACCTTAAAGAGTGGCGCACCCATCGGGATTTTTAAGAGTTTAGCTTCAGCGCTTCTCGCGATGATTGTTCCATCATTAGAGCTTAAGACAACGCATGGTTTACCCTTTAACTTAGGGTTCCAAAATGCTTCCATCGAACAATATGCCGAATTTATATCAACATGAATAAATACCCGGTTTGTCATTTTCGTGCGTCTTTAATGATGTAAGTCACTACGCCCCACACAATCAATTCCTGTTCAGGTTTTAGAAAAATATGTGAGTGCTCTTGGTTTTCTGCTTTAAGCCAAACTGGAGGGATAGATTTTGCATCTGGACCAAAAATTTCATTAATTTCACCAGCTGACATTTGCTTGGTGATCATCAACCGCTTAACGGTAAAGTCTGTTTCTAGCTGAGCAACAATAATATCTAGATGCTTGGCGTCTAAGCTTCTATCGATTATGAGCTTATCGTTAATATCTATACCGGCATTTAGCATGGAACGAGAGCCTACTTTACCAATAAACGTAGAGTACTCATTGGTGATCAGCATTTCGTTGAGATCGACCGACTTTTCAATAAAATCTTGTGCTGGTGATGCAAATCCAGCCGACAGCAGCTCTAACGCCACTGGAATGCGTTTAGGTGCACCAGGAGCAAGAGCTTCAATTTCAACTAAATCACCAGCTTTAAGCGGTATTTCTGATTTTTCTGACATCTCAAGACCGGTGAAAGAATATATATACCAATTCTATTTCTTGCATGTCTGATGATCAATCAAAAAATAAAAACCAGTAGGCATGCCACTTGCCTACTGGTCGTATTGGAAGTTCAAAATTGACTTAGATCTTAGAAAAACTCAAGTGATATAAGGCTGTTGCGCGTACTAAATTTTGACGCGGTGATTTTGGTTTCCAGGCCTGGTCAGACCATGGCCAGAGATCAGGAACCGACTCACTTGTATATGCAGATGGTTTAGAGGGAATTCATCGCATAAACAGATTGAGCATTTAATAGCGTTGAATGTTAAATATCTACGGCAAACTGCTTTCAGATTCATGAATTGGGTTTGTTCAAAAACAGCGTTATTAATTAAAAACTAAAACGCCTTTCCACATGTACAAAACCAGTAGAATAAAACCAATAAGAATATGCACTTCGATAATGACTATTAGCCAGCTTCTGCACATATTGAATAAATACTTAAAGAACGATGGCGCTTGGTGTTTATATTCGTTTTCTTCTTCGTAGTCATCTGTATTGACATGGTTCCAAAACGGTTTCTCTTTGGTTTTACACGGGTTGTCATTATCAGATTTAGACAAAATTTTTACCTTTTATAACCTAACCAATTAGATAATTATATTAAATCTATTAGCCACAAAAACTTTATCAAAAAACTTTTTTTCGTTAATTTATTTGTTTAATGCACTGATCAAATTAAATGTGAGTGACTTGGACCTATCTAATCGTATGAAACTGAGTGTTACTGAAGTTGGACATCTATATTCACTTGAATACACAACCAAGATTGAAGTGCTGGAAGAAGCATTTTTAGCATTAGGACTTTGGATCTTCAGGTTATTTAATTAACTTCTACCCTTTTGACCTAGCCTAGCTAGGTTTTTTTTTGAAAAAATTTTAAAGCCCAAACAGTCTTTAAAATGAATACATCAAGCTCATTGCTTAAAACCTGGAGTATTCAAGATGTATCTACGCTACACGATGTTTAAAACAGATGGAGAAAAAGTCCTTAGTTCGCACGGCATTGGGTTAAGCAACTGCTTTATTTACCATGCAGCGGAAATACTCTACAAAGAGGTTCAAAATTCTGCATCTTTTGACCGTTACATTGAGAGATTATCAAAGTGTAATACGATCAAATACAACCACGAACGACACGGCGACAAAGCACGTATTGTCTATTTTGCACCTGAAGATCTAACGCGTGTCTCTTACAGTACAACATATAGCGAACGGGTTGAAAATGCCAATATCGATAGCTTTGACTTGATTACCCTGTACGCTGAGTACAAAACTATTTTTAGTTGTATCTATTTTGATATATCAACGAATACCTGGTCTGTACGTACATACACTGATGTATTAACATCAATGGGCATGTTAAAGCCACCAGTAGCACAGTTAGCATTTGCAATATAAGAGCCCCTGAAAAGTCTTATACCCACCTAGCATTGACCAATCAATGCTAGGTTTTTTTTACGATGCAATTTGATATTTCATTTCATGTTTAAAGTTTGCTTTGACAAGTGCATGGGATAGATCTGGAGGTACTGAGTTACCTACCATTCTGTATTGCTCAGTTTTCGTCAGCTTAATTTTTTGGTTATTTTCATCTACACCATGAGTAAAGATGTAATTGCTTGGAAAGCCCTGAGCCTTATACAACTCAAATGGTTGAATCATCCTAAAACCAATGTCTTCAATATAATAATGTTCATTATTGATTTCGATTAAGCCGAAACGTTCAAACAAGTCATTCTTAAAGTTGAATTGCCCGGTAAATTTCAAAAGTAGCGCACGTACTTCCGCAAACTGATTCACGGTCGTTAACGTGTGAAATGGTTCTGATAGCTCTTGGCCAGTGCACCCCTTTTTCATTTTAGATAGGTGACACACGTATAGCGCATGTGTACCGCCTTTTGTTTCTGCTGTAATTGTACGTAATGGCTCATTTATTGGCATGGATCTACGACTTGAACCATTGGCACACTCAGTAAGAATTGGCGCCACATTGTCCACGATGTAAGGTTTTGGGTTGTGAACGATATATTTTAAAATCCCCCTCACAATTCGCTCTAATGTAGCTGGTGCTAAAGGTTTTTTACGCTTGAATATGCTTAGGGTGTGTTGACACTTTTAGTTTAAAAAAATAGCGAAGTAGTAAAATCAAATCGCCAAACCCAATTTTACTATTCGCTATGCCTCGTACCATGCTGACAGATCAACACTGGCAAAAGTTGAAAGTTATTCTGCGTAATTTATCCATTCACCACAACTCAAATTTACGCAATTTTATTGAAGCTATTCTCTATAGAATTAGAACAGGCTGTCCGTGGCGAGATATTCCTTCTTGTTTTGGTCATTCCAACTCTATTTTCAAACGTTTTAATCGTTGGTCAAGCAGCGGTAAGTTACTTAGATTATTCAAATTACTAGCCTCATGCCCCGATATGGAGTGGATTTTTATTGATGGCTCTCATGTACGTGCTCATCAACATTCTGCCGGTATAGCGAATCAATCTATTTCTAAAAGTGTAGGAGGAAACTCCTCAAAAATACATTTGATTGTTGATGCACATGGCAATCCTATTGATTTCATGATTACCGATGGAACCACACATGATGTTAAAGTTGCACCTGATTTAATATCAACATTAGATTTAAAAGAGACAAAAGTGGTATGTGCAGATAAAGGCTATGATTCAGAACCACTGCGTGAACAGATCAGGAAAACAGGGACTAAAGCGAATATACCAAAGAAAACAAATAGCCAATCGAACAATGACCATATGGACTGGTATTTATATAAAATCAGGCATTTAGTTGAAAATATGTTTTGTAGATTAAAGCAATTTAGAGGAATAGCTACTCGATATGACAAGCTCAAAAGAAATTATCAAAGTTCTGTTGCTTTAGCCTGTATATTTTTATGGCTACCTTTATAGGGTTAATTATGAACAGTAAATGTCAACAGACCCTACTTAAAAATTCTTTAGCTTTAATGGATTTTTAAATTAAGCTGAAATTAGCTTTATTTTCCTTTATAGTTACCATGACCAAATCCTGCTTTTTATAAAGCGGGATTTTGTTATATGTGATATTCAATATGTTCCGGACAATTAAGTTATGACTTTCCAAAGTTTTGAAGTAGTACATGTGGTTGCTATGGACAACCAACGTTGTATTGGTAAGGATAACGATCTGCCTTGGCATATTTCTGCTGATTTAAAACACTTTAAAGAAATTACCCAAGGTGGGGTAATTATCCTTGGTCGTAAAAATTTTGATTCGATTGGTCGTCCGCTTCCTAAACGTGTAAATTGGGTAATTACTCGAAACCATAATTGGAATTTTGACGGCGTTAAAGTTGCACATTCAATCGAAGAAGCCTTAGAGAAATCTATTCCTGACGTTCAAGCATCAGAGAAACCAAATACAATTTTTATTATTGGTGGTGGTGAGATTTTCAAGCAAACCATCAATATTGTGGATCGACTAGAGCTTACTCATGTTGATTTAAATGTTGAAGGTGATATTTTTTATCCTAAAATTCCAAATGATTTTGTGAAGATAGCGTCAGAACAACATATTGATGACAAAACCGGCATTGCTTTTGAGTTCGCAACCTACAGAAAATAAAACCTATTTCTCATGAAAAAGTGATGATGCAGGGACGCGAATATATCTCCAGACATTGGAGTCTGTGGCTGCTGGGCAGCCTGTTTACTTTATTCGTCATTCTGTCGAGCCTGTGGCTCAGCCTCATGCTGTGGGTTCATCTTCCCATCGGCAAAATCGGCAGCTTGATACTGATTGGACTCTGGCTGACCTTTGCGCTGGTCGTTCTCGGGATTTATTTCACCCGGCATCTGATCTCCCGCCAAGTGGATAGCGTTCTTTATCTTCTGGCCTTTTTATTCTGTTTGCTAGGATATTTCAGTCTGGAAGCGCGTCAGGATCGAGAGTGGAATCCTGAGGTTTCCCAGCTTCTGCATTATGAGCAGCAAGGCGATCAGGTTACCTTACACAATATCCGCAACTTTGACTGGCAGGCCGATGGTCGCTATATCGAACGCTGGGAAAGCCGCAGTTTTGATCTGAATCAGATTACTGGCGTGAACATCATTACTTCCTACTGGATGGGGCCTAAAATTGCCCATACCCTGGTCAGCTTCGATTTTGCCAATCAAAAGCCACTCACCTTCTCGATTGAAATCCGCAAGGAAAAGAATGAAGAGTTTTCAGCGATTGGTGGCTTTTTCCGAAAATATGAACTGAGTCTGGTCGCATCGGATGAAAAGGATATTGTCTATACCCGTAGCAATGTCCGTGGTGAACAGGTCTATTTTTTCCCAGTCAAAATGCCGCAAGCTCAGGCTAAAGCGCTATTCAAGGAATATCTGCGTCAGGCCGATGAGCTGGCCCAAAAGCCAAAATGGTACAATACCCTGACCAGTAATTGCACCACACTAGTCTTTGATATGGTTCAGGCGATATCGCAACAACAGCTACCCTCAGATTACCGGTTGCTGGCCTCCGGCTATTTACCGAATTATCTCTATGATCTTAAAGTACTAGAACAGTCTTGGGATATGCACACTTGGTATCAACGGGCACATGTCAATCCACGGGTAGAACGCACCGCTAATCTCTCCAGTCAGGACTATTCACGCCTGATCCGGCAGGGCCTACCAAAACCCGACATGCGATAACTGTGTAGCAAATCCACTTCAATAAAGATACAAAATCAACTGGAACCTTGATCATTTTTTTGTTTATATACAAATAGCTAGTCAATGATCAGAGTATCTCTCATGCTAAAAAAATTAACTGCAATCGCGATTTTAGGCTCGGTTCTAACGGTCATGGGCTGCGAAACTGTGCCCAATACAGCCACGACACAAACCGCGAATCATTTACAACTTTTGCAAAATCGTACTTGGATTGCGACCCAGATTGGTAATACTGAAATCAAGACTGCGCCAACCGCACGCAATGTTCCGAGTCTGCAATTTGATGCCAGTACCCAGCGCGTTTCAGGTTCAGATAGCTGTAACCGGATTATGGGCAGCTACACAGCAGCAAAAGATACGCTGACCCTGAGTCAAATGGCTACTACCCGTATGGCTTGCATGAACAACGATCAGCTTGATCAGAAATTTAATGAAGCTTTAGCTAAAGTGACGCATTATCAGGTATTTGCTAAAACCTTAAAATTACTGGATCGCCATGGAAATCTCTTGATCCAGCTGGAAAGTGCTGTTCAGCCGCGTTAATACTTCCCTACAAAAAGCCTGTATGGACAGGCTTTTTTATCTTTCATACTGATGAGCTGGAATTTAACCATCAGCCCGATTGAGTTATTTAATTGAATGAGGAATCAACCATGCAACAGGCACTTTTCGGTGGGGGATGCTTTTGGTGTACTGAAGCCGTATTTTTACAGATTCAGGGAGTTCAGCAAGTCGTCAGCGGTTACGCAGGTGGGCACACAACTTAAACATTCATAATTAAGGTCCACACATTGAGCAGCTGTCTTCCATGGTTGTTTTTTCGTTTTTTGAGGTGCAAAAAAGTCAAATTCAGCATGTGTGGGTTCTGGCCAGACGATCGGTAAATTGTCACGCCGAGCAATTAAGAAAAATCTATTTCTCAATGTCGGTGCACCATAGTCGCATGCTCGTAGTTCACGATATTCGACCGTGTACCCTTGGTACCTGAGCGCATTCACGAAACAGTTAAACGTTCGCCCTTTCCGCTTTAAAATCGGTTTACCGTTCTTATCCAAATCACCCCATTCAACAAACTCAACCACGTTTTCAAGCATGATGATTCGTGGTCGAACTGTTGCAGCCCACCTTAAAGCAATCCAAGCTAAACCGCGGATCTTCTTGTTTAACGGCTTGCCACCTTTCGCACGGCTATGATGTTTACAGTCTGGACTAAGCCAAACCAAGCCAACAGGTTGATTGCCCGTAATCTTTACAGGGTTAACATCCCAAACACTCTCGCAGTAGTGCTTTGTTTTTGGATGATTGATGCGATGCATGGCCAAGGCTTTCGGATCATGATTAATTGCAATATCAATCGGTCTACCGAACGCACGTTCTAAACCAGTTGATGTACCGCCACCGCCAGCAAAGTTATCAACGATTAATTCATGTGGAAGCAAGTTATACATAGAAATTCCCTCTTACAAATGCCCCTTTATGGCTTAGATCTCTTAATTCATGCGGTACATCTTCTGGAGACAGATACCTATAAGCATGAATAACCTTGCTCAGATTCATACAGCCACCCCCATGCTTTCAACGGCACTTTCTAATGTTTGATGTGCTGAATAATCATCACAGTCGTAATAATCGTCATCGATCAAATTAGAGATGTCGTAGTCACTCAAACCGCTATTTAAACAGCGACTCAAAAGCTCAGGATCTAAACGATCATACTTGTTGCAAATCGTCATTAACGAATTGCTATGTGCGTTGTTTGCCGTGAAAAATGAGTATGCAAAACCTTCAGGCGTTACGCTTCTAGCATTCTTAGTCGCAATACTATTGCCACCGTATAGGCGGTGCATTTTAGAGCCCTCAACAGGTTCAACAGGTGCAATTGGTAGGTCGGCATTGAAACGGCCCCACAATAATGTTTTCTTTGTGTATGTATCACCAAAATGAAACGGATCAAACGACAGACGCCACGGCGACAACCCGGTTAAGCTCGCAATACGCCCTACTGGATTCTCAATTGCCCAAATATTCGGTTTAAAAAATTCAATTGTTCTTAAAGTTTGGTACACCAGCTCAATACTGCTTAACGTGCGACCATCAGCATCTTTGGCGGTAAAATGTCTTGCACCAGAAACAGCAAAGTCAGTACATGGGCATGCAGCTAAAATCGCATGAACGTCCAAACCATCAAAGCATGCAAAAAGCTCGTTAAAGAATTCCACGCTGAAGTTATTAATATCGCCAAAATAAGGATCTGCCTGTATATCAAAGCGAAATACTTGATAGCCAGCATCAACCCATGGTTGAGACCATGTGCCAGACAAATCAAAAAGAGAAATGACAATTTTTTGGTTGTTTTGGTTGCGGATCGTTGGATCTAGATATTGGTTAAACGCAACGTTTTTCCATTGTTCTAAACGCTCTAATGCGGAAGATCTGGACATCCAGCCATTTGATGTGTGCTGAAAAAACAGGAGGTTTTAACTTGGTAAACTAAACACACTCATCAGGAGTTTACCATGAGCAAGAAACACAAGACTTACACCACAGAATTTAAAGCTGAAGCCATCAAATTAATTGAAGCCAATCAAGGCAATGTCTCGGAAACGGCTTTGTTGCACAAACCTATCTGTAAAGGGTTTTTCAGCGATATAATTTTCAAATGAAGAAGCCTACACACAAAATCTACCGCACAACCAATTGGCCCGCATATAACCGAGCACTCATGAGTCGCGGAAATATTGCCATTTGGTTTGATCCTGCTACGCAATGGTATGCGCCATCAAAAGGCAAACAAGGGCGAAATCAAACCTACTCCGACGCAGCCATCCAATGCTGCTTAATGATTAAATCCTTATTCCGTCTGTCTTTACGTATGGTTACTGGCTTTGTGCAAAGTCTGATTAAACTTTGCGGATTAAATTGGATAGCTCCAGATTACACCACGCTTTGTAGAAGACAAAAGCATATTGATATTGCAATTAGCTACCAAAAAAGTAGCGATGGACTGCATCTACTCATGGACTCTACAGGCATGAAGTTTCTAGGTGAGGGCGAATGGAAACGCAAGAAACATGGACCTGAATTTCGTCGCCAATGGCTTAAATTACATAATTGGTATAGATGATAAAACCCTGCAAATACGAGCAGTTTAGCTTACAACCAATAATGTCAGTGATTCACAGGTGCTTGGTGATTTACTTAATCAGATTCCACAAGATGAGCGGATTGACTCTGTTTATACCGATGGAGCTTATGACACCAAGCAATGCCGTCAGGTCATTGCAGATCGGCAAGCGCATGCAATGATTCCACCTAGAAAAAAATGCGAAACCATGGAAAGATACAAAGAACAAGCAGCTCGCTAGAGCGAAATGAATTACTTCGAACAATTAAAAGTTTAGGCAGGACACTATGGAAAAAATGGTCAGGCTATCATCGGCGAAGTTTGGTTGAAACTAAGATGCATTGCATCAAATTATTAGGAGATAAACTCAGTGCAAGGAGTTTTGATAGCCAAGTGAATGAGATCCATGCACGTGTAGCAGTCCTTAACAGATTTACGGAATTAGGTCGACCACTTACCCAAGTTACGCCTTAAATTTGGCTCAATTAGGGGCGCTTTGCATTTCAAATCTTTGTGCAACAAAGCCGAGCATGTGCTGTTTGTGATAAATTGAGATTATGTTGAGTGAGTTCTCTAATAATCCTAAGTTGTTGAAAGTTCATAATTTGGATATAGAATATAAAAATAAGAGCAAATATATAAATAAATGCTCTTTTAGATGATCAATGATTAACGCATTGTGACGAATTCTTCAGCAGAAGTCGGATGAATTGCTAAAGTGTTATCGAAGTCTTTTTTAGTTGCTCCCATTTTTAAAGCAACAGCAAAGCCTTGCAGAATTTCATCCATACCGTATCCAATACCATGAATTCCGACCACTTTCTCATCAGTTCCTACACAAATTAATTTCATTTTTGTGAGTTGTCGATGTTCTGTTATCGCTGTATACATGGATGTAAAGGAAGAACTATAAATTTTGATGGCATCTTTACCAAATTTTTCTATGGCTTGATCTTCGGTTAATCCAACTGTTCCAATAGGTGGGTGACTAAACACCACAGTCGGAATATTTTCATAATCTAAATGTTCATTTGGCTTATTGTTAAATAAACGTTCAGACAGTCTTCGACCCGCTGCCACAGCAACAGGTGTTAACTCGACTTTACCTGTAATATCACCCACTGCATAAATGCCAGACTGTGTTGTATTTTGATATGCATCAACATGAATAAAGCGATTCTCGTTCAATTGAACTTGAGTCTTATTAAGATTGATCGCTTCAGTTGCAGGTTTTCTACCAATTGCCCAAATCAAGCAATCTACACTATGTTCTGTACCATCTTCTAGGTGTAATACAAGTGAGTTATCTTGAACTTTAGTCACTTTGTTAATCTGACTATGAGTATGCACGTTAATATTTTCACTGCGCATATTCTCTAATAGTGTTTTACCAAGGAAATGATCTAATCCACGCAAAGGCTGATGTTTACGAATAAATAATTGTACATTCGAACCCAATGCATTAAGAACACCTGCCAATTCCACAGCAATATAGCCAGAACCAACAATAGCAGTCCGCTTCGGTAAGTGTTCTAATCCGAAGAAACCATTGGAATCAATACCATATTCAGCACCTTCAATTTCAGGTTTGAATGCTTGAGTCCCCGTAGCAATTAAAATATGGTCAGCTGTGTACGTTTCACCATTTACTTCAATTGTTTGAGCATCTAAAAATTTTGCAAAACCTCGAATGACATCAACATTATTTTTAGCTAGTCCTGTGTCATACGATGTATGTATTCGGCTGATATAGGCTTGTCTGTTTTCAACTAATTTCTTCCAGTTAAAGGATTTCAATTCTGTATTAAAGCCATAGTCAGGACCATATTTATGAATCGCATCGGCAATTTGAGCTGAATACCACATCACTTTTTTAGGAACACATCCTACGTTGACACAGGTTCCACCAATATCACCCATTTCTATCAGTGCACATTTCTTACCATACATGGCAGCACGATTGACTGATGCAATACCGCCACTGCCTCCGCCAATCGCAATATAATCATAGTGTTTAGACATAAATGAAATTCCTGTTTTTTAGATTTAAAAAGTTAATGATATACGCTGAATTATCAGGAGACTTTCCCTTGGGAGATTCTAGGCAGCCAACTTATAAAAGTCTTCGGCCATTTGATTTGGTGTCTTAAAACCCAAACCCTTTTGAATTCTTCGATGATTATAAAATAATTCAATGTATTTTATAATATCTGCTTTGGCTTCTTCTCTGGTTTGATAGTTGTAATGATGCACTAACTCATTTTTCAGTATTCCCCAAAAGCTTTCAATCGGTGCATTATCGTAACAGTCTCCGCGCTTGCTCATTGAACCTTGAAAACCATATTGCTCAAGTATATTTCGATATTCATGGCTGCAATATTGACTTCCTCTGTCTGAATGCACAATCAGTTCTTTGGTTGGTTTTTGATTGTGAATAGCCATATTTAGCGCATTACAAACAAGCTGTGCTGTCATGCGCTCATTTAAGCTATAGCCAACCACTTGTTTCGTGTAAAGGTCTTTTACCGCTGCTAAGTACAGCCATCCTTCAACAGTCCATATGTACGTAATATCACTTGACCATGCTTGATTTGGTCTAGTCATTGAGAATTGTTGCTCCAGCAGGTTTTCATAGATCGCTCGATTATGGTCACTATTCGTAGTCCTTTTAAAACGCTTGTGTCGCTTACAATACAGGTGGTTCAGCGCTTTTATCTGACGTACAGCGTACATACTCATTTTTATGCCCTGAGCTTGTAAGTATTTGGTTAATCGAATATAACCATAGCTCTGCCTTGTCTCCTCATGGGCTATTTTCACCAATATCGTCTGTTGATTTCGTTGAATCGTTCTTTTGCTCACGCCTCTCTTGAGCCAATCATAAAAACATGAAACTGAAACATGAAGTAATCGAGCCATTAAGGTAATTGGAAAAGAATATCTTTTTTGTTTCATATAGGCGTACCTTACTGACTTTCTTTGGCAAAGTACGCTGCTGCCTTTTTTAAAAATTCACGTTCCATTTCAGCTATTTTGAGCTGTTGTTTGAGTTTTTTATTTTCTTCGAGTAGAGCGTTTAGATCAGGTGAATACTGTTTTGTACCTGCTAAAGTTCCAGCCTTTGCTTTGGTATTCCAATTTGAAAGAGTTTGCATTGAAATGCTAAGTTGTCTAGCTGTTTCCGAGACATTGCCTTGATTGGCTTCAATTAATTTGATGGCTTCAGCTTTAAATTCTGTGGTGTAAGTCTTGTGTTTCTTGCTCATGGTAAACTCCTGATGAGTGTGTTTAGTTTACCAAGTTAAAACCTCCTGTTTTTTCAGCACACATCACTCAAGGAGCTGCGCCTGCACGGCATGGCCACGGCCTGGGCGGAGTTGACTGCGCAGGGTGAGTCGAACACAGCCTCGTCCAAGTGGCTGCTCGAACACCTGCTGGAACAAGAGCACACAGATCGCGCCATGCGCTCGGTGAGCCACCAGATGAACATGGCCAAGCTGCCGATGCACCGCGACCTGGCCGGCTTCGACTTCAGCGCCTCCAGCGCAGACGCTCGTTTGATCAGCGAACTGGCCAGTCTGGCCTTTACCGACACCGCGCAGAACGTGGTGCTGATCGGTGGGCCTGGCACCGGTAAAACCCACCTGGCCACTGCGCTGGCCGTGTCCGGCATCACCCGGCACGGCAAGCGCGTGCGCTTCTACTCCACGGTCGATCTGGTCAATCTGCTGGAGCGCGAAAAGCACGACGGCAAAGCCGGGCGGATCGCCCAAGCTCTGCTGCGCATGGATCTGGTCATCCTCGACGAACTGGGTTATCTGCCCTTCAGCCAGGCCGGCGGTGCGTTGCTGTTTCACCTGCTATCCAAGCTGTACGAACACACCAGCGTGGTGATCACCACCAACCTGAGCTTCGCCGAATGGTCGAGCGTGTTCGGCGACGCCAAGATGACCACCGCCCTGCTGGATCGGCTGACCCACCACTGCCACATCGTCGAAACCGGTAACGAGTCCTATCGCCTGCAACACAGTAGCTTGGCGGCCCAGGCCAAGATCAAATCACGGGAGCGAAAGCGTAAGGGCGGCCAGGAACCGGAGGACGATGAGCCGTTCTGATTTCATGGCGACGACGGCCTGCTACATGGCTGCGTGTGGCAGGTCTTAAACAACTGAACTGGGCTAGCGAAGGAGTGGGGGCAACAGCAGCTGCGCTGGTAGACTTATCCACAGTTGCTGGTAACAAAATCAGCAATCCGCCCTGGGTCAAATTTCAATCGGCAGGGTGGGTCAATTTTCCATCAGCGCCAACACACTAAGCAACCATCAGAAAATTTTGACTGTACGCCAAAAAATTCGCATCTACCAGCATCTAAACAGGCGTTGTTGATTATCATAAAACACTGACACTGTATTATATAATCGTGCTTTTGTGTTATTTTTTTAATATTTACTGATTACGTACTTGCTTAACCACTCAGTTGCGCTAGAATTAATAGACGCGAAATTTAAATCTCTAATTTTCCAACACTTAGTAAAACCTCGTTTGCCATCCCACTACCATTGTAGGAGCAAATCAGGAGACATAAAAAATTAGCGGTAGCGTGCCTGGCCCTCTAGATAAGTATTGGAGACTGTAATGAAGTTTGAAAAGTCACAGACAGCAATCGACCACCTGACTCCCGAGCAACACCGAATTACCCAGGAGGCGGGCACCGAAAGGCCCTTCACGGGCGAGTACAACGACAACAAGGAGCCTGGCATCTACGTCGACATAGTGTCGGGAGAGCCACTGTTCGCTTCGACGGACAAGTTCGATTCGGGTACTGGCTGGCCCAGCTTCACCAAGCCGATCGTTTCGGCAAACGTGAACGAGGTGCGGGACAGCGCACACGGCATGGTCCGGACGGAGGTCAGGTCAGTACACGCAGACAGTCATCTCGGCCATGTGTTCCCCGATGGTCCTTCCGACCGCGGCGGTCTGCGGTACTGCATCAACTCAGCGTCCCTTCGCTTCATCCCGCGCGACGAGATGGAGTCCGAGGGATACGGTGAATATCTCGATCAAGTAGAGGAGGCTTAACATGCATCAGCGCGCTGTTCTCGCAGGAGGATGTTTCTGGGGCATGCAGGATCTGATCCGCAAGCGGCCCGGCATCATCTCGACCCGTGTGGGTTACACGGGCGGCGATATTCCGAACGCCACGTATCGTAATCACGGCACGCATGCCGAGGGGATCGAGATTGTCTTCGACCCGACAGTGACGAGCTACCGGAACATCCTGGAATTCTTCTTCCAGATCCACGATCCGACGACGCTGAACCGCCAGGGCAATGATCGTGGGCTCTCCTACCGGTCGGGCATCTATTATGTCGACGAGGAGCAGAAGCGCGTCGCCGAGGATACGATCGCCGATGTGGATGCCTCGGGGCTGTGGGATGGCAAAGTGGTGACCGAGGTCCAGCCGGTCGGCGAGTTCTGGGAGGCCGAGCCCGATCACCAGGATTATCTGGAGAAGCGCCCGGGCGGCTACACCTGCCACTTCGTCCGTCCCGGCTGGGTGCTTCCGAAGCGCCAAAAGGTTGACGACGTACAGCCAGCGGCCGGGACCGCGGCGGAATAGGCTTCACTGCCGTTGCCACTGCGCCGGTCCGGTCCGCAATCTTCGTGACCGCGTCGTTCAGCGACGCGGTCATCGAACCCTACTTCAGAGTGACGGCTCGTTCCAGTCAGTCGCCATCGCAACACCAGGATCGCAGATTTATGCCAGACCTCTCGTCCTTTCCGATCACGCAGCGCTGGCCGGCATCTCATCCCGATCGCCTGCAACTCTACGCAGCCCCTACGCCCAATGGCGTCAAGGTCTCGATCATGCTTGAGGAGACTGGCCTGGCGTACGAGCCCCACCTGATCGACATCTCGAACAACGAGTCGAAGGATCCGGCGTTCGTGTCGCTGAACCCGAACGGACGCATACCGGCGATCATCGATCCGGCTGGCCCTGACGGTAGACCCATCGCCTTATGGGAATCCGGTGCGATCCTCCTCTATCTGGCCGACAAGACGGGTCAGTTCATCTCCACCGAACCAGGCCAGCGTTACGAGACCCTAGCGTGGGTGTTCTTTCAGATGTCGGCCATCGGGCCGATGTTCGGACAGCTAGGCTTTTTCCTGCGATTTGCCGGCAAGGACTATGAGGACAAGCGACCTCGGCAGCGCTTTGTTGATGAATCCAGGCGTCTTCTCGGGGTCCTGGATCACCGGCTGGAGGGCCGCGAATGGATTGTCGATGATTACTCGATCGCGGACATTGCGACGTTTGGCTGGGTGAATGCGCTGGTCGAATTCTACGCAGCGGGCGACATCCTCGGCCTAAGTAGCTATTCGAACGTGCAGGCATGGCTCGAACGCGGGCTGGCGCGACCGGCTGTACAGCGTGGCCTGCGAATTCCTGCGAGGCCTGCATGACCATTATCGCCGCATATTATTACAACGAAGGTAAGCGAGTCCGTGAAATCAGGCTCGATGAGCACGTCGAACTAAACGAGAATCGCTCGGGCTTCTGCTGGATCGCGCTTAGCGAGCCCACCGCAGACGAACTCAGCGCGATCCAGACGACGTATAACCTCCATCCTTTGGCGATCGACAACGCCATGCACCCGCTGTGCCCGCCCAAGCTCGAGGTCTACAACGATGAGTTGTACGTCGTCGCCCAGACCGCCGAGCTGGTCGGCGACCGGATCAGCTACGGCAAGATGGCGATCTTCACCGGTCACAATCACCTTATCACCGTGCGGCACGGCAATGCCGGAGCGCTGGGCAAACTTCGGGAGCAACTCGAGGCATCGCCGACGCAGTTCGGCAAGGGTGTCGACTATGTGCTGCACGCGATCTTGCACCGAGTGGTCGACCAGTATCTGCCCATCTTCGAAATGATCGAGGACGACGTCCTGGCGATGGAGCGACGGTCGCTGCACGATTTCCTCGGGCCAGAAGAGGTGGCGCGAATCTTCGAACTAAGGTCCGAACTCACGCGGTTCCAGCGCACGCTCGGGGCTATGGCCGAGCTGGTGCGAAAGCTCGTTCGCGGCCACTTTCCCTGCATCAGCGCCGAAATGACACCATATTTCCACGACGTCGCGGACCATGTCCACCGCGTGCAGTCCATGGTCGACGGCCTCCTGCTTGTCCTGTCCACGGTCTTCGAGGCCAGCAGCCTTCTGGAAGCGCAAAGGATCGGTGTGGTCACTCGCCAGCTCGCGGCCTGGGCGGCGATCTTGACGGTCCCGACGGCGATCGCCGGAATATATGGCATGAACTTCAAGCACATGCCGGAACTGGACACGCCATATGGCTACTTCGTCGTGCTCGGAGTGATAGCGGTGTTCTGCCTTCTCCTGTTCATGCGCTTCAAGAAGGCCAAGTGGCTATGAGTAACGCACTTCGCGAGCTTCTCCGTCCGCCGAGTCACAGCGCGCTTTGTGCGCGAGCGTGTCCAATCCAGTTCAAGATGAAGGTGCTTCCATGACCTCCCAGGTGACCGACGTTCTAGAAGCAGTCCAGTCATTCATCGCCAACGGCTATGACCGCGAATACCGCGTCAAGGACGGCAATCTCGTCGATCTCGAACTAGGGTCAACCCTCGATGCATGCAGCATTCGCGTCGATGCGGCGTTGCGCCTCGAGAGCGGGGACGACGGCGAAGATGCCTCCAACATCTACGCGATCACCGATCCGGCGACAGAGCATAAAGGCCTGTTGATCGACGTGTTCGATGAAATCTGCTACCGCGACCCAGTTCAAGAGTCGGGACCTCAATGTAGAAGAAGTTGACTAACGAGCATTCGCGTCATCCGATCAAGCAAGCTGGAGACATTTATGAAAGCCATTGGTTACAAGGTTCCGGGACCCATCGCCGCGGATGCCGCGCTGGTCGACATCAATCTGCCTCGGCCTGTCGCTGCAGGATACGATATCCTGGTTGAGGTGAAGGCCGTCTCGGTCAACCCGGTCGACTACAAGGTCCGCAACAGCACGCCGCCGGCAGATGGCGATTGGAAGGTGCTGGGATGGGATGCCGCCGGGATTGTGCGCGAGGTCGGCCCCGACGTCACGCAGTTCGAGTTAGGCGACGAGGTCTATTATGCCGGATCGATCACACGGCCCGGTACCAATGCGGAGTTCCATCTCGTCGACGCCCGGATTGTCGGTCACAAACCTGCGTCGCTCTCCTGGGCGGAAGCGGCGGCGCTGCCGCTGACGACGTTGACGGCCTGGGAGGCGATGTTCGACCGCCTGGACGTGGCGAAGCCCGTACCCGGTGCGGCGGAGGCGATCCTCATCATCGGTGGCGCGGGCGGGGTTGGGTCGATCGCCGTCCAGATCGCGCGACAGCGCACGGACCTCACCGTCATCGCCACAGCCTCTCGACCGGAAACCCAAGAGTGGGTAAGAGGGCTTGGAGCTCACCACGTCATCGACCATTCTCGTCCGCTCGCGCCACAGATCGCCGAACTCGGCATCGGTGCTCCCGCTTTCGTCTTTTCGACCACACATACCGAGCAACATGTCGCCGACATCGCCGAACTGATCGCCCCACAAGGACGGTTCGGACTGATCGACGATCCCAAGGCATTCGATATCATGGTTTTCAAGCGCAAGGCGGTGTCGATCCACCACGAGCTGATGTTCACGCGGTCGATCTACGGCACGCCCGACATGAATGAGCAGGGCGAGATTCTGGATGCGATGGCAGCGCTGGTTGACGACGGCAAAATCCGCACGACGCTGACCCGGCGACTGTCGCCGATCAATGCCGCCAATCTGAAGACGGTGCATGCACTGATCGAAAGTGGCGCGGCTAAAGGCAAGATCGTCCTCGAAGGCTTCTAACGACCGCGATCGCCAAACATCTTGTCCAACCTCAAAAAGCCGAACGGGTTATGCCCCAGCGATGAGAATCCCATGACCAAATCTATTGCCACCGCCTCGATCAACCGCGAAACCGCAGTCGCCCTCATCGACGCGGCGCTCGCTGCGGCCCGTGCCATCGGCATCCCGGCTGCCGTCGCCGTCGTCGACGCCACCGGTAACCTGCGCGCGTTCGAGCGCACCGACGATGCGCCGTTCCTTACCGTCGATGTTGCCATCGACAAGGCCTGGAGTTCCGCCTCGTTTGGGTTCCCGACCCATGTCTGGAACGACTATGTGACCAACGATCCAAAAGTGGCGCCGCTAGCCTATCGCCCTCGGATGGTCGCTGTCGGCGGCGGTTATCCGATTCTGGAGGATGGGAAGTTGATCGGCGGCATAGGCATCTCCGGAGGCAACTATCAGCAGGATCAGGATGCGTGCGTCGAGGCACTCATGAAAATCGGGTTCCAGTTGCCAGCCTGACGACTGTGAGGCCATCACCGGTGGTAATGGCCAACAGATCCAACCTTTGAGAGGCCTAATGATGGAAGCGTTCGTCGTCTTTACGCGGGAAGAAACCAGCGACCCACATGCACTCGCAACCTATTCTGCAGGCGTCGGACCATCGTTCGATGGTCACGACGTTACCTTTCTCGCCGCTTATGGCGCGATCCAGCATTTGGAGGGGCCGCCCATCGAAGGGGCCGTAATCTTGCGTTTCCCGACGATGCAGGCCGCTCGCGACTGGTATGACAGTCCCGCCTACCAAACCATCGCTGCTCAACGCTTTGCCGGTTCCCGTTACCGCGCCTTTATCATTGAAGGGCGGCGGTGACATACCGACAGAAGCACTTCGGCGCTGACCACGAGGTATCGGCGTGTGAACTCGCATCTTGGGAATCTGTGGGGGGGACCAAGACAGCGGCGCTAGGGGCTCATATCGTCGATCGGATCAGAGAGTTGCTCGGCGAGAATGGGTTATCTATTGCCGAGCTGACGGAGCGGAGCCGCCCTCTCCCAACGGATTGATTCAATCGTTGACGCTCCTCCTATCCGGATCCGGGTTTTCGCACGCTGATCAACAGAGTTACAGCGCGCAACGCCTGTAGTGGGCATCAGGGGATGGGTGGCAATCAGGATGATTGCCCACCTTCCAACGATTAACCTTGCTCAAGTTGCTTCACTAGTCGCTCTGTGGGATTATCGAATGTAGCGTTTTCTGCGTAGCCACTGATTGCCTTAGAGTCTGAAAATGATGACATAGTTTTATTGCCTAACGTTTGACATGAGGGGCGGCCGAGGGCGACAGCCCTTGGACGTCCCTCTCGATGGAAGTGTTGGGCGTCTTTGCACTGAGCATGGACTACCTGTATTCAGCGGCAGTAATGAACTGTGAGAAAGACTCACACCAGACGATGACGGCTTTGTACTGCGAGACGTCTATTGATTCAGGCACAGGAACCACGAAGTTCTCGAAGGTACGAACATCGCCTATGCGTTTCATCTGCGGCTTCAGACGTGCAAAGTCTTTTTCCGTTTCCACGAACTCAGGAGATAGGTAGAGCTTGTAGTCAGGGCCAGGCGCTAGCTTGCCGGTGAACGCAATGCTCTTTGAGCCCACGTTCACTGTGCCTTGCCCCCAATGGAGGGCGTCACTGTCTTTGAGGTCGCGCCGGAACTCCCCCTTGTAGATGCTTTGGCTCGCTGCTAGCGAGGTTTCGGCTAGCGTGGGTGCAGTAGGGGCGGTAAGGATAGGAAGCGCATAGACACCAAGCGCGAAGCCCGCCGCGAGAACGCACACATGAGACACAACGAGAAGGATTGCTTTCTTCATTGGATGAAAGCCTCACAGATTGGATGAAGACGCCCAACTACTCTTATGCGGCAGAGGTGACACATAAGATGAAAAAAAAACTTGCTGCATAAGACACCTATTTGATTAAAAATACAACAAAAAGCATTGATTTATTTAAACTAAAATTATCATTAAACAAAAAAAATAACAAGGATAATATGATGACAACTCAGCACCCAAAACTATTCGATTTAGTTAGACAACGTATACGCTATAAGCATATGAGTTATCGAACTGAGCAAGCGTATTGTGGTTGGATAAAACGCTATGTAATTTTTCATCAAATGCGTCATCCACAAGAGATGGGTCGATTGGAAGTGGAATCTTATCTGTCACATTTGGTGAACGTGGGAAATGTTTCACAATCTACACATCATCAAGCACTTTCAGCATTACTTTTCTTATATAAGGAGGTACTTGGCGTAGGGCTACCTTGGTTACTAGAATTAAATCGACCCAATAAACCCAAAAGATTACCTGTAGCATTAACACACCTAGAGGTTCAGTCCGTTTTTAAACATTTATCAGGTATTCATCTGTTAATGGCTAAAATGCTCTATGGCACAGGCATGAGATTGACAGAGTTATTACAACTACGCATTAAAGATATAGATTTGAGTATAGGAAGTATAAAGCACCTTTTCACCCCTAAGCTGAAGTATCATACCCGAAATTGCTGCTCATTTTTATTGCCTAAGCCCCAGAATTTAGCTTCACAGCGCCTAAAGCAGGTCGTATTTTGGTCGATTTGACCGAAAAGTGCCTGGCGAATGGATCTCTAGCCGACAGTTGCCCCACCGGCCTGCCGCAAAGGCTGACAGTGCATGGATTGAGAACTTAGGCGCGTCAATTAAATAGGCAAGTCTGCGATGGGTCGAACAGGCTGGGAGTCAGTGGCGGGGCTCGCTCTGGCGGCAATTCGTGCTGTTTGGCAGCGTCAACCTTAGCGGCTTTCTGCCTGAGGTAATTAAGAATCAGCTCAATCACCTTCGGGTCTTCAATGCTTGCAATCACTTTGACTTGGCCACCGCAGTGTTCACAGACCTCGATGTCGATGTTGAAAACACGCTTGAGTCGTTGCATCCAGGTCATAGCGCGGTGGCGCTCTGCGGGGCTCTTGTCACACCAGCCAGTATCGAGACCTTCCGATTGATCGGGCTTTTTGCCCCGCTTAGCGGGTGTTACTTGAACGCGGTGTTTGCTGTTCGGTGCAAAAAGCCCGTGGAATCGAGTAAGGTTGACCCTAGGCTTGGGTACCAAAGCCGCTAGCTTGGCAATGAAATCCAGTGGTTCGAAGATCACATGCGTAGTGCCATTGCGGTAAGGGGTTTTGAGCTCGTAGCGGATTTGTCCATTGGCGGTCAATGCCAGACGCTTTTCCGAGATCGCTGGCCGACTGATATAGCGACACAGGCGCTCAAGCTTATCTCGCTGATGCGCTTCGGCCATGACACCGGCGTGTAGCGAGAAGCCGGCATAGTTCGCCACTCGGCTGTTGGTGTCGGCCTGATTCTCTCGCCCCGGTAAGGTTTGTAGGGTGAAGACCTTGCGCCCCTGCTGAGGACCGGTGGCGATGCGATAGGTCACTGATGCGCCCTGCAGTTGCGTCAGCACATCGCCTTCCTCCTCTTCCAGAGTCAACCAGGTATTCTCGGCATCGCGCTCTAATACGCCTCGCTTTTCCAGACAGCGAGCAATGCGATGGCTAAGCGTGTGGACGAGGGTATTCAGCTCATCGTGGGTCGGCGCTTTGACCCGATGGAAGCGCTGTTTACCATGGCCGTCTTCGGTGTAAATCCCGTCGAGAAACAGCATGTGGTAGTGTACATTCAGATTCAGCGCGGAGCCAAAGCGTTGGATGAGCGTTACCGATCCACTTTGTGCCGTAGCCTTGGTAAAACCCGCTTTCTTAATCAGATGGGTTGAGAGTATACGGTAAACGATGCTCAAGACCTTGCCCATCAGCTCCGGGTAACGGGCCAGCAAAAAGCGCAACTGGAAAGGAAAACTCAGCACCCATTGGCGAATAGGCTCTGCGGGAAATACTTCATCCACCAAAAGTGCGGCACTCTCCACCATCCGGCGGGCACCGCAGCTGGGGCAGAAACCACGCCGTTTGCAGCTGAAAGCGACCAAACGCTCGTGATGACAATCTTCACAGCGCACACGCAAAAAGCCATACTCTAGCTCCGCGTCGAGATGGAAGTCCGAGAAAACAATGCTACCGCCAGCGTCGATAACCGTAAACCACGGAGTTCCTCGTGTGCGGTAGTCTTCCATGAAGGTTGGAAACGGCGAGCCGGTCGGTTGCTCGTCGTGACCGAAAACGATAGGAAGCTCATACTTGAGCTGGTTCACGCGCAACTTCTCGAAGGTATTCTCATGCGTTCCTTCGAAGACGGTCTGGATCACTGCGAACCCCACGTCTTTTGAGCTCAACGCTGCATGCAACTTTTGTAGCGTCGGAAACCCATGCAAATGGCAACCTTGGCACCAATGCTGGAAGGCAAACAAGATTTTCGGGCCGGGCCCGATATCTGACAGTTTGAACGGCGCGATACTTTCCCCATCTTTGCCAATCCATTTTTGCACCCGCAGCTCAGGCGCTTGTCGTTCGATCTCGTTCATCTGATCCTCCAACCCCGATACAGAAGCTTAGTGGATGATCGCGCGTCGCGACGGTGCGCGAACGTCCGACCTTATTTTCCCTATTTCCTGAAGCCAGAATAGATCAGATCGACATTTCGTCCTTAATATACTCAAGCTGCCGGCGAGCGCGAACTGGGCAACCATGCGCTGGTGAGCCTTGAGCTTTGCACGCTGCCCATCCGTTTGAGAGCGAACCTGCAACTTCCGCTCCGCATACCGCAGATCAGCGTACGCAGCCTTGGGGTTATCTACCCTATAGCCATTGGGTATTGGGAATCATGCTGGCCTGACGCTATGTTCGATACGCGATTTTTTACGATGATAGAGCATCTGTATCTGATTTTTAGTCGATTGGCTTATTCGGCGGATGTGCGGGCAAATGCTTTACGCAGAGTACTGAAATGAAGGCCGGCTTCGGTCTGCCGTATCGAGCAAGAGGGGTCACTATGGTCACCAGAGGTTTCACCGGTCGCGGTTCAGGCGACCAGTCCGATCGGATTCCGCCAGGTCAGCATCTGGTGGAGGATTTCCCTGTTCTGTCGGCCGGCCCTACGCCGAGGGTAGAGCCCTCCGACTGGAAATTCACAGTCAAAATTGGTCCGAAGCCCGTCAAAACGTGGAATTGGGGCGAATTCAACACTCTACCAAAGACCCAGGTGACAAAGGATATTCACTGCGTCACCTCTTGGTCCAAACTGGATACCGTTTGGGAGGGTGTACTCATTGAAGACATCCTTGCAGATGCAGAGCTTGATCGGCCTACCGATTTCGTCTTGGCGCACTGCTACGATAATTATTCGACAAACGTCCCTCTGACGGATCTGCTTTCCGGGAAAGCGATGGTCGCCCTCAGTTATGCGGGCAAGCCACTTTCCCGCGATCATGGGGGGCCGGCGCGTCTTCTAGTGCCGCACCTTTACTTCTGGAAATCCGCCAAATGGGTGAATGCGCTGCAATTCACGACGCGTGACGAGGCCGGCTTTTGGGAGCTGCACGGCTATCACATCTACGGCGATCCGTGGCGCGAACAACGATACACCCATGACTGAAAACGAAGCGCAAGTCCGTTCGTGGCAATCATGCGTGATCGACGACATCATCCAGCAAACACCGAGTATCAAGAGCTTCTTCCTTCGGTTGAGCAAGCCGTTCGCGCACACCGCAGGTCAGCACGTCGATATCCGGCTGACCGCGCCCGACGGCTACAGTGCAATGCGCAGCTACTCGATCGCGTCATCGGCAGTTTCGACCCCGATCGTCGAGATAGCTATCGAGCGCATGCCGGATGCCGAAGTTTCGCCGTTTTTTCACGACATCGCGGCGATTGGTGACGAAATCGAAGTTCGCGGTCCGCTCGGTGGCCATTTCCTTTGGCCTGAGCCTGCCATAGATCCGGTTCTGTTGATCGGGGGAGGCTCCGGCCTCGTGCCGTTGATGGCAATGATCCGGCAGCGCCGCGCATTGGCCCAAGCCGTTCCGACAGCGTTGCTCCTGTCCGCACGAACCGCCGAGGACGTTCTCTTCTCAGAAGAACTTCATTGCATCGAAATCAGCGATCCGGCGTTCGTCCTGGCGCTCGCGATTACGCGCGAGAAACCGGTTCGCGCATCGGACTTTGCGCGACGGATCGACGGCATGATGGTCCAAGAAATTCTAACCAGGCTTCAGGGAAAGCCGACGCAAGTGTTCGTCTGCGGGTCTAACGGATTCGTCAACATCGCAACCGATAGCGCGCTGCTGGCGGGCTTGGACGCCTCCATCATCAAGACGGAGCGCTACGGGGGCTAGCGGCGCGAGCTATCTCACGTCGCGCCGATCGTAGACGTGCGCCCTGGGAAGCTTTGGCGATCAACGTGAACCGTTTTGCCGAACACAGTCTTCGTACCCCCCGGCCTCTAGAACGCCTTCGCTCGCGATACCTGGCTCGACATCAAGCTCAATTTGAAAGTTCCTGCACTATCCGTCGTCCTGATATGCTCGACCAGCATGATGGGCGATTCGAGCGGGACCGCTTCCGTCCCAATCGAGGCTCGGTTACCTTAGAGCATCGGCTCGGCGCTACAGGAGGCGCGTGCGGCCTCTGCCTGGCGGTGAAAGCACTTTGGGCCATGTCGCCTGGATAGCGGCCAATCGTCAGCATCTGCTCCGATGTCGGCCAAGGTGCAGTCGCCATCTTTGAACGCCGCGAATTGGAGATCAACGCCATGACAGCGATCCGCGTGCAACTGCCGGAGATGCAATATGACAACTGATGTATTGCTGTACACCACGAATTGGTGCCCGTTCTGCCGCCGAGCGAAGGCGCTCCTCAAGGAAAAGGGCGTGCGATGGAAGGAGCTCGATATTGAGGCGGATCCGGCTCACCGGCAGGCCATGGCGGAAGCGTCGGGGCGAAGCTCCGTGCCGCAGATCTTCATCAATGGCACCCTTATCGGTGGCTCCGATGAGCTATTCGCGCTCGATGTCAGAGGCGAGCTCGACAAACTTCTCGGGCGCAACCCGCCTGCCACCTGAGGAGGTGCGGCTTGGGGCAGCCAGCCCGCGAGCCTTCGCCGGTTGATGAATACAAAAGGAGAGTCCGTTGGTCTCAGCCATCTGGAAAGACACTACTATCGCCACAAGCGACGAAACAGTCATCGTCGAGGGAAATCACTACTTCCCACCGTCAGGAGTCGACCTGAGCCTGCTTGAGATGAGCCCGCACACATCTGTCTGTCCGATCAAAGGCGCCGCGCGCTTCTTTCATGTTCGCGCGGGTGACGCGCTCAACGTGAACGCCGCTTGGACCTATCCCGCCCCCACTCCGGATGCCGAGGGTATCCGGGATTACATCGCTTTCTGGAAAGGCGTGGACGTTGCCTAGCAGACTGGACGGACGACTTCGCTGATAGCCATGCGGGCGCCGACATCTCAATTATCCTGCCCACCCCGGGCCTCGTCGGCTGCAGGAATCTGCCCGGCACCTTAGCGCGACCCGGCACTGGCGGTCTCGCACCCGCCGCGCCTCTGTTCTATCAATAAGGATGGATGACATGGAGCATTCCGAGTTCGATGCCGCTTTCGCGAAGCTTGCGGAGGGATACAGAGAAGGGACTTATGAAGGCCGGCGTTTCAGCTTGATCGTCCGGCGATCTGGGGACGGACGTCGCAACAGTCTGTTCGCCAGGGAGTTGGACGGGACTGACATTGTCAGCTTCAACCTCTTCCGCGTTACATCAGATAGGACATTGTTGAAGCCGTGCGAAATGTCCGCCGAAAAGGTCGTAGCGTTCGTGCTGGAGTTCCGACCGGACACCTGACGGGCAGAAGAAGATCCCGGCCAACCGGCGCGCCTGCGACGGCCGGCTATCTAAGGCTGCGCAAGCCTATAGCCGCAGCTCATTGCACTTCGTCTGGCGAGGAATTCAACATCGATACGTCGCCATCCGCGGGGATATCGGTACAGGCGCCCGTGTAAGCCAGATTGAGAAATCCTAAGCGATGACTAACACCAATGACGCCACCCTTCCGACACATTCTATTCTTGAGGAATGCACAGCGATGGCTGTCGTCAACGCTCTGAAGATTATTCTGAAGAACAGCTACGCGATCTACCTTAAGACAAAAAATGCCACTCGGGCGCATCCCGCCCCTACTTCAGGGACTTTCACTTGCTTCTCGCTCTGTCACTCACAGCATCGGCACGCCCATGACGCATGGTATCCAGGCCTCATAATTTTCCCATATAACCTTCTTGTCTTTTGCGCACCCAGAAAGACTCGAGGCTTTAACTGGACAGATGAGCCCTCGAGGGTAGTGTTCACCTGATTGGCTTTCTCATATCTGATGTTGATTCGCACAGTGTGCCAACCAGGTGATAGTTTCAAAAAACCTGCGCTTCAGAGCGAATTAGACGATCTTCGATAAGAGCGATCCGCCTCAAAATCCAAAACATCTAACATTGTCCTAGAGCCATATTTGTACCTAGTACTATGGCGCTCCCATTAACACATTTGATGATGCACAGAAAACTTAGCTCATGATAGCTTTCAGCTAACAGCTATTCGGAAGCCCGAAAGGATTCAACCGTTTAAGCGTGAACCGTCGATTATAAATACTTTCGTAAGTTAGCTTTAAAGGACGCTTTTAGTCCTTGTAAATACGCATTACGACTCCACAGCTACCAAATCCATACGGCGCCAGCAACCATTAAAACACCCGACACTACTAAAACAATAGTAGAGGCGCGATTGCTGCCTTTCAAAGTATGACCAACACCCACATCCATAACTAGGTGTCGAATTCCGGCTACGAGATGATAAATAAATGAAGAGTATACCAACCAGAAACTAACTTTGCCGAAAGGTGAAGAAAAAATCTCCTTGACTTCATTAAAACCCTTTTCTGACTCCAACGATTTGCTCAGCATATACAGTATCAGTCCCAGAAAAATAAAGAGCATAATTCCTGAAATCCGGTGCAGAATCGATGTAAGCGCCGTGAGAGGAAGCTGAATGGTTCGAATATCAAGATTAACCGGCCGCTTTTTATTCATTTTGACTCCAGTCAACAATTCTAGTGGGGGATTTCAGTTTTCGATCTCATTCATCATAGCAGCTGTAACTAAGGCTGGCGGCGACAATAATGGAGATATTCTATATCTTATCTTAAACAAATCTCTAAAATGGAACAAGTCACATTTAAAGTGCTTTGCGCTCATCATGCTTGTGATTATTTTAAAGCAAACATGTAATCTTTCTTCTGCATCTAAAGCCTTGCCCATCAAGTGCTTACCACAATCATTTTATCGACGTATGCAGCGCTTCTTTGCAGGTCAGTATTTTGATTATCGTCAAATTTCTCAGTTGATTTTCAATATGTTTTCATTCGACCAAGTGCAACTGACTTTAGATAGAACCAATTGGAAATGGGGAAAACGAAATATTAATATCCTGATGCTCGCAATCGTTTATCGTGGAATAGCGATACCTATCCTTTGGACATTGCTTAATAAACGTGGAAATTCAGATACGAAAGAGCGTATTGCTTTGATTCAACGCTTTATAGCCATTTTTGGTAAAGACCGTATTGTGAATGTGTTCGCAGACAGAGAGTTTATCGGTGAGCAGTGGTTTACATGGTTAATTGAACAAGACATCAACTTCTGCATTCGTGTTAAAAAAACTTCATTGTCACCAATCATTTAGGAAAGAATCATAAAATTAGTGATTTATTTCGCCATCTTAAAGTTGGTCAAATTGAATGTCGTAAACGACGGATTTTGGTTGGTCGGGTGAAACTATATATAAGTGCACTACAGTTAGAAAATGGAGAGCTTTTACTCGTCGTTTCTCCTCAGTTTAATGCCAATGCTATTCAGGATTATGCATTACGCTGGGAAATTGAAACCTTATTCAGTTGTCTCAAAGGACGCGGGTTTAATCTTGAAAATACGCGCTTGACAGACCCTAGACGAGTGAAAAAATTGATTGCGGTGTTAGCTATAAGCTTCTGTTGGTGTTACTTAACGGGTGAATGGCAACATGATCAAAAAAAAGCGATAAAAATAAAGAAGCATGGACGACTCTCAATGAGTTTATTTCGCTATGGTTTAGACTATGTTCAAATGGCGATTCAGCGTTTAATTGGTTTTGGGAAAAAAGAAGAGTTTAAGGAAATTTTGGCAATTTTAAGAAGGCAGAATCCTGATAGGATAAGGGTTCTGTGAAATTTGTCGTGTACAGAGTTTTTTCATTTAACAATATCCTCATTACAGATTTTTATAGCATTGGTATTTGTTCGATCAGTTGAGAACATAACTGAATGTTGTTTTTTCATAAGCATATCGACATCATCATTTATGAGTAGAGGTAATAAGGAATTTTAAAGGTTGAGCCATATTCCACTACACCAAGTTTTAAGCGTTGTGCTTATTTAATTTAATTATAGTGAAAAAGTTAGCTTATAAATTTTAAAAAAAAATTAATGACCATGGTTTTTATTAAAATATCTATATAGACAATTAAGCTAATTAGGTGGGCAATTATGAATATGTTGGTAAATATAAAAAGAGAAGTGCAAGCATCTGAATTAGACTTTATTGAAGTCGAAAAGCTAATTTTGCAATGCGAAAAAGCAAAATCGTCAATAAAGGTTATTTATGAAAGCATCAAAGATATTGAACTTGATGCTTACCAGATTGTGAGTGCAATCACCCGAAAATCATATTCATCATCATTCAATACTGAAGAATCTGCTTTAAAACAAATATCGTCATGCTTCTGGAGGAAGTTAACTGAGATCATCAATCTTAGAAACTTTATATCTGAAAAAGAATATGATGCGTTGTCAGATAAAATTGCTCGTCATGAAATTGAAGATTTCACGATGGATAACGTGAATGTATTTTTAGAATCTATCTGGTCTACGCGCCACATGGCATATGCTCGTAAAGTTGATTCATTGTTTTGCCAATTATCAAGCAAATACAAAACCAATCTTGGTGCTGGTATTAACCCGTGCGTGATCATTCATCACAATAGCTACCATTCTTATTGCAGACGAGATAATTTAGTGGAAGAAGTACGCTTTATAGCAAGGCAGTTATTTGGCAAGCCTTTAGACCACACTAGATTAGATAAACTCAGGTTAGATCGTGGTATCTGGCATAGCATTGATGATAATTTATTACGCATTAAGATCTACGAAAACGGTAACTGTCATATCTTGTTTAATCAATGCGTAGTTGATCGCATTAACCAGGTATTAAACCTGTTATATCCGAATCAAATTGGCATAGATCCAAATGTAAAACACAAACGCCGTGCGTATGATGAACCCATTTTATAAAGCTCATTAAAAAACCATCAATTGAGAGGTGGTCCCACTTGTTTGAACAACTAAAAGCGTATTTATAAGTGATATTCCGCTCTAGTTAAGCCACCTTGTTTTGTTGGGGTAGCTGATCATAGTAAAACTCATTTGGTGTCATTTTGTCTAGACTCGAATGAGGTCGTTTCAAATTATAAAACTCAAAATATGCACTTAATTGCTTTTTCGCATCTGTGACACTGCTATAAGCTTTGAGATACACCTCTTCATATTTAACGCTCCGCCATAATCGTTCAACCATCACATTATCTACCCATCGACCTTTACCATCCATACTGATTTGAATGCCATTTGATTTCAATACATCAATAAATGCATCACTGGTAAACTGGCTGCCTTGGTCTGTATTAAATATTTCAGGTCGACCATATTTTTCAATCGCTTCATTTAAAGCCGAAATACAAAAATCCACCTCCATACTAATCGATACCCTATGCGCAAGTACCTTGCGGCTATGCCAATCAATCACAGCACATAAATAAACAAAGCCTTTTGCCATAGGGATATACGTTATATCCGTAGACCACACTTGATTACTGCGCTGAATAGCCAACCCTTTGAGCAGATATGGATATTTACGGTGAGCTTGATTAGCCTGGCTTAAATTTGGTTTGCAATATAACGCCTGAATACCCATTTTCTTCATTAAAGTACGTGTATGACGTCGTCCTATATGATGCCCTTGACGATTCAACAAATCACGCATCATACGACTGCCTGCAAAAGGATATTGCATATGTAATTCATCAATACATCGCATCAGCTTCAGATCTGATGAGCTAACAGGTTTTGGGCGATAATAATAACAACCACGAGAGACTTTCAGTAACTTAGCTTGTTTAGATACTGAAATCTGAAGTGAGTGATCGATTAACTTTTGTGGTTGAAGCGGCCCAGTTTCTTCAACACACCTTCTAAAAAATCAATTTCTAATGCCTGCTCACCGATTTTTGCATGTAGTTTTTTTAGATCGATGGGTGGTTCTGATGGAGCTTTTGATTGATCGAAAGCTTGCGAGGAAGCTGAGATCAATTGATTTTTCCAGTCAATAATTTGGTTTTGATGAACATCAAACTCAGAACTCAATTCAGCAAGTGTTTTTTCTGCTTTGATCGCAGCAAGTGCTACCTTAGCCTTAAAATCATTTGAATGATTTCTTCTTGGTCTACGTGCCATAAAATACTCCATATATTGATGTTTATAACATCATTTGAGGAGCAGAGTATCACTTATAGGAGTTGTTCAAATTTCCGGATCCATCTCTATTGTTATTGTGGTTTTTTTTTAGATATATACGGTACTAATTTTGCGATCGTGCCACTGGTGAACATACACTGACCATATCACTATGGATACTTGGGATAAATCATATCCCTTAAAGGCAGATTTAAATTTAGACTCCATTTTTCGGAGCTGCATTCTCTTATCACGAGATGGCTCTAATTCAATATCCCCAATGAATTGAGAATTGCAATAAGATCTTGTTCAGGTGTATCAGCAAGCACCGTCACGTTATAGCCACCGCTAAACTGGTGTAATTCAGCACAGTACTCAACATCAGACGCCGTGAGTACCAATTCAACATCAAAATATTGAATCACTTTAAGCACCTGGTACTTTGCTTTAAAGAATCCGTTGTTTTCAGCTAACTTCATCGCTTCAGCAATGGTGATGTTTTCAAGCACAAGACGGTCTTGAGCTGGTTCATCTTCATATGTTTTAAAACTTAACAATTTAATTAAACTTAATTAATTAACTAATTGCTCGTTAAATTATTCTTAATGCATTACGGCGATACGGCTAATAGAAAAATCATATTAGTACGCAAGCGATGTTTTTTAATTGATTAAAAAAGATTGAAAATCTTATTTTTCGAGAAAAGTTTGCCAGGTTGTGTTTTCCCATAAAATGAAACTATCAAAAGCAGAAAGCTTAAAACTTGGAGTGAACAGCATGTCAAATTTAAACGCTCAATCAGTACAGTTACAAGGCACTTTATACATCGGTTTCCCTAAAACTTTTAGCGGTGCTCACATGGAAACATTGTTTGATGAAATCTCAGATTACATCGACAACAACTGTGATTTAACCCTTGCGGATCTTCAAGCGGATAGTGACTATGCTCAACTTCAATTTCAACAGCACATGCCGACATTGGCTGATAAAACAAATTTCTTCTTCATGGACGTTGAAATCTACGTTGCAACATTAAAAGAAAACTTTGGTCATACATCAGTACTCGACCAAGTTACCTCAGTAAATATCTTTGGCAAAAACCTTGAAGACATTTGCACGTTAATGGCTCAAAACGGCTACGCATACGACCGTATAGAAGATTGTTGGTCACGCGAACTTTCTTAATTCAATTCACCCATACGCACGGATAACGTGCGTATGCCACTGAATCACATTTGAGGATATAAACCATGCAAAACCTAATTACAGCGCATTGCGAGCTAACCATCAAACATGATGAAAAACAGCAAAAAAATGTCGGGCCTGTTGTTGTGACGTTTGGGGCGATCTTTACTGCTGAGTCGGTGAATGAACTGTTTTGCGCTATATGCCAAGACGGAATCAGATTTAAAGCAATCTATAACCCCGACAATATGTATTTTTTACGCCATGAGCTAAGCCCAATTGCTGATTTGTCAGTTAAGACAGACCAAGACGGCAACATTATTGTCAGTGTGATTGCATCCACTAGCCCATATTTTGAGATCAAAGTACTAAAAAATGGTTTTACCAACTCAGACACCTTAAATAGTTCTGCGATTCGCACGTTGGTTCGCAACCATCAAAGCCCATTCCAAGAGCAAATTTCTGACTACTTTGAAACAGACCAAATTTTTAAAACCATGCAAGCAATTTTTGCACACACGTATTTAAGCCGATAAGGAACTTCACCATGACGACCGCTACTGCTACCGCTGAAAAGACCGTGTTCAAACGTGAAACGTTGGAGCTGAAGAACATCCATGTTTACACCCAAAACGACCGCATTAACCAAAAGAGTCGCGTTGGCGACCGTGCATACGACAATGGATTAGTGAAAGACATCCTGTTCAGCCCTATGCTTTGGGCTACCCCTGAATTTTCATCTAGCTATGTTACTCAGATTCAAATTAAAGGCACACGCATTTATGATTCACTTTGCAGTTATACTGGCGTTCGCACCTATTTTTATAAGTTGTCAGACAGTGAGTTTGGGTGCATGTATCAAAAACGTCCGTACCCACAAAACGACTTTCTCTTAATTTTTGCAAACTTAACGCAAATGTTTAACGATGCAGTTTGTTACTTTGGAAACAACAGTAATAAAAACGCTTTTAAAAGTCTAGATTTTGACATCGAATGCGGTGTTTCACGGTTCAATTTACAGCAACGCTTATTAGAGTTTTATAAGAAGTCTAAACGCCAATTGACCATCAGTGAAACAACAAGCGGGATGCTTGGTGACTCGAATCTTCGCTATAACATCTTTGTTCGCAACCAACCAAAATTGGACAAACACGGCAAGCCGTTAAAATGCACCAAAAAACTCATTAAGCTGTACAAAGAGCGTGGCACAGTTGCGATCTATGGCGGTGACTGCATTTCACCACTCAAGCTCGTTAAACACCAACAAATCAAGCTAGAGAGCGAAAATGGCAAGTTTTCATATACGACTGACTTCATCACGTTGTACTCAGTAGAACAAGACATGTACACCTTATATATTCCCTATTCAGTACTTAATGAAAGCTACGGAACAACTAATAAATTTTATGGTTTGCATCTCACCCAAGAAGAAGCAGAAAAAACCATCCCGAAATTATTAGAACGTACTCAAAAGTATTTAAACCATAAAAAAGGTTAATACCCTTGCGTTGATCAGCTAATTGATCAACTGCTGGCTTTATAAACGCAAACGATGTTTTTTTAATTGATTAAAATAATCCAAAACTTAATTTTGATAATTCAGCACCCATAATTCTACTAATGCATTTCCATCAAGCCTTAATTCAAACCATATTCAATTAACAATGAATTAACACCACTACGGCGTTATTTCTTAAATGTGGTATATGGCTTTACCCACCCCCTACTCGTCTATGGCTAATTGTTCCAGTGTCAGTCAAAAAATGAAATATAATTCATTCTCAAAAATGAGAATCTGTTCACAAATGGGAACGCGAAGCAGCCTTAATTTTAAAAATACCAGTTCATCTAGACTAAATTTGAGTAAGTCTGATTAATATTGAATAAAAAACCTAAGTTTTTCGCCGTATGTTTTAATCTTCAAGGGTTTAACTTTAATGAAATTTTTTTAAATAAACTAATTTAGTGGATTTTGACCGTTATAATGGTTTTATCTCGAGGCATATTGCCTTAAACTTGGAGCCGTGTGATGTTAAAACTATCTAGTATCTTTTCTCATGAAGCTAGGATTGAATCCCTTGTTATTCAATTTGAAGCCGATTATCAAACTGCACTAAAGCAAGGTTTAGATATTTACTTTGGCGTTGGCTATGCAACTAATGAGGATAGTCAATCTATACAGGCGTATCTTGTGAAAGATAAGGAGATTTATAAAAAGCATTACTGGAGTTGGGAATACCCAAGAACACCACACAAAATTGAAAAAACTAAAGCTGAGCACCGCCATTGGTTAAACCTAGCTGATGTACGAAACGCTGCGCTCGAGGCGAATATTACAAAATAAAAAGGTAATCTAAATGATAAAAAAAAGTGTGGGTTTTGAACGTGCTTCTGATGTTCAAGCCATCGTTTACTCAGTAAAAGATGGATCTGCAGTTTTTGTCGTACCAAATGGCTTTGTGGTGCTGGAGGTTCCATTGTCACAAACTCAAGCCGAGTACTTCAAGATGTATGAGAAGTCACCTAATGTATTTGTGTTGTACGGTAAGGCAAAATTCCATTACGTGTGTGATTGTGAAGTTGAACTGGTTGGCTTTAGTATAGAAAAATCTAAGCTAACAAATCAATTGGTCAATCCAAGCTTATTTAGCCACATTGATAAACCTGCAGTCAGTATAGATTGCATCTATGATGATATGTCTGCACCAACTATAAGCCCTGGCTTTTATTGTTAATTAGCTGGTATAAAAGATGCCCGAAATTCGGGCTTTTAATTTGTCTGAAGACAAGTTATTTCAACTCGCACGGCGCTTTAATTCTGATGTTATTTGCCCAAGAATAAACATCCGAACCTTTTTGTGGGAAAGGCTGACTCTTAGAATACTGCAACCAACACACCGAATTATGGGTTGGATCTTGTGCCTTACGTTTTTCACGTAATTTAATCAGGCTTTCTCTTAACGCTGCAGTATCGTATTTTGGATCAAGTGACATAAAACCTACCGCAAACAGATCCGCATAAGATTCTCGCCATAGTTGCGTTTTACCGCTACTTTCAGCCGTTACAAAGGTAGATACATCATCCATCTTTACTTTGGACCGATCAGACGGCGCAATTGAATTTAATGCTTTAAGTGGCTGGCCAAGTTCACCAGGCACATCGGTCGCACGATCTAAACAGTGAGATAACTCGTGCGCTAATATCAGCATTTCCCAATCGTTGTAGCTTACATCGGTTTTTGCTTCTTTATACATGGTGTTCATGCTGGTTTTAGACATATTCACCAGGCAATATCCTGTACTAGATCTTAATGAAGCTGGAGAAGCTTGCGGTATATCTAAGGAAGTTAAAGCCCAACTTTCGTTAAAGTCACCTAACACAAGTGGCGCGTTGTAGTTTTCCTTGGCAAACTTTTGTAGTTGATTGAAGTTACTACCCGGTACCATCGCAGCAATATGGTCATGGTTGAACTGTTTCTTTTCTAGCGTTTTGAAACACCATATAAAACCATATGACAGTAGAAACATTAGGAGTGGAACAACAGCAACAGAGAGCATAAGTAGCTTAAAGTTTTCGTCTAGTCGCTTGGTTCGGTCTTTGGTCTTAATATAAGGTGTTGCCAAGCACCAGCTGAGCACTACTGTCATCAATATTAAAATAACAAGAAAAGTCATGGTGTAGCCAACTGGTTCAATAAACGTAAAGGCAATCCACGCATAACAAGTTAGGACGGTTAAGGTCCACAAAATGATGTTTAAAATGATTTTTGTTTTCACGCAGTTAGCATCCCTAATCTATAAAAATAAATGTGGCCCATTAAACGGGCCATATTGAGTCTGTTCTCTTCATCATCGCCAATCTGGTCGATATAAATAATTAACAAATCATCAAAGCTAAAAACTTTTCTTAAAAATTTAAGTTGGCTGTACACCAGGATAATCGTTGTAGTTGCCATCAATAAATTGATTGGTCGATTTACTGACATCATACCAAATCGGCATGCATTTCGACTTGTCACTTTGATCGATGGCCATGTATGGAAGTCCTAATTCGTTTTGAATCAATTCAGCACCCATAAATGGCTCAAGAACCTTCATAGGAATGGAAAACAAACACTCAACATACCCATTATCATGAATGACCTTCCGACTGGCTTTAGAAGCACTGTCAAAGCGCAATGCATTCCACAAGTGAGAAGCTTCATTGATGGTATGTGGTTGTTTTAGGTAATTAGGATTTTCAGACGCATAGATCGACAGTGTATTCACATCAATCATCAGCTTAAGTACACCTGAACCGACCATATGTTCAATCGGTATATACAGCATGATAGCGCCGTATCCTAAGCTTCGTTTTTTAGCATCTGGATGTTCACCAATACCACCAATAACGCTATGAATAAGAATAGGTAGAGTTGTGTTCATTTTATAAACCTTTCAATAGTTTTGTAGCTCTTTATACATTTGATACCGCGTATAGCAGATATATAACACGGCGATGTTAATAGAGATTGCATAAAGAATGATGATCAGGTTGGCACCCGATAATTCATCATATAAGGGCGAATAAAACGCATAAACGACTGAGAGTTCAGACATTAAAATCCAAAAAAAGCGGATAGAGGGGATATATCTAAAAGCTTCACTTTTTGCTTAATTTGTTTTTGCTGACTCATATTTCTCACCATTAGATTACAGCCATTAATATTGATTAATGACTTCATCCATCACATAAATTGAGTAGTTGTACTGGTCTAAGCGATATTTGCTTTCTTCAGTATGTTCACTGGCCAATGCTTGTAGTTGAGTTTCGTTCATGGAAGAAGCATAGCGGTTACGGATTGATTTAAGCTGGCTCAATTCTAAACGTCCAGTACTCTTGGTCAGATTGCTGACAGTTGTGAATAGATCCTGGTCATATTCTTGCAATTCACCATACAGCCAAGCAAGGTGTTCTGCATTGATGTATGGGTTATTTTTTTCATAGTAGTTTTTCAGTTTGAATAAACTCAAACCACATATGAACACAGCAACCATAAGGCTAATGACAAGCCCCTCACCGAGTTTAAGTAGGTATAGGAATATAAAGATACTAATCACGCCAATGGCAATAGAGATATATCGCATGGTTTGATTTTGGAACATTTCTAACATGGGCATTACTCACTTTTTGTAATGTTGTTTTGATAAAGATGGTCTATTTGAGCGATGGCAAGTTTCATGCGTTCCGTGGTGCAAGTCAGGTCGTCATCAAAACGATGGTTGAATTCAACAATCCCCTGTTCTTCCATGTCTTGCATTTCACGCTTAGCATTACTTAAGCCTTTTTCTATACCAACCAGATTCAAGTTAAAGAAGTCTTCTAGTAGCTTTTCACTCTCAATGATTTGTTTGAGCTCAGTAACATAGACTTCAGTTTTCTTTTTGCTGATTTCCGCAGCCATCGCATAACGAAAGTTGCCGTTTACAACAACAGTTTTGAGATCTGGTGAATATTCGTTGTATTCACTTGGAATTCGACTAACGGACTGGACGGCGTGACTCCAGCCATACTTCTGAAAATATTCAATTCCCGTCATGGTATATACCTACGATTGTTCTTTTTTAAGTTCAATAACAGCCAATAACGCTTTGTTTTGGCGTTCCAATTCATATTGTTTTTGACGGTCTACATTTTGGCGATCGAAAAGTTCTCTAATCTGCTGTTTGTAGTGGTTGTCATAGTACGAATAGGCTTTACGTTCTGCTTTTCTACGTGCAATGCGAACTTTGGGATGCCAGTTGAATTCTTTGTCGTCTGCATAACCCCTCATGAACTCAACCAGTTTGCTATCACCACGCATTTTACAAACCTTAATGAAGCCCATTTCTAAAACTGTAATTGGCGCACGGCGCGGATCTCCAAACTCCCAACGCCGTTTAATCCCAAAGCCACACATCTCTATTTGAACCGTAATCATGGTTTAACCTTTATCAAATGTTTGAGCTTCTGGATCTTCGACATTAAATCTGGACCATCACTTTCATGGTAAACAAGGTGTTCATTAACGAATGTGATAAAAGCATCCAATTCAGTTTGAATCGTTGCCAATTGATTGCGTAACCACTGGCATGTGGCTTCATCTTGTTTTATCGCCGTTTCAAGCAATCCTCTCGCATGTTCATAGGCATTTGCCTCACCTTGCGCCACCATATCTGCAGATGATTTCCAATCGCCCCATTTCTTATTCCAAAAGTCATCGAGCAACTGCAGTAATTTTTCCACTTCCAATTGGTCATCGCTGATGGCTGGTGTTTGCATTTGATAGATAGATTTTTTAGTTTCTACTTCACTTTGCATCCAACCATCACGAAAAGCTTCCCATTTCGCCTGATGCACCCAAGAAGAATAATTGCCACTGGCCAACAGACTACCGACCACGCCGTATCTATTTTCAAAAGCGCTACGAGCTTCAATTTCTGAAGCAATGTTTTCATTAGTATTTTGCGTATCAATCATGCTGACTATCCCCATGAAGCAAAGGCACTTGTAATGAGATTTTTGTTTCCTTCATCTCATGAAGTTTTTGAATCGCACGTTCTGGATCTATCACCCATGCATCAAAGAGAAGTTGAGTGACAAAAGAAAACTTCTCACCAACTTTGCGGAACGGTGCGCCGTGGCTATTCAGGAATTGTTCAAACACAAGATATTGCTGTTCGATGGCCTGGTTAAGTTCAAACAGGTCAATACAGCCCTCTAGCAAGTTGTACTCACCTGAAGCATTCGGCATAAACATCCATTTACGCTCATGGGTTAAGCCATCTACATGTAGGTAGGCATGTTTGTTGAGACTAGTCCACTCAGGTTTCATCATGACGTAGGTGTTGTACTCGTCATCTTCAAGATAGTTGTAGTGGGTAGCATCAACGGGTTTCTTTGCTAAAACAGAAATGGCCTGTTCAAGTGTCAGACCGAGAATGAGTGCATGTGGTGTAGTTGATGATTGGTGATCCATATTCCCTACCCCTTAGATTGTCGGGCTAGTCGGTTTAGGACCACTCAAACAAACTTCGTTTTGAACGTGATTGTAGATCTCAGCCAAGTGAGGGCGTGTGCTAAAAAATTGATCTTTTGATGTATCAGAGAGGTTAGCACTCATGATGGTGAGTAGTGCTTCATTTTTGAATTGCGCTTGAACCGCCGTCTTTAATGCACCATTCAATGAAGCATGCAGATTGTTGAATAGCGAAATAACACGGGCATTCTGATCATTCTTTTTGAAGAAGATAAAATTAACTTCACGTTCACGGAAAAACACCAGCTGATATTCAAGCCCTGATTCTGATAAATCATTCCCCATATCAATCAATGCATCATCTGGTACGGCGAACGCAGCGTATTTTGAATCAAAGTTTTGAAGTGCTTTATTTGAGATTAGATTCAAACTTACTTTGCCTTGAATCGGCACACATTGGCTCAGTTTCTTAGCCAAGTAATGTGCAGCAGCCATGTGATGTGATCCACCAGCATTTTGAACAAAAATCTTAGGACTCCAGCCATAGATAAAAAATTGATCAGTGGTTGTATCTGGAGAGTTCAATAAACGGATTTCTGGCCATAACAACATTCGATCTAAATTTTCCATACTCACATCACTAATGTAATCAGGGCATGCGTTTTTTACAAAATCATCAATGCTACGGTACTGGCTTAAATCCGACTTGGAATTTGAGAAGCCCCCAATTTCAGATAGGTCAAGTAAGCATGGTGTTTCAAGATGAATGATTTCTGCAAAAATCGGGTTAAATACTTCAGCCAATTCTTCAGCAAAGGTAGAGATGTAGAACGGCTTATGATTTTGCGTATCTTGACCAAGGTAGCTGATGGAATCGTTATCTTTGGCATGTGGATTCAAAACAATGTTTTTGCCTGGTACAAAATTAGTAGGAGATATACCAGTCATACAAAGAGAATCTTTGATTTGATGAAAAGGGAAAACATCGGTCATGGCGATGCTGTCAGAATTGACTAAACGGGTATCAATAAAGGGTTTTAACTTGAGATTCTTATAAAGCTTATGTTTTGCTGAAAATACCGAAAGTAAAGTGTCTAACATTTTAAGCACTCCATTGATTAATGCTTTATTAAAACTAATAAAGATATATTAATACAGAAAGTGCTTATAAGTATTTTTTTGGAAAATTAATTTAAGAATTGCGGTTGAGTGGTATTAGTTGCAAGTGGTTGTACGGCGTTGTTATCGACAGACTTTGAGTACTGTTGCACTTCAACAATTCGCACACCTTTAACGTGTAAACGTGTTTTATAGTCAGTCATTCCAAGTGTTTGTAAGTTGTCTAGCTGTTCTTTAGTCATTGCCTATATCCTGTATATTGGATGTGATTTAAGGGCAATTTAATTGATGTATTAAGGATTGTAAAGGGTAAAACACAGTTCATTAAACTTTTTATGAAATGGTATATACCGATTAAGCCTAAAACAAAACAAGGTTTTAAGAAGTGGTTTAGTTATGTTTAAGAATATGCACGTTAAAACTAAGTTATTATATTAAAATGCATCTAAACTAGGGTTAAAACCAAACTGGATGCCAATATGTGTTCAAACATTGAATCTTACGCCGTGAACCTATCCAATGTACCTAAAGCTATCTCTTGCTTGAATATGTATGACTTTCAAACGTTAGCACTAGGACCAACCTATTTACCCCGATTTATCACTTGCAGATCGCCACATTCCATATACGGCGCTATTGGTTGCATTTGATGTGAATGCGTCTGAAAAGTTTCGCTTAATCGAAATGATGGTGCCTGAAGCCATTCCGCTGTCGCAGTTGTTGTTATTGGCCATATTCAATGAAACGCCGTATAAGAGCGAATATGAAATAGCCCAATACATGCCGAGTGATGAATTAAGGCGTATTAAGTACAAACAGCTCACCCAAAAAAACTAAAGGCTGGATAACCAGCCTTATGTCTTCTACATGGATGCGTTTAGTCATCCTTTTTTTTGATTGTAATGCCTGATCGTAATGAAGCTGAAGAACCTTTTGAACCAAGTATCACCAACAATTTTTCAAAAGTAACGCATTCGTGCGAGAACGGGTTTTTCATCAAAGCTTTTTCAAACTTAGCTGCATACTGTTGTTCTACGAATTCCATTTCATTTTTAGTGCTATGTGAGATGGCTTGATCAAGACTGGCTTTGTTTTCCGCAATGTATTGTGTCTGATCTTCAGGTTTTACATGGCGTGGTATCTGAACAAGCTGATATTCAGTAATTGGAGCTACTGTTAAATCCTCATATCCCATTAGGATCTCTTTCAATTCATCATAGTAGCTGTCTAGGTTCATTGGTGTGATAACGGCGCGAGTCACAGTTTCAGCATCACTTTCCTGTTGAGCCTGTTCAGGTTCGCTTATACGTTCACCATAGATATTAAATTCAGCATCAAGATCCGCATTGTTGTAAGCACCAGCTTCTACTTGAGGTGAAATATCAGAACCCCTACCGAAGTACTGCAACTGTTTTCGGTTCTCAATAGTCTGGTCTTTATCACTTGCTTCTTTTTGTGCTGAAACAATACTTTCACGGTGTTTTTGTTCTTTGGAGATTTCACCTTTCGCCGTGGACGAAGACATTACTGTTCTTTGACCAGGTGCCATCCCTTCAGGTGTGATGGATTCAAGACGTCTTGCTTCAAGAATCTGATGTACAAAATCTTGAGTAAAGTCTTTTACCGTGTTGTTGTTTTCGTACAAGGTGTTATTGAGCTTTCTGCAGATCTCAAAATCACCAAGCGCCGTGACATTGGCAGATGAATTGTTGTCTGTCAGTAGCGTGTGTTTTTCCTCAATCTCATGAATGAAGTCTTCAATTTTTAAAGTAGGATCGTAGATTTCAGATTTTTGGATATTGAAGATTGGGCAAAGGTCATTTAAGCGTAAGTACTTGGGTTGAGTATCAGCCACATAGAACGCCAACATTGATACGATTTTAACGTCTGAAGTTTTACCACCTTCCCCTTTAGTTGATATGAGCAAGGTAAATTCGCCGTTGTGCTGTCCGGCAATTTGTTCAATTGTCACACGTTTTTCTTTGGCGAACTGGACTTCTGTTTGTGGTACCGAACGGTTGAATACTAGACCTTGATACATATTGATTGAGTTAACTTTACCTTGCCACTCTTCACCAGCAAAACCATCAACCAATTTGTATGTTGTACTTTCAGCACCCGAAGTAGTACGTCCAATGGCTTTAACGGTCGTGTTACCCCATGTAGCAGCTGCTTCCTCTTTAGATCCACGTTCAATATCTTCAAATGTTTGAGCACCGAACGTAATAGAGAAGTTAAGCGAACGTGCCTGAGCTGGTAAAACCGAAGCACCGACAATAACGATGTAGCCCCATTCGTCCAAAAATAGCTTAAATGAAGTAGAGGCGTTGGTTGGTCGTGCGTCAATAATGGCACGGCGTAAACCTTCCATTTTGTTACCAAGGGAACCAGCCATCATTTGTTTAATTGAGCCAATGATTAATTTTCCGAGCATTTTGAGTGAGTCTGGTGAACGCTCAAGAGCTGGTAATGGCACAGTTAAGATACGGCGGTTAAGTACAACGTCAAAAATATCAATATCACCGCCATGCTCTACACCAAAGATGTGACCATAGTTAAACGTCAAGTCGTTAATCGCCTTGGTTAACTGCATGGTGATATAACCGTGTTGCTCACGGGTTTTGGTTTCTTGTTTCTTTAACTTTTTAGGGTTGCTTGAATAACCAGGTAATGAAACGAGGTAGCCTTGAAGCTGTTCAGCCACACGTTCAAAGTCAATCCCGTATTTATCGTTATGACAAAATACCAATTCTTCAAGTGCTTCAAGTTCCATGTATTGCGTGAATACTTTTGGTGAAAGCTGAATGAAGCCATTGTCACGTAGATAGACCAAAACTCGTGTAAGTGCAGCGATAAAGGCCATCGCACGACCTTTCCACATGTCACCACCGCCACCGCCTGAGTCATCAAGCAAGTTGATCAAGAATTCAATCAACATCCCTGAGCTGGTGTTGCTCATTTGGTTCATTGAGTTGGTCATCTTGTCGGTTTGTGCACGTAGCATGTTACGACCTGAGGTAATGAAGTTGATCGTTAATAGATCCTCATTACGCCCAAAGCGGTTACATAAACGATAGTGGTCTTGTTGAGCCTTGGTATCACCTTTTGCGTCTACAAAGATATAACCTGAGTTTTGTACGTACTGGTTGGCACAGTTACCTAGCATGTATTCTGTTTTACCCGAACCCGTAGTACCTAACACAATTTGATGTGTACGGTCATCGGAGTTGGATGCATAAACAGGTAGACCAGTTTCACGGCAACGACCAAGGTAAGTCACACCCTCACCTTGTAGCTTATCGCGATTGGTACGTGCGTATTCCAAAAAGGCTTTTGGATTGTCCAGTACGTCATCTTTTACGCGTGATGTAATGTCAGTTGACGCATCCAGTGAGTTTGAATGCAACGGCGCACGGAATGGCCACTCAAAAAAGTAATCATTCGGATGTGTGTAGCGTTTTAATAGGTAATACGCGATCCCTATAAATATCTCACCGCCAAACGGAACAACAAACAAAATAACTGCAATAGCACCAAGAACGCCAACCAAATAATTAGCGCCGTCTGGCGCTGTAAGTTTTAAATGGATTTTCTCTAAGCCTGATCGTGTATCACGCTTAAGCGAACTAGGTCTGAACTTTGTTTGTGTGCCGTATTTTTGTGTAGAAGCCATACTTTGCGACCTACTCTTTTATCTTCAGGATAATAGGCAAAGTCGTTGTTTAACGACCTTACCCATATCCAAGCACTTCAATGTATATACCAATTAACGCAAATCTATGTAGCTGATTGGAGTTAAGAAGAAACAGCTTCAGACTTACGTTGGTTCAGTAATTTTTTCTTCATGTTTTGCTCAAGTTCATAGCGTTGATATTCAACAACCATCTCTTGTGCCATGGTAGAAATCACTGAAGCAGTTGCTTTGTTTTCATCAAAGTCCGTGCCTTTATTTTTGGCATTTTTCTCAATCATGGTACGCCGTGTCTTAATCTGATTCTTCGCACCTTTTGGATAGAATTGTGCAAGGACCTTCAACGCCTTACCACGTTCACCGATAAGGTCATACGTGTAGTTACGGAGCGCACGTTCATCGGGATGTGTACTGAGTGACCATAAAAGGATTGGACCAAGTGAAACGGTATATAAGCCCGAACATTCCATTTTTTCGAGTTTAATTTTACTGAAGTACGTTAAGCCTTGATCTGAGAAACCTACGTTACCTGAACCAAGCGCATCCATTTCTAGTTGAGTTAGACCGATGCTGTCACGAATAGCTTCACGAGATTCGCGTGTACCAGGATCGACAATCACATACGCCGTAGCAAAGCCCACCAAGTCTTTAAAGTCTTCTACTTTGTGAGATGCCAAGTTAAGACGAGCACCCCATTTACGCAATGTACGTGCGTCTTCAGCCAATTCTTCTAATAGGATTGGATCGCCTTTCGCAACGTGCAATTCGTCATAAGACATAATTTTGCGGTCTTCAAGAAGCTCATTAATCAGTTGGGTTGCATATTCACGATAAGCTTGTGGGAATTTTGGAATATCGTCACGGCTCACGGCGAACTTACGTTTAATGAACATCCGTACAATCTGGAAGAATAGCGATGTAGTTTTAGGATCTGATGATGTCGCAACTTCGTTTAAGTCGATAGAAGCTACACGAGCGTTACCGATGTCAAAGTTAGTGTGATAGAAGAATGCTGGATAGGTATTTTGTGCAGCCATAATCTGATGCGCCAAAAAGTCCAGTGCTCGTTCATTATCAATATGAACATCACTCCAAACATCTAAAATTGATGAATCAGAAAGGGTTTCAATCATATCGCCAATAGTCGGCATTGCGTAACGGTGTGCCAACGTGCGTCCACGGATCTCATTCAAAGAATGGAAAAGGTCACGTAGAGCGTAATAAGAAATATCCTTACCTTGTTCAGAATGTGGCTCAATCAGTCCGTGTTTTTCCATGATGCGATCTAGTTCTGGATCTGCAAAGCGCATGTACTTACGTGCTTTATGATCAGCATTCGTATCATCAGCAAAATAGAATGTACGGCGTAGGACCGCACCAATAACGTCAGAAGTATTTTTGGCTGGTTGCCCTTTCAATTCAGGCGGTGTTACCAATGAACTTAAAAACGCTGTCATTTGACGCATTTCGTAGTTTAACGGGTAGCGTAAGCCCATACTGAATTCAAGCGGATTAATCGCTTCTTCTTTTGAGTTTTTAATACGCTTATAGATGGCATAGTGACGTAGCTCTTCAGGCAATGAATCTTGCACTGTTTCTACTAACCCACGGCTTGACTCACCCACATCGACAATATAGGTCAACGGGATACGCTCGTTACCAGGCATCATGATGTCCTCAAGCATGCCTTTGTTCATTGTGACCGATTTACCCGTACCCGGTTTACCAATGTTAATAGTCGTCCATACAGTCACTTCATTTGAGAACGAATCAAGAATAATCAGTTTACCGTCTAAGGTTTTGTTGAGCTGATGCCCTTTATGGAATGGTGAGTTAATACGTGTCAGCGGTAACATGTAGAACACATCAAACAACGGTGCTGGTGAAATAGGTGCGTGATTACGTACCATCAAGCCCGGTATATGTGATGCCCAAGTCAAAATAGGATCGCCAGCCTGTTCCATGACTTTTGCACCGCCCCACGCTTCAAAACTCTTCCAAAGCTTTTGGCGCCGTCCTACAAGAATGTTTACACCATCTTCGGTATTTGGTGCCCATGTCATCATGGTCATTTGCAGACCAGCAACAGTGTCTACTTGATCTAGGTCATTTTTAGTGGCCATCAAAATGTTACCAGCATTACGAATGGCTTTGTTTTGTGCCGTCATAAAGTGAATAACGCTTGATAACGTGCGTTTCATCATGGTTCCAGCCATACCATCACCAGTAATACAGTAACTCACCGCATATGGGATAGAACGGATGTTACCGCTAGTGTCGTGCGTTTTGGCCTGGTGTAATAAGCGGAATAGCGTTTCAAACGTATTCGTCTTCGCTGGATATATATCTACCATCAATGGAGCATATACAACGCCGTCAGTGATAACACTTCCCACTGGATAGAATGAACCTTGACTTGTACCAGGTAAGATCGCATTCGTCATGAGTTGTTCTGAGATCGGTTGATACAAAACGTGTGACGCATCATGTTCTGATGGTATTTCTTTCCAACGCATCGGTAAGCGTGTATTCAGCATCGGCACAGACAAGGTGAAGTCATCTGAAGTTGAATGTGAGGCAATTTGTTTTTTAATCGCTAGACCAGCTTCAACAACATTCAATACTTCATAGATTGCTGGAAATTCTTCAGTTGAGAGTGAGTTTAAGAATTGTGAGACAAAAGACTCATGGTGTACGTATAAGCTGTCCGATGATTTAAGCATGTCTTGAGCATTGACCGTACTTGGCATTGTAATTTGCGACAGTAGCTTTTTACGGTTTTTTGAGTCTTGAGCCTTATCGATTGGCGATAGTAAGGTTGGCTCAGAGATTAAAGCGATATAACAGCTTTCGTTAAATACACCGCCTGAAATGGTTTCTGTCATTTCATCAATGATGATGTCTAGATTCATCGCACAACGCGCCGTGGTCGCCTTTTGCATGGCATTCAAGTCATGAATCGCGTATGGCGTCTCATGGTCTACTTTGAACGCTAGATGAATCGTATGTCCACGGTCTTTGAAGTAGTTACGCATGTTGCTCGTCATCAAACCAATTTGACGGCTGAATGCATCACCACTAATTAAACTCTTAATCCCCTTGTATTCGATGATCGTAATCATTGCACCAGTTTTTGTGACAAACGTATGTTCGTCCGATACTGTTTCTAAATCGCAATAATCCTCTACGTCAGCTTTCATGCTTTGTAGGAATAACATCAATATAATTTCAATCTTGGAGTAACCAGTCTTTTTATAACCAGACTTCTCAGCTTTCTTCTTACTCATTTAAACACCTTTATTCACCTTTCTACGTCTATCTTTGATTAGACATGCCTTTAAGCATTAAGCATTAAGCATTAAGCACTAAAAAACGGTAATTCTCTTAAAACGTTAATCGCACTGTCGAAATCCTTATTTTGAATTGCGACCTCAAGACTTTTAACAGAGGGTTTTAAGCTCGTATCTAAAACCAACCTTAATAAAAGCTCATAGTAGGTACTGTTAAAAGGGATATTATCATTTTTTGAATTAGTAAATACATCAGTTTTAACGGTTTCGTCCTCTTTTAATTCGACATACTTCTTAAAACTATTTAGGTCAAACACTAAACCCTTATTAAGCAGTTGCCAAAACGCCGTTTCTAAAACCTCTTGGCTTTCACCTAAAGTACCCACCTTGAAGTTTAAGGAACCTGTATTTTTAAGTTGGAAGTGAACCTTATCAAGCTCTATGTAGATCTCTTTGTTCTGGTATAAGCCCTGTTCGTGGAAAACTTTAGACACCGATAGCTTTAAGTTTTGGTATATACAAAAAGATTGCAGCGAACTCATTTTTAAGTTGCCCGTATCTATCTGGTTTGTCGCATCTTCTACGGACGTTGGTAGATGTATCATCGGAAAGTAGCGTGTCAGTTCTTCAGACAGTTTCTTTTGTTCCAAAACGCTTATAATTGATAATGGATTGTCAAATCCAAAGTTGGTGCTCAGTAATTTCTTATGCTTCACACTCACACTTTGCTTAACCTGTATTTCAACGTCTAAGCCACTCAGCGCCGTTATTTTGTTTAGGTGTACCAAAGTGTCATCCAACAGCAAACAATCGCTGTTAACGGGGATATTCATCAACAGTAGCGCTTTAATCAGTGGATCTTGAAAATGCCCCGTTGAGTCTTCACCAGTTGTTGTCTGATTCCCTATCGCTATATGTACAACATGGAGTAGCATTAGCGTGTTAGATGTATGACCAGTGTCGCGTGTCGTTGGTATATACAAATCGTTCAGGAAGTTGAAAGCCTCAGTACCTATAACGCATAAGCGAAATATCGATAGCTGATCGTGCGTTTCCTTTGGTAGTGCATCTATCCCAAGTTCCCAATATTTGTAGATGTATGGACCAATAAATGAGTATTCATCATCATTCAATATGTCCGTCTCAAATACGCTATCCAATACCGCTATATCATTCACTATGTCAGGCTTAAATGGCTGTAACACTATGCCCGATATAACGTCTTCTAAGCTCATATCTATGTATTCGGTATCTGTTAAGCATTCTGTCATTTATGTGAACTCACTTATCACCCAAACCCTTAAATACATCTAGTGTTTGGTAGTACTCATACTGCTCGTCAGTAAAGATATTCGGGGAAAATACTATGTAGTGGTTTGGCAGATTAAAGCTCTCGTATGCTTCGTCTGATACCTTTTCCAAAGCTTTTGCGAGTTGATACAAAGAAAAGTTTTTGTTCTCTTTGATGGCATTCAAATACCACTCTTTGTACTTGCGGAGCTGGTCTACGTAATCAACGTTCGCTACCAACATATCTTCTTGCTTGGCTTCTTCATATTCAGCCATTGTGTTGAACTTAATGTCCGTGAAGTACAGTTGGGTATCAATTGTTTGGGTTCGTGTCTTAATCGCATTAAACGCCTGTATATCCTCAAACATATTACGTGCGTATTCTGCTTCAGACATCTTTGTAGGATTAGGGCGTTGATGGCGCTTTAACGGCTCTACAAGCAAGCTTTGGCGATGTCGCCGTGCGAACTTAGCAAGCTCAGGATCTTGGTTGTCAGACTTATGCGATAACACCAGTAATGCACGTTGATATTGATTAAAGATCTCTTGAGGTATGTTCGTACTCAATACGCATATTTCAGCTTTCTTTTCCAGTGATAGTGCAAAGATGTGGTTTTGTGCATGGCATAGCGTACAGACCGCTACAATGTTCTCAGCCGTATGGTTGCTATGATCGCCGTCTAAGTGATGTGGCTCTAAAAAGTATTCGTCATAGAAATCACAAAAATAGCATTTAGCTGGTTGTGAAGACATTATTTGCTTTATTGTCTCATTGGTTTTAAAACCATCATGGATAGTTTTATCTTGACGTATCTCTTGCTTGTCGTTTACGCCGTTAATAGGTCTTAAAATACCAAACTTACGGTTTATATGTTTCACTTAAACCCCTTAATACTATTAAGTAAGGTCTAATTAAAACATGTATATACTATTTTTAAAATAAAAAAAGCGCAGCCTAAGCCACGCTTTTAAACTTATTTATTATTGTATTACGCTTTACCAGTAATAGTGTTCGCAGCAGAGAACATGATGAAGCCTACGATTGATAACGCACCACCCACACCAATACAGATCCAAGCAGTTTTCTTTTTCTTTTGTTGATCTTCTTCTGATGTATACATCATATACAAACCAGTACCAACTAAGCCTAAACCAAGCACCATGAACACTACGATTAAGAATTTATAAACGTTTTGACCTAATGTTTCACCACGGCCTAAGATTTCATTCGCATCAGAACCAGCAGCGTGTTTTCCGTAAGCTGTACCACCTGGGTTCCATGTGCCAGTGTTTGCATATGCAACTTGACCCATTAATGCAGAAACAAAAGCTAAAAACATTACTTTTGCGCGGAATGCAGTCGCTTTTACAGTGCGAACTGAGTGTTTTACTAATGATACCATTGTCATTTTCCTTTTATTTAATATACGGGAGCTAATCTCCGCACTGTAATTAAACATTCTTAAAACCCTATTGCTTTAAGTTGCTTAATTTTAAACTTCTCGTTAAATATCTTCAATATCTTATACAAGGTTTTTAAGAAACTCTCACCCTATTTTAAGAAGATTGTTTAAAATATTGTAAAAAAGGTTCCTCCTATTTGTGTTCCAAAGGTATTAACAAAGACATCGTGTACGTCCTGAACGTATACGCATAATACACCTGTTATAATTAAAACCCATGCTTTGCGGTATGTCGCATTGCCTTGAGCATCAATTTTCTCTACAAAACCATATAAGCCACGAGCTACGGCTATAATCCCTACCAGTTGCGTAAAACCTACAACCGCCGTAACGATATATGCACCTAAATCATTAGCACCAGCATCAGGCAAGTAACTTTGTACCGTTACAAGTTCTATGCCATTACCACCAAACAATGAAGAACCTAGTGCACCAATGATATATCCGTCATATCCAAGTGATGCAAAAGCACCACCGATAAGAATCTTCAACAATGCCCCACCAGTGGTAGGCTCTTTCATTCCATGACCAAAGAACTTTTGTTGAGGTGATGATGCTTGCATTAAGTCAAAAAGCGCCGTGCCAGTAATCACCAACCCCGTTACAACAAAGCAAATGCGTATAAAGCTTAGTAGTGGACCGTATATGTTTAATATCGCTTTAACTATATCTAATGCATCCACGCTATTTTCCTTATTTCACCCAAATGGCTTGTTCGTTTTCGTCAACAGCATAGACCGTGCGATTGTCTGGCATCTTCTGACCTACATAGACTGTATATGTATGGTTTTGAGAATCTGTCATCCAAGCGCGATCGCCTACAACCGCAAAAGCATCCAAGCGTTTTGCACCTTTTGGAATTGATAAGGTTTTAGATCCCGATGTACTTAAAGCCTTTTGCTTAGTCTGGTCTTTAGCTATTTTGATTAAACTAGTCTTTAATTCCTTAATTGCCTGTTCTTGCAATTCAACAAGGTTTTTAAGATCGTCATTTTCAGCTTTCAGTTGTTCATTTTTGATTATGGTTTCTGATTGAGCAACTGCAGTTTGTTCGCCGTTTTGTACTTGCCCATGCGCTTGCTCTTTTTCTTTCAAACGTTGTAATAAAATAAGTGCATTCGTACCCTGACTTTGATAGAAGTTAACTGCCTCTATTCCTAGATCAGAATCAATCGGATACGACATGGATTTGTACATAATCATGTATTGACCAGTGGTAGGATCTTTAAACACAATATTTTCATCAACAATGAACGCCGTATCATCAGCAATACTATTGTCCTTTAAAGGTTGTTGATTTTGGTTGTATGTTGCTTGTGTTTGTTGAATGCCTTGACCAACAGTATCAATGGATTCTGGTGTTTGTTCTGGAGCAACTGCCGTGCTGACGTCTTTTGGTTTACTCATTTGTATCCAAAAGAAAGTACCAATCATAATTAAGGCAATAACACCAATAACAATAAGAAGTTTTGGAGGAATACCACCCTTCGCACTACCTTCGCCTTTTTGGGGTTTGCCTTCAGCATCTTTTAGATTTTTCTTTGCCTGTTCAGCAGTCATTTGATTATCAGACATTTCGCTTACCCCTTACTTTTCGGTGTTGTTACGTCAGCATCAAAAAAGACTTCAAATACTTTTCCGCTGTTAACGATATACGTAGTTGGTCGAACTGTTGATGTACGTGCCATGTTCGCCATTTCCGTACCAACGTTACCAATGATGTTCCCGGCAATTTCTTTATCGTTTGGCTCTTCCTTCGTGCTTACAACATTGCCAGTATTTGTGATTTGGGTTGTACCAATGTTTTGATAGGCTTGTCCGTAACCCTCAAAGATTCCAGCAGTAACCATACCGCCAAGCTTTTGCAAAGTGTGTTTTTGGACTTTATCAGCCATGCCCGATTGTTTTGTTCCAAGAGTTAAAGCTCGTACTTGGATTGCATACTCTTCGCCCTTAAACAACATACGGGTAAAGTTAAATTCAATATCCGCAGTATTCAGACCAACAGTACCAATAAGTTTTGCGCCGTTAAATTTACCGCCAATAACAGTAGCAAATAGGTTTTTACCTTTATCAGTATTCACACCTGTATCTAAACGCGCTTTCATTGTTGTACCAGCTTTAATGATTGCTAGTCCTTTAGTAGATTCGCTAGTCGTATTCGCAACGTTCAAGCTTCCAAGGTTTTGTTGCCCTTCCGATGCTTTAGTGTTGTGTGAATATTTATATGTTGAATATCCGTTGACCTTGTTCTTTGTATTAGAAAACGCAGCAAGTTGATCAACAAAAGCAGTTTGACTTAATTCACGCGTTGCAGCATTACGTTCTGCATAAGCAGCTGCTTGTTGGCTATATACACTAGCAACATCATTAGCAGCAGATGAAGCATGTTCATATTGTTGCGCGTAGTTAGTTTGATAAATCGGTGCGTTTTGATTAGCACCGTTTTGTGTTTGTGGTTGTTGTGGTAGACCACCGCTAGTTGGTTGAGGTAATGCACCACCTTGATTTGCCATATTAGCTCTGGCCATCTGGTCAAGTTCAAGCGTAATATTTGGTGTACCACCTGTTGCAGAACCGTTTACAGGTTGCCCATTTGGACCTGTAATAAAATTCTGATCGTTCAGATCGCCGTTTGGATCTTGTGTTGCAACTGTTTTAAATTCGGGCAAATAGCTTTCACCATTTTTGCCAGCTCGAGCAGCTTCTTCAGCTTGTTTTTGACGTTCATATTCTACATATTCAGGAGGGATAACATTTGTACCCTGTCCTTGGATTTCTGGTGTAGCAATAGCAACCTGATTATCTAAAGCTAGTTGGTCACTTTTCCCCATTGGGTTAAACATAAAAAAGCCTAATCCACCAACTACTACCAAACCAATAATTGCAACAACGCGAAAGCGCGTATCTGCAAAAACACGTTTTTTGTTAGCAGTTTTAATACTTGTATTTTTCAGTTTTTTAGGTTGGTCTTCTTCTGAATGAACTTGGTTTGCAGAAATAATAGTTTCATCGGTAGTACCTACTTCAGTGCTACGACTAGAATTCTCTTCAATGTCATTCGGGTTATTTTGTTGGTTCGTTGAATCCATTTTTAATTCTCACTTAATGACTTAAAATGCGTCTTCGAGGTAAACAGTTTTAGGTGTACCGCCAGTCGTTGAAAATGTGATGTACTTCAGATCTTCAGAATCTTCATAACGGAAGATCTTCATACCGTTGTTAGCGCGGAAAGAACTCAAAAAGGCTGGTTGAATAACACCAAAGTTACTACGCACATATATATAGCCACCAAACTTCCAAGCACGGACATTAGGACTATCGGTTCGCATTTCAACAGCACCCTCAGGCGCTAAGCCATCCATAAATTGCAAACTCACACCATCTGGAATAATCGATGTTTGATTGCCTGTTGAATACATAGCTTTGGCTGTTGGGCTTCGACCAGGTATACGTGCGTCTACACGAACATCTAAATCACGTTGGCCAGTAGCTAACATCAAAATTACTGGAGCACCCAATCCCTTTAATGTGACCGTTACGTTTCCGAAAGCAGCTGGATCTAATGGTTCGATTGAAAGGATGTTAGTTTCAGGGATTTCGTCTGGCTCTTTTTCGTTTTGCTCACCTAAGCCATCTGAGAAACGTCCACGGTCCAAAGAAATCTTTTCAATGTTCCATGGATTTCCTGAAGAATCGGTAAAGACAATAGTAGATAGCATGCCAGCGCTTAAACGAATTACTGGCGGTTCCTCACCAGGGTTTAATGAAATACCCAAACTACGGGTTTTCGCTTGTGGCGTATTTACATAAGGACTAGAAAGGCTTCGTTTTTGTTGCAACAAAAGTCCTTTAACTATTTTTGTTTGCTCAGGTGTGAACTGCAAACCAACAAGATTGTGAACCTGTCTGTCAATTTCCGATGCTGTATCAACTACCTCAGGTGCAACCAAAGGAGATTGAGCATCCGCAAAAGTATTCGGAGGCATATCAGCAGCATTAACTATTGTAGTTAATGCAGTAGAAGCAAAAAGAGCCAAAGATAATTTTTTCAATTTCATAAGTATCATCCAATTAACGCGCTGGAGTTAACGTAATTGTCTTAACAGCAATACCGTTGTAGTTCAGATAAGAACGTGGATGCTCAACAATAGTAACTGTCGCAATGAAGCGGTGAGTCTCTTTAGGTTGTTTGTCACCTAAGAAGAATTGAGTAGTGATAGGAACACGAACAGTCCAACTAGGTTCTGCAGCATGTAAATCACGGTTTTCGATTTGTGGAACATCAGTAGCAGTAGTTCGCATCGTTAGGTTGTTTTGTACGATTGTGCCAACTGTTTGTGATTGAGCGATTTGCTTCATCAATGAATCTTTACCGCCCTCAGTGAAATACATTGAACCAGCATTGTTAATAACGTCACGCCAGTTCAAGAAATCAAAGTTGTAGACAGAAAGAATTGCACTCTTACCGAATTCAGAAATAACAACGTCAGTAACGCGAGGGTTTTTTGATGCTTCGATTGGACAGATAACCGAGTTATCTACTGTTTGAACAGCTTTGACTTTTGGGTATGCATTAAAGGCAGCAAAAATAATCATCGCAAGAACAGCACTCACGATAAAAGCGAAAAACACGAAAACAAGCCATCGTCTTAACTTTGCAATCTCCTTATCTTTTTCATCCACCTGTTTTCTGAGCCAAAGACTAGGATCACAAGAACCTATTTCAGCGTTTTCATTAGATTTGTCTTTAGACACAACAGCACTCCTATTTCGCTGGCTGATATATAACAGATGGAATTGGACGATCTGATTTAGAGCTAAGCACACACTTAACTGGTGTGCCGTCATCAAAAACCAAAGATTCAAAATCTGTTGTGGTGAGTTTAAAAGCTACAAAACTAAGCGTTGTTAAAACGGTTAAAATGCACAATGAGGCAAACGTACTAACCAACACTCTTAAAAGCCTTGCGTATTTTCTTTTACCTATTATTGATACTTCAGCGTAAGGAGAACCCCATGTTGAAGTAGTCAAATTAGTTTTAGAGTTATCCATTTAGTCAATCACTAAACCCGACTTTAATTCGTCCTTATAATAGTCGGTATTAAACTCATTTGCTATATTAAGATCAAAATAATAAAAGGTATCTAGGTTATTAGCTAAAAGTGTTTTAACAAATTCATGGCTACCATTAACGTTTTCAATAGAATCTAAAGTAGGCTTTATACTAAAACCACTATGGCCTCTCCACTTTCGCCCATAAAAGTTAGAAGCAGTATCTTTACCAGCATGTCCAAAAGCACCAGCTATCACAAACTTATCAATACCCTTTACCTTAGCATTTGCAATACATTGATGCCTTGTACTGTATAAAGTAGGTCGTTGATCTTCATTAGTTAAAACCTTGCCTCTAAGCTTAAAGTAATTGATATAACTTAAACGTAAACGCTCTTGCAGTATTTTAATAAAAGTCTGTTTTTCATCCCATCCAAAGGTATAGCCACTACTTTTATTTAAACTAGATACCTTTCTCACATACCTATTTAGCAAGTTCCAATAAAGGTATATCTTTTCTTGATCTTCATGTTTAAGGTCATCAAGTATTAAATACCTTTTAAGTCCATTAGCCCGACCATGTGTAGCCTTGCCATTTTCCACAATCATGATCAGTTTTGGTCCTTTTACTGCACAACAGAATGAAACGGAAAACCACTCAACAGGACGCAATCCAACAACAAGATTGGCATCAACAAAAGCAACCATCATCCGATCAAACTCACTAACCCTGGTGTTACTCTCGTTCTTATGCTCGAATTCTCTTATCAAGTAGTTGTAAAACGTGCGTTCAAAGTACTTTGTTTTCAGCTCAGAAGTACGCTTAGGTTTGTCCTTATTAGCTGTATATTTTGTGTTAATGATTCTTAAATATAATTCTTCTAAAAAATATTCATCAAAACCAGCATCTATATCTTCATCATTAATAGAGCCATTATTTAGCTCATTAAGCTTTAGACCGATTCCATACACTAAATATGCACGATATGTTCTAAATGTAGATTCCGCGTAATAACCATTTTCAGATTTAGTTTTAAATTCAGAATATATGTTTTCATACAACATTTTTAAATCTAGCTCTGAACTATCTAAATGTTTATCAATTTTTTGCTTAAGCTCAATATCATATTTGGTCTTAGTAGAATACGGAAAATCCTCTATACGACTTGTGTATTCTTTTAATGTCTTTGGATAGCTATTAGGATTCTCAAAACTGCTCACCACTACCACCCTTTATCCACATGCAAAACATGAGCACATACTACAACGTTAAACACCTTTCTAAAAGTACTCGTTAAAACGTTTTTCACTTTAAGCAAAATGTTTTTCACTTTTAAGCCCAATAAATGCGAATGTCTTTTTTGACTCCTCTCTTGTTAGTACAGTGGAAAAATCAAAAAAATGAAGTTGATAAATCATAAAAACACAGTGGACCTTTTTTACAGTGAAGTGCTTGATATGCATAGTTTCAATAGTCTTTTGCCAGTTGCGATGCCTTAAATTTTTAGGGAAAAATACGACTCTAAGCCTATCATTATTGCAGTTTAATTGGTGTTTAAGGTGTCAAATCTTTATATTTAAGATGCACAGCACTAAACCATAAGGTAGGTTTTTAAAAGTAGCAGCTTTAATGTCTTTAAACTTTTAAATTAGGAATGGTATATACCAAGATGCATTTTTTCTTCAAACAGTTTTTATCAATTTATTTAATATTAAAGAAGCTGGCTTATAAATAAATTACATTATCACCAATAATATTTTTAATATTAATTAAAAAAAGCATATTAACATCTTTATTAATATACTTCTATACTGTAAAATATAAATTACAGTATTAACAATATTTTAATTAAAAAAAGAATAAATGTACTTTGTTATTTTCTGTATAAATTATATTCTAAAAAAAGAACAAAAAAGAATAGAAAAGATAATAAAAAGAAAGAATAAGACTATAAAGGAATATAAAAGACGTCCAGCAAACTATAAGAGCTCATTTACTCTCTATAATTGATTGAAAAAAGTACGTTGTATTTCCATTTCAGATAGGTACTACTAAAAAAAAGCATTGTTTTGGACAGACAATGCACTTAAAAAGAGTATTTTTTACAGATTTGTCTTGTTTAGGCCAGGTACGACTGCCTGAAGAACGCCCTTAGATAAGCGTTAAAGCTTATAAATTAGGTTTAAGCGAGTGCCTAAAAGTCGGCTTTATACCTTTTAAGGGATTTTTTATAATTAATAAAGTGCATTTTAATAGTTTTTAGACTAAAATCATTTTGTCTTTATACCCACTTAATCCGGAGTAAAAATGAAGCACAATAAAAAGCTTTTAAGCGTTCTTGCAATTGGTTTAATGATGTCTGGGTGTGCTAGTCGTGATGTAACGCAATTAAACGTAGCAAGCCCTTTATCTATTATATCTGAAGCATCTCAAGAGGCTTTAATTGCACAACAGAACTTAAAGAACTCTTCTGCAATTCAAATGCAAACTGTTCAGAAGAAACAAGGTAGCATCAACCATGACCTTTTAAATATCGACTACATAGGCGATCCAATACCTTTAATTAAAAGTATTTCTAGCCAATACGGATACCGTTTTGTAGAAGCTGGTCCTACTCATGAGCTTCCAATTGTTAATTTTAATAAAAAGCGTCTTACTGGTGTAGAAGCTTTACGCGATGTTTCTGCATATTTAAATACTGCTTCGATAACTCTAGATCATCAAAATAAAAGTATTTTATTGACTTATAACTAATACCCTTTAAATCCTTTTATACATATCTGGAGTTTTTATGGACTACTCTAATAATGCTTCATTACAAGAGCTACTAAACCCATCTAACCAGTCTTCTTTAGAAGTTCATGTTAGTAATGTTGAACAGCAAGCTCGTTATGAAGCCATGCTTGAATTAGTTAAGCAAAAAGGTATTAAGTTAGGGATCAATACTTATTTAAGCAACGCTCGTGAGGTCATCAAAAGCCAAGAGCGTAACCTTGATACAATCTTTAACTTTAAACCTTACATGATCAAAGATGTTGTTGTTCCCCCGGTTATTATTGAATCAAAAGATGTAACTGAGACACCTAATGCCATGTCGTACAAGACGACTAAGCAGACTTATAAAATCTTGAAACAAGCTCGTTTCAGTACTCGTGCACCTGATTGGCGTCAGTACCTTGTTTTCCCTACACTTGATAGCAATGTTGATTACGTGACTTTCATTCCGAAAGAAATGTTACCAGCTAACGAACAAGAACGAAAAATATGGAAAGAGACTGCTGCTAAGTCTTATGAAATGGGTTTAGTTGAGGGCCGAAATATTGTTGAAGATGCAGTAGATCGTCTTAAACGAGATTATTTGGGGATGGTTACTTTCCATAAGTTTGTTTTAGAGGGCAAGTTATCAATGCCAGCAATTAGCAGTCAATCACTGGCTGTTTCTTCTACACAAGACACTATTGCTCTTGATATGAAATTGCTTCAAATCCAACAATTACCGCAGTTCAATTCAAATATTGAAACTTGGAAACCAATTCTCCAACCTGAACAAATTGCACCTAGCTATCAAATTCCAAAAATTAACCTTGTTAGCGAACCTTAAGTTCGCTAACTCAATTGGAAGTTTTAAATGCAAATGAAGGTTTCGACATTAAAAGCAAAATCTGCATTATTTGATGTTAACAAGATTAAAGGATCTGAAAATAAGATTCTGACAGCTACCAAAGACATTCGCAAAGACTACGATTCTAGCCGTGGTTTTGGTTTGGCTACATTAACAGCCATAACGACATACAAAGATCCGAAACAAGGGTTTAAAAGTCGCGATGAATTTGAAAGTCTTCTATATGAAGCATTAGCTCATGGTGCTTCAGATATTTTCATTAGTCCAGATCGCCCCATCACAATGATGAAAGACTTGGAGTTATATTCGTTAACACACCGTATTATCAATCGTGATGAAGCTCTACACATCCTAAGAACGATTGCTGATGAAAATGCCTACTTAGTCCTTATTAATAATAAGTTTATTAATAAGGCATATCGTATTCTGCAGAAAGACGCTTCAGGTAAGGAAACTCGTTATAACTTTCGTGTGAACGTATCTCGAACTTCGTATCGTGGATCTGGAGATTCTTTTCAGATAACGTTACGTACAATTTCTGGCATTCCCCCTCACTTTTCAAAAGTGGGTTTAGATGAAGATTTCATTAAAAGATCGCTACCTCACAATGGTTGCTACATCATTGGCGGAATCACTGGTTCTGGTAAAAGTACAACACTAGCTTCAAATATTCGCTATGTGTTGGAAAATAATACTCATATTCGTGGAAATATTTTGACTCACAACGAGCCTATCGAATACGAGTATGACGCAATTGAAAGCACACACAGTATTGTTAGTCAAAGCGAAATCCCCAATAACTTCGAGACTTTTGCGGATGCAAATAGAGAGGCGATGCGTAGACGTCCTGCTGCAGTTGAAATCGGTGAATTGCGAGATAAAGAAACAATTTCTGCAGCTCTAGAACTTTCTTTAACTGGCCACCCTGTTTTTGCAACGGTTCACGCAACCACCGTAGACAAAATTATTCCACGTATGTTGAAGCGCTTTAAGCATGAAGAACATCTTCAGGCTGCAGCTGACATTATTGGTTCAGTTTATACATTGATTGCTCAACGTCTTGTTAAAGATGTGAACGGCAAGGTATTTGCTGTAAGGGAACACTTAATTTTATCACCTCAACTGAAAGAAGAATTGCTTTTAATTGATGATATTCATGCTCAACAGAAGTTTATTCGAGAGTTAATGATTAATTCTGATGGTTCAGATCCAAACATCAGTAAGAGTTTCAGGAAACAAGCTGACGATCTACTCAAAGCTGGTCGTTTGCATGAAGACTACTATTACAAACTGATTTATTAAGAGGCGAATATGGATGATCAATATGCACACTGGTCGCAATTTAGATTAAATCTAATCCTATGGGGCGGTTTAAACGGATATTTGTTTATACCTTTTCTAGCTGTTGTTATTAAGTTTTCCTTGTTCAAACTTATGCTTTTCATCGGCTTGATAGTAGCAACATTGGTTATTGAAAAAGTATTTAAATACAAATACAGCTATATCCCCTCTGCTCTTAGACGCTTAGTTTTTGGGGGCAATAAATACACTAGACGCGGTAGAAGACGTTACTCGTTGTAAATCTTGAAAAATTGAAAGGTAAACTTATGAAAAATACTCAAAATGAAAAACCAGCGATTGAAGAACGTTATATTGTTCTAGGTATTGATGATGGACATGGCGGTACAAAGCTTTATGCTGGTCTAGATCAAGATGGAAATGAAATCAAACTGACTATTCCTAGTATTGCTTATTCAGGAAAAGTCCTCACTGGCGAAGAGGATTCTACTGACTATTATGTGGTTAAAGTAAATGAAAACTTTTATACAGTTGGTAAGAAGATCAATAGTAGTGTTCCTCTGGATACCAGAACAGACGAATACCCGACATCTGAATATAACAAGGCACTAATACACCAGGCAATTAAGGCCTATATTGACCATATCGGAACATATGATGGTAGAGCGTTTGCAATCGCTACTTCACTTCCTGTTAGTCGCTATTACACACCTGAAAAAACCAAAAACATGCCACTTATTGATATGAAAACTAATTTTCTACTCAATGGTGATGTTTGCTTCAACTTAAAAGATCATAAAGCTGGTAAACCGCTTAATATCATTAAAAGACATATTGTTAAATGTGAAGCTCAAACAGCTTATTTTAATGAGATTATTGATGTACACGGAAACGGTTCAGAAGATAGTGATCTTTTAATAAGTTCTGAATGTGCTGTAATCGATATTGGCGGTAAAACCACTGATATTGTAGTCACATTAGATGGAGGAAACATGCTTGATGGCCATCGTTCTACATCACGTAACCTTGGTATTCTTACCATCTATGAACGAATCACTAGCTTAATTCTTGAATCTGGCTATAAAACAGTTAACGCTAACTGGCTAGATTTCGCACTAAAATCTGGAACTTATGGTATAGGATCTCAAGCCAAAGATATTACAGGTTTAATTCAGCAAGCTAAAAACGAATTCATGATCGAATTAAATAACTTTATCTCTAAACAGATCGGTGGAGGCGATGATTTAGCATTAGTATTATTTTGTGGAGGCGGTGCAGCTTTTCTTGAAAAAGAGATTAAAGAAAAGTACGACTTACCGAACGTAAGAATCGCTGAATCACCAGAGTACGCCAATGCTAAAGGTTTATATAAGTTAGCTAAATACATGTATAAAATGTACGCAGAAATCAAATGACAGATTCAAACTACATACAACTATCCTATCAATTAATTCACTTAACAAGAGAAGATCTTGATGTGATTAGTAATGTTAATAGAAATCTACCAGGTCTAGACTTAAACGCTTTTAGTTTAAGTCTGCTGTATTTAGGATTTATCTTTTGTACTGACAAGCAGAAGATTTTTCTAAATGCGCCAGTGCAAAATGAAATAGACGAGACGTTTGCACAGCCTGTACGAATGAAAATAGATAAAAATGCAAATCAAAAACTATTTAATTCAATTAAAAAACATCCTCAAGGAAAGCTTCGTAGAAATTACATAACTGCTGTTTTACATGCTGGTATAGCGGTTCTAATTGAGCTTTCATACCTTTATAAGTTGTATGAAGTTAATGAGGATATGGCAAGCCTATATTCTGTCAATTCTTTCCTATTAAGGTTTGGCTTAAGTACTTGTGTTGAAACATACACCAAGTTTAATACTGCTTACTATGTGTACGATATTGAATATCTTGAAAAAAAGTATCTTGATCATATATCCATACAAATACCAGAAAGTAGTAAGGAGCAAATTGAACAATCACCTAAAAAGCCCGTAACTAATTCTATCAAGAGCAAGGAGGTTCCTGTTCAAAAAGCAGTTAAGATAAAGGAAGCTAAACATACTGAACATAAAAACATTCAGGACCACTCCCCTACCGTTGAAACATCTCAAAATACCGAAACGTCCGAAATTAACAATGCTAAACCAAGTCAAAACGTATCTGAATCAAAACCAGTAACCAATCCAAGTAGTTCGGATTGGCTTAACCAGACTTTTAATCCAGATCTATTATAAAAAAAACCGGCAATGCCGGTTTTTTTCATTCAAAGTTTTGAAACTTCAATCATTCAAGCTCTTAAAAAACTCTTCAATTTTTCTAGCTTTCTCTTCTGTAATATCTGCATCCAAGGCTACTCGCAACTTAAGTACACTCTTACCTTTGGTACCACATTCAGAACTCATAGAACCAAATTTAACGCCCTTATCTGTCTTAAAATCGAATTTAATCTTACTCGGTTGTTCTTCAGTAGTAGCTTCTTCAGTTTTTTCAGGCTTAGTCGCCTTATTTGCTTTTTCTTCTTCACTCAAAATAGCTATAAATCCTTTATGACGCTTGCCCGTGGATTTAAATTCTTCAACGTATTTATCCCATTCTGGTCTTAACAAGTCGAAAATTGCTTTTTCAGTTTTAGTTTCTAAAGCTTTATTTATTGCGGTATTCACTTCTTGAGCAATATATCCAGAAATTAGCTCAGGATCTTCGTTCAAAGAGTCCAAAATGAACTCAGGTAAGTCTAGAATATATTTGAGACGGAAATACTTCGACTTATCAATCGCAAATTTTTCAGTAACAAATTCATAACTTTCAAAAGGATAACCAAACTCTTCACATAATTGCTTGATTTTTAATATGCTTTCAAAATCTGAAAGATTTTGTCTAGCAGTATTATCCAATAAAGCTGTTATAGCAGCTTTATCATCATTCATAGATGTTTTAACTAAAGCAGTAATTCTCTTGAGCTTTAAAATCTCTTTAATTGCTCTAAAACGTCTCTCACCAGCAATTAACTCGTAACGATTACCCTTCTGTCGAACTGTAATCGGGTTAATTTGTCCATTAGTTTCTATATCAGCAGCCAAAATTGGCAACTTCTCATATACACGTTTATTCATGATACGTGGTTGATAAGGTGATGGATCAATTAAATCAATGTCGATTGATTCTAAATGAGATCCGCTAACAATATTTTTTGTTTCTCGCTTAGCTAGTGGGTTAAGACTCCCCTCTTCTATGGTTGGAGTCGCTGTATTTTCTTTTACATCAGTAACTTGAGCATCACTCCCTGTTGCATTAGCAACAGATGTTTTTTTCATGCTTTTTACTTTATCTTTAAAGTTCATATCAGCACCTTATAATTTTTTGTATTCAGAAACCATTAGATCTACAAGTTGATTAATTGCTTGTTTTGCTGGTGTTTCTTTTCCAGCATCCAGATCAAATACGGAACACTTAACATATGATGCTTGACTAAAAACCGTAGCATTTGGAATACAGATTAATTCCTTATTTACCAGTTTTTCTTGCAATTTTGGTTGAGCATATTCATTGCGAATATCTTCAGCCAAGGTAAGATCCACTGTATTACGCTTGTTATAAAAGTTTAGTACTGGCGATAGAATTTTTAAATCTGGATTGCTTGTCTCTAAGTCATCCATAGAGTTAAGTATATCTTCCAAACCCTGAATACTGTATTCACCCTGTAATGGAATTAATAAACTGTTTGATGCTAACAAAGCATTAAAAGTTAGAGTTTCCATTCGCGGTGGACAATCTAACAAAATAAAGTCGAAATCCCCTTTTATCTTTCTTAATACACTTCTAATAATTTCATTAGGAACTGGACTAGAACGCTGAATATTGATTTCAACATCACGAATGTTATTAGCACAAGCAATCAAAGACACATTTTCAAAGTTGGTTTTATCTGGACCTTGTATAACATCGTGAATGTTAATTGTTTTATAGTTTTCAAAAATATCTTTTAGAGTGCCATCTATATCGTTAATATCTGGAACATTTGAAATATGTTTTGTTGCATTACGTTGGCTATCTAAGTCGATTACTAAAACCGTATAACCTAATTTTCCAAGCTTAGCAGCACAATTCACCGTAGATGTTGTTTTGCCCACACCACCTTTAAAGTGGATGCTTGTACAAATATAAGTTTTTCCTGAGTTCTTTTCCATTTTTCAATCACCTTTCAAGTAAAGTCAAACAATACAATATTTGAAAAATATTTAAAATACTTTTTCACTTTATTTTTAATATATTTCAACTTTTTCAATCTATATGCCTAACATGTGTCCATATCTTATGTGTTTTTCATTATCAGACTGATAACAGCTTTAGATTCCTTGGCGTGGATTTTTTCATTATCAGACTGATAACAGCTTTAGATCCCTTGGCGTGGTTTTTTACATTATCAGACTGATAACAGCTTTAGATTTTTAATCGTGGATTTTTTCATTATCAGACTGACAACAGCTTTCGATTTTTAATCGTGGATTTTTTCATTATCAGACTGATAACAGCTTTAGATCCCTTGGCGTGGATTTTTTCATTATCAGACTGATAACAGCTTTAGATCCCTTGGCGTGGTTTTTTTCATTATCAGACTGATAACAGCTTTAGATTCCTTGGCGTGGTTTTTTTCATTATCAGACTGATAACAGCTTTAGATCCCTTGGCGTGGATTTTTTCATTATCAGACTGATAACAGCTTTAGATCCCTTGGCGTGGATTTTTTCATTATCAGACTGATAACAGCTTTAGATCCCTTGGCGTGGTTTTTTTCATTATCAGACTGATAACAGCTTTAGATTCCTTGGCGTGGTTTTTTTCATTATCAGACTGATAACAGCTTTAGATCCCTTGGCGTGGTTTTTTTCATTATCAGACTGATAACAGCTTTAGATTCCTTGGCATGGTTTTTTTCATTATCAGACTGATAACAGCTTTAGATCCCTTGGCGTGGTTTTTTCATTATCAGGCTGATAACGGTTTTTCGATTCTAAATCGTTGATTTATTCATTATCAGACTGATAAAAATGGAGTTGCCAAGAAGAGGGGAGGGCTTACTACTACTTACAGTTAAATAAATGAGTAGACGTTGTGAAATGCACAACTGAAAATGATCTATATTAGCTGAGTAGGGGAGTGCCCTATTCAATAAAAAGACTACCAACAATATTTATAGAGAAATTTATTATATAGGCGGTTAATCCACTTAAATGTCTAGTAGGGGAGGGCTTCTTATTCATTCTTTTTAGTATTTGACCAAGAATACTGGCTTAGTGTTGAGATTGACCTGATTTAAGCTTTAAAAGGTATTAAATGCCACTTTAGTCAAGAGCTTAAAACCAGACTTAAAATCCTTAAAAGGTTTAAGGGGAATTAGATTAAAACCAATATTAACTATATAATACCCAACAATACACATATTAATAGGCTATAAAATGGCAGATCCAAAAGATAAGCTTGTACATGAGAATCATATTTATATATTTACTGTTGTTATGGTTTTAGTGGCTTTTTTGGCTGTATGGTTTGCTTATAAACCTCAAATTGTAGGGTTTTTAGTATACACAAAAGGCATTTTAATTATTCCTCTATGGTGGATACATAGCATATTCAAAGCTATCGGGCTTAACTACGTGCCTTTACTAAGTGAGTTGGTGTATTCAACAGAACACCTATGTAAACCAACAAACAATTGGCTTCCATTATTTTGTCAAAATAAGTTTAGCGAAGTCACTATTTTTCAAATTTCAAAAGCCAGTCAAGCATGGAATTTATTAATATTTTTGCTGGCAACACCTTGGATAAAGAAAGCTTATGACCGCTTCAACAGCGAGCATCCAGCACGGGGCTTTATCAAAAGCATGAACCTAGAAGAGTTCATAGAGGAACAAATTCCAAACCAAAGACACTTACAGGTTTTTGGTCCATTAGACTTGTCAAAATATGATACGAACAATGGTCATTTTAAAGCGCTAGATTCAACTTATGAGTTTGCAAATAGGCATGAGTTAATTACAGGAACTAAAGAGCGCCTTGTGAACATTACAATCAACGGAGTAACGAAAGAATATAATGATAAAAGTGAAACAGTACCTATCATAGATGAAGAGAAGTTTTTAAATGTCTTACGTGAACAACTAGGGGATCTTTGGATAACCCTTGATAATTCAAAAGAAACATCACCCGATGAATTATCGTATTTATCCGATGTTGATACAATTTTGCTAGCTTTGTATTTACCAGTAGCATGTGCAACCGATGAATCTATGGATGATGAAGAGTTCCGTAAAATCAAAAAAGATTCAACAACATTAATTAATTACTATTGGGATATTTGCACAAAAAATATACCTAACAACCCATTGTTTGCAATTGAAAATCAGTATGTTGAGGGCGATCGTAAGCTTGTAGGGTTTAATTTTGATTTCCTTAGAAAAAGAATTCACAAATACATTAAACATCCCGTTGCTACTAAGATTTTTAAAAACCATGCATATGTAAGAACTATTTTGTGTGAGGTTGTATTAACAGCAAGACAACTAGGTGTAATGCCACCAACAGATATACGCTGGTTAAAACTATACAATCGAACTGCATACGCATTCATACAGAATATTGGTAGACCGTCTTTGTTTAGTGAGGGTTTAGGTCCAATCTCGCATTATCTAATTGAGGTGAAATTAGGGAAGCCATTAGAAGAGCCAGACTTTAACATTGGCCTTGTTGGTTTTGAATACGAATTATTGAGTTTTGCCATGACTGAAGCTAGACAAAAAGCTGCTGAAGATGTGAACAGTATTATTCGAGTAGTAGAGTTTACGGACAAGGAATTAAACAACGGATCTTATAACTCTAAAAACAATGATAAAGATGATTTTAAGTATAGTGACGATCATGTTTTTGATATGGTGAGCGTAGAAATACCACAGGATGAAATACAAAAAAACAAGCAAAAAGGGTTTTAGTCTTAAACTTATAAGTTATAATTGACCGGTATTAAAACACCGGTCTTTTTTATTTAACTATTTTTTTAAAAACATATTTTAACTATACTGCTAAAACATGGCTTAAAAGGTAATACTCTAAAATGCTTTTAAATAATTTCACTAAAATAGTAGCAAGTTGCGCTATTAGTATTATTACAATCTCTACTTACGCTGCACCATCTCAGGACCTTACTTCTAAGATGCAAAAAATGGGCAAAGTAAAAGAAGTTAAACCCTTTAGTGGAGGTTTAACTTCTTGGATTCTTGAGGCACCTAATGGGAAAAATGCGGTGTTTTTTACAACATCCGATGAAAAAGTCATCTTACATGGTACAGCTTGGGATTCTGCTACTAAAAAAAATATATCTGAGCCTCTTAAATTAACTGCAAAAAAAATGAATACACCAGCACGACAACCAACAGCTTCCGTTGGGAATTTGGCCAGTGCATACAATCATCCAGTCTTTAAAGCTGTAAAAACGCTTTCAGGGTTTAAAGAGGGGAAAGCGAATGATAACAACACTGTTTACATCATTTACGATCCACGCTGTAAATATTGTCACGAAACATTCAACCTTTCTCGCTCATACGTTAAAAGCGGTGCAACTATTAAATGGATTCCAGCTTTAGTTCTAAACCAAAGTGAAAACGGAAAACAATTAGCAGCTGGAATTCTTCGTAAACCATCTGAAGATACTATTAATAAAACCTTTAATGGAACAGATGAAGAAATTAACTCAATTAAAGTGATTCCTACACCACAGGAACTTGCTGAGTTGGATAAACACTTAGGCGCTCTTCAATCTATCTTCTTCTATCACGAAGATATTGTTGCAATGCCAAAAGAAGATCGTGAACAGCGAGAAGCAATTCGTAGCGCTGGACAAAAGCCACAGCCACTAACTGCTGGTGTACCAGTTGCTATCTTTGTAAATAAAAAGACTGGAAAAGTTGAAGCTCGTAGAGGAACTTCAGAAACAGCCACTCTTGACTATATTTTCAAATAAGAGGGAATTGAGATGAACAAAACTCAATTGAAAGCTTTCCAATCGATTGTCGGAAACTTTTCACCTTATTTCTCTAAGATAAACAATGAGTCTATGTTTTTAGATTCTGACCTTTCTGGAGATACGGATAGAAATCGCCAGGTGAGCATCTTCAATATAGATGCAAAGGCCACGGATCTACTATTAACGATCAAAGGATTTGATCAGGTCGAGAATAATTTGTTTAGAGGACAAGTTTTCTTAAAGTCTGACGAAAACACAGAAATTCTTATAAGTGAGCCATGCTATTACTTAAACAAAAGCAAGGTTCGTTTCAGTACATATGAACTTCAGAGCTACATAAAGGAAGTTTGGCATCAAGCTCTAAATGAATATAAGGCTGATGTTACAGACAGCCCTATACGTTCTAATGAAGAAAAATACAGCTTATCTTTAGCAGATAGATTCTCTAGTTTTAAAACGTCTTGGCCAGCTATGGGCATTGTAGCTGCAGTAGTTGTTTTTGCTGGAGGCGGTTACTTTTTAGGTTCAGGTACTAATGAGAAAAATGCATCTTCAGAAACAAGTTCGCAACAACTAAGCACATCTGATAACCCTGAACTTGACGGTAAAGCCTTGGCTCTTAAAAACATGGGGTTAGATCCTAACTCAATGGCTTTTGATAACTCATGCTTTCAAGAAAAATAAGGTGAATTATCTATGAGAGCTAGACGAATAGAAAACCTTGAAGCATTACAGCTAAAGGCCTCAGAAATAGCACAAATAACCGTTAAAGAGTTGGAAGCACGACACTATTTAGTTTGGTGGTTGAGCTCATATGACCGAAACATGAAACGTGGCTATAACAATGAAACCATTTGCTTAAGCACCTATCAGGTGAATGAGTTTTGTTTTTCATATGCAATCACAAGCGAAGTTGAAAAGTTTTATTTACTAATACAACCCGAAAATTGGTTTTTAAATGATTTAACTTTCGAGTCTGCTTCTATAGATGAAAAAGGCTTAGTTTTAAATTTAGCTGAAGTAAATGATCAGTTATTCAAGCTGTATATATCGCGAATGCAAATCAGATTTAATCTTGATGAAATTCATGCTGAACGTTTAACACACGCAAAGAAATATGCAAAAGAACTGGTCTTTATTCAATACAACCCACAGAAAAATCAGGTCATGAATGTAGGTGTTTCTATCAATTTAGAAAACAACACAATCACTCGAAAATCATCAAATCAAACGGCAAAAAATAAGCGCTTGAAAGGGGCATTCTAATGAAGAAATCAAACTATTTTAAGGTAATTGGTGCAATAGCAGTTTCAACAGTTGTTTCACTTGCTTATGCTGGCTTTACTGAAATTAATAGTTCTGGAGACATTGTATCTAAAGACAGTGCAAATGCTTTACGCACCAGTTTTTCAACACCAAATCAAAATATACCAGCGCCATTACGCACATATTCTCTATGGGATAAGATCTCAGAGACAACCAAATATAATGGCACAGTACAACCAAAGCCAACACCTGTTGCAATTGAGAGTACATCTTCTCAAGCACAAAATATTCAAAGCAAAAGCAATATTAATGTGGCTAACATAGAGAGCCAACAGGAAATCAAAAGATTACAGGCAGCACTAAAAGAGAAAGAAACTGAGAATAACAAGCTCAAATATTCAAACCTTGAGATGCAAGTGCAAGTAGTTGAACTAAAAAGCGATATAAACGAACTGAAGCAACAAGTTAACTTTTTAGCAAGCCAGATGCAAATTGTTGAAAGCGATGTGCTTGTAATGAAAAACAAAAAACCAAGTTCTTTTTTAGCACGAAATTAAGCAATGGTTGTGAAGAAAATTACTCAAAAACCTACCAGTGAACAGCAACGAGCAATTGATAAAGCAACACGACTAAAAACCAGTTTTAAATTGATTGCTTTTGCTGGTACTGGTAAGACTACGACATTGATCCATTGTAGTAGTGCTTTGCAACAACTAGGTAAGCTTGGACTATATCTATCATTTAATAAAAAGATGGCAGATGAAGCTAATCAAAAATTCGCTGAATATGGGCTGAATTCAGTCACATGTTCTACATTCCATTCTCTAGCTTACAGAAATATACCTGGTTGGCTGAAAAATAAGATTAACAAACCTACGTTACTTCCTAAAGATATTGTTCAAAAGTTTAAGCTTGAAAACATTCGATTTCAGTACAACGGGAAAAACCGACAACTCACCGATCTAACATTAGCGCTGATTATCCTTAATACATTACGTTATTTTTGTATGACAGTGGATCAGACTGTTACCAATGATCATGCTTACATAGCTTTAAAAGAACAAACATCAATTAAGCGCAATGACGTTCTTGAAGATAAAATCACTTCAATTGCGAAAATGATCTGGAATGATGTAGTTGATCCAAACGGTGATTATGGTATTACACACGATTACTATCTCAAGTGGTGGGTACTGCAAAAACCACAACTTGATTTTGATTACGTGATGGTAGATGAAAGCCAAGATAGTGACCAATTAATACTAGACGTACTCAAACGTCAAAAAGCAAAAGTTATTTTTGTTGGAGATCCATACCAAAGCATATATGGCTTTAGGGGTGCGAAAGATATTTTACAGAACCTAGATCTTGAAGCATTGTACTTAGAACAGTCGTTTCGGTTTGGTAATGCAGTTGCAGATATAGCTAATCTACTTCTCAATAAACTTTTTGGTGAAACCAGACAGTTAAAAGGTTTACCAAGTAAAACGTCAAAAGTTACCACTTTCAGTACATCAAGTTATGCACCATCTTCATTGAACGCGATTATTTGTAGAACAAATGCTACGGCTTTTGAATACTTTTTTAAGTTTCATGGCTACCTTAATGGCGAAAAGAAAATACGTCTTGAGGTTGATGGAAAGCGCAGTAAAGATATTTTCAGTGGGATTTTTCAACTGAGAGCAAATAAACGGCCAACGTGTAAAGAGCTTCAAAACTTTTCTTCCTACCAAGAGCTTGTGGACCATATACAAGTGTTTGGAGAAGTGGAGGGGGCAACTACAGAATTAAAAACCTTTCTGGATCTAACAAACCAATACTCATGGCAAGTGATTGAGTGGGCGTTAGAAAATAGTATGGCTGATGATGAAACTGACCCAAAAAACACTTTGGTCATTAGCACATCACACAAGAGTAAAGGTTTAGAGTGGGATAATGTCCTAATCGCAAAAGGCTTTAACTATAAAATTCTCGATAAAAAGCTAATGATTTCTGCAGATGAAAAACGGCTGTTGTATGTGACCGTAACACGAGCCAAAAACATATTATTTACAGATGGCATTAATGATTTATTGGAACACTTAAATTCAAAAAATACGGAGATTTCAAATGCCTAATCAAGTTGAAGTTCTGCAAAATAGAGTGTTTCAGGCATGTCACAATGCTAGTTATATTCGCGGAGAGTTTCATCACGAACCGTATATCATGGAGCTTGTTAAGAAAAAGGGCTCACAGGTCGCAGATATAATCACACCACTTCTTGAAATGTTTCATCTAATTGAAAAGGAAACAAAGTCAATCTTTAGTTTCACGGAAGATTTTAATTTCAAGCAACGCCATTTTGAACCAGGTGTTTATCTCAAAACTAAAGAGATATTAAATGGTGTAGAAACGTTCGATGGCCTGGCTATCGTTGATATTCCTTCAGGATCTTTTAGAAGCATTGTCATAGATTCAGGCGGTGGAATTGCTTCAAGTAAACATACAATTGAGCAGTTTAAGGAATTAAAGGGGAGATATTTAATTCCATTTTATTTTGATGGAATATATGTGCACCCTCACTGTTATACATATTTTTTCATCGAAAATGATATTAAGAGGGTGATGCCCCTTGAGGCTTATGATTCAAGCAAAGTAGGAAATGAGCAAAACATGGGCTTGCATTGGGTAGAAGAAGCAATTGAATACGGTAATCTTCACTTTGGGTTTGAAGTTGAAACACCAGATACCGAAACAATTATAGAAAAAGTCTAAAACCAAACGACAAAAAAGGGCATCTTATAGATGCCCTTTTTATGTTTTGAAATTAATAAGAAAGGTCGATTGCCACTTGTGCTAAAGATGTAAAAGCAGAGGATTCACACATAAAAGATTGACGAATAAAAAACGATGGATTGTATGAGCTCACCATAGTTTGACTATCACAGTTTTGGCTAAATTTAATATGTTGTGTATTGATTGCTTGCCAAGCTGCAGCATTCTTTTGACTTTCCGCACGAACGTCTTTGATGAAACGTGTTAATGATTGGTTGTATGGTGTATTGCACTTAAGTTCTGGTGAACCGTACTCAGAATCACGCGCTTCATTATAATTAAACACGCATTTTTGATACTCAGCTTGTACCTTGTTATAAGCTTGAATAGCTTCAGCTTTGGTCTTATAACCAGCGTTGGCAGATGACGTAATAATGGTAGCAGCACATAACAAAGCTAAACTTAAAAACTTTTTCATAACCTGATCCTTTATTACTTCATTAATGCCGGAATAAACATTGCCCAACCTAATTTATTGGTCGCTTTACATTGCATGCTTAGTGTTTTGTACTTTGCAGTCTGGCCAGCGTATAACTGATCGCAGTTAGCAAGTAACTGAGTAAAGTTTCGATTGTGATCAGCTAGAACACGCGGAGCTTCTTCATTATTAATATATTTAGAAGCAAGGCTACCAAGCTGACTTGCGCGGTTATAAACATTTGTATAGCAATTTAGGTGTTTTGCATCAAATGGATCGTTAGAAACCGCAGCACATTTAACGTTTACTAAGCGCAGTTTTTCAAGTTCAGCACGAATAGAGTCTGAGCTAGTATTAGCACTAGCATTAAAAGATGCACATGCTAAAAGGCTAAAACCCAATAAAGACAAAAATCTGTTTTTCATAATATTTCCTTTAATTGCTCTATTAAGGGTATTCAGAATAGTAAGGGCATAAACGCATAACAATACCTTCAAATGTAACGGCTTCAGCTAAAGTCACAACACCATCTCGAGGGTTTCTATCGAGGTTTCTGTTCGCATTATATTCACGACTAGGGCTTTTATATGGTCCACCTAAAACTAGAGCATAAAACCCAGCTATTGTTTTATTATTATAGTCGCTTTTACGTTGTCGTGCTTTTACTGCAAGATATAAATCTAATAATTCGACTTGTTGTTGAGCACTCAGTGTAGTGATTTGCTTAGGGTTTGATTTAATTGAAGCTGGTATTCCTCTCGCTGTTAAATCTGAAGCATTAATATCTGTTATACCAATTTTAGTCCATTGACTTAAACCATATGCACCAGCGTTGTTGTCAATTTTAAGATTAAAACCGGCAGATTCAAAACCAAGAATAGCTGCAACGTCATTAGGGTTATAACCATGTTTTAAAGAAACACGTTTAATACCATCTTTAACCGCACCAAAAGCACCTGGTATACCCCAACCACATTTACGATCTGGAGTACCTTGTCCACCTTTTAAGATTTGTGCATCTGAATAAACTTGCCCGTTTCCACCTTCCTCAAAAAGCTGTTTCATTTCAACTACTGCTACTTCAGGAATAACAGTTGGTTGTTCAGCTTTCGTATAAAGTTCATCTACACGGCCAGAATAGCGTTGAGTTTCTGACGCTGTATAAGCTGCCAAAAGAGCCTCTAAGCGTTCATTTTGTTTATGGATCTCTTTAGTCAAATAGTTTTGTGCATTGATAATGTTTAGCTTTTCAATCAAAAGCCCCATCATCGACATAGTTGCTAATTCATTAAACCATTTAGAGTTGCCATAACGTCCAGTACCAATGTTTTCAATTAATTCTGCTGGCGTAGAATTAAGTGCACCAATATCAAAACCCACATCATCAGCCGTACCACCAAAAATAGTTCTAGGCGGTGCATATTGAGCAACATCATTTGCATAAATGGTACCGCTTGCAGCTGCTTCAGGTGAGATAGTACCGTCAGCAATCATTTGAGCGACTTGCACTTGTGCAGATCCATAAGCATCCATCGAAACATCGCCACTAAATGCAAGTGCTGGAAGCTTTTTGCCTTGTTTTACTGCAATGCCATCTACCGATGAAGAAACGGGGAGGGTGATTCCTGTTGATGATGAATATAAGGCATTCCATTGAGTCCTAATGGTGTTACCCAAGTACGGTGTGTATTTGTTTTCTAATGCTTGTCCTTGTGGCGAGACACTAATCACAACGTCTTGAGGTAAATATGGCGTAGGATCTGTTAACTTATATTCAGAACTACCCACATATGGCGCAGATCCTTTAACGCGTTGCTGAAGTGCAATGGATGGATTTTTAAAAACTTGATCTAAGTTTTTATTCAGCCAAACATCTAGCCCACGTTTTGCCTTTACACCATATTCAATGTGCAAATGCACGGCACATGAACCACAGCCTTTATTTGACATGTGTGCGATGTTTTGACCAGCTTGAATACGTTGACCAGGGTAAGCGTTATATTTTTTTTGATACGATGGATCAGTATGGCGATACATGATTCGATCGCCAGTATCCATCTGCATAATTAGTGGGTTAGTGGTTGATTGGTTGCTTGCACCAGATGAACGTGTGTCATAAGAGACAATAGAACCTGAACCAATTGCTTTAAGTGTAAGGTCATTAGGATTCGCACGACTAATATCAATACCGTTATGACTACCAGCAGCGCCCCCTCGCAAACGAAATTCACCAAAACGACCAGCACTACGGCGCCCATCATTCGGCATGATCGAATATTTATGGAAAATCATTTTTTGAGCGTTGTTAGGAACTTTTGCCGTATTAGCATTTGTAGCGGTTACGTTTTCAGAAATAGGATCGGCGTTAGCGGTATAAATAAAAGCCGAACAAGTCACTAAAATTGCGACTTTAATGCCACAGCTCAAGGGCTTTAATTGAAATGAGGGTTTAAATTTCATAAGTGAATCGCCAGGCTTAAAGGAAGTTCTTAAAATAAATTAACTTCTTATTAAATGTCCCTAATAGCTAAGTGGACGGATTAAGTATATACGATTAAATACTTATTTTATACTTTAAAAAAAGTTTTTAGGTTTTGTTTTAAGATAGTATATACATATAGCGTTAATCTTATTGATAGGTTTAAGAATAAGGTTACATGGTTTTAATATTTTAATTTAATAAAAGTAGTGAGGTATCTAAATATGTTAAATCACGCACACGTTTTAAGCGCTACTTTCGACCAAGCGATTGACCGTGCTTCAATGGGATTAGACTTTTTAATCCAAAACAAAGTACACATGAAGAATGAAAATGCCTTGTTAGCTCACATTGAAATGCTAGAAAACAGAATCAAAGGTATTACAAATCAGTACAACGAATTGGTTACTGAAGCGAACGCACACATTGATGACGTTACAAGCAAGCACAATGAGCTGGCGAACAAGTACAACAATGTTTGCGCCCAAATGAAAGCAAAAGACATCGAGCTTAATAACAAGCAAATTGAGTTAGAAGAAGAGCGTATCAACAACTTTGACTTACTTGTGCAAAACCGTTCATATAACAATTTGAACCGTGCTTACAGTCATGCAGTTGGTCAGCTAGAGAAAGATCAACAGCAACTTGTTAATATCGGCGTTCGTAGATTTATTTTTAACTCTACAAACAAAAACAACATTCAGAAAATCAACTTTTAATTATGAATATTTTGATAAAAAAAATGGTGCTTATAAAGCACCATTTTTTATTGTCTAGATTTTAAGGTTTACCTTTAAACTTAGACAGAGTTGAACTTAAACCTGAACGCACACGATTAGTCATAGTGCTACGGCCAGAAATATTAGATTTCTTGGTTGCACTAGAACTAGCACCAAAACGTGCATTAGGAGTCGAACCAGTACCATACGTATAGCCAGTACCACTTGCAACATTCACACTACCGAAAGTAGAACCAGTCTTAGATGCTGATGCTTTAGCTACACCACGATTAAACGTAGAAGCTGTTTTTCCGTAAGCATTTGCACCATATAGACCACCACCAGTAGTAGGCGTATTATTTGTACCACTTACACTTGTAGCACCCATACCGAATGTAGATTGACCTTGGCTTGGGGTAGGTGATGTTGGTTTAGCACCAAGACCAGTTCTACCACCCGTACCACCAGTGACACCACTTGGAGTAATACCACCTGTACCACCAGTTGCAGCGCCAAAAGAAGCGGATCTAGCTGGCATGTTTACAGGGCTATATGCAGTCGTACTACCAGTACCGCCTAATGTATTACCACCTGTACCACCATTGCCACCACCACCACCTTTCGGATTATTTGGACCACCCTTACCACCATCAGGACGTCTACCAGGCGGTAAAGGACGGCGAGATGCTGGAGATGGACCAGACAACGTACTTGCAGCGCCACCAAACTTTTGAATAGCTTCTTTTGAGTTTGTTTCACCCCACTGACCGCCATTCAATCCAGAACCAATCCATTGTTGTACTTGGTCAGCAACACTAAATACCAACCCGTAAATCAGGTAGATCGCTGAAGTCATCAAGAATAGATATAAGAAGAACTTCCAGATAAACGTAATCAGCTCAGTAAAGATAACTGTAAACGTATTAGATGAATAAGCGATGCTCATTGCACCTTGGTAGCTAAAGAACATATCAGTAAGCGTAACAAGAGCTGGCCCGATAATAATTTCAGCCATCCAGAAACCAACAATGATAAATATTGGTCGCATGAACAACGTTAATACCGTGACATAACCTTGTGTTTGGCTACCGACAAAAGTACGCTCAGGGATCATGTGCATTAGCGCCCATAAAGGCAAACCACACACAGCGTATAGGATATGGATGATCCAACCTACACAAGCTAGACCAAAGAAGATCATTGGCATATATGGAATAACAACCGCCATCCACACACCAAGAATCGTCAAATACGTTACTAGCTGACCAAGGATAGGAGCAAAGATATTTTCAACGGCATATTCTAAAGCGTTGGTGCCTTCTTCAGTTACGCCCTTAAGCCCTGGTACCCATTGAACAAGAGCAGAACCAGAACGAGCAGTAAGCACGACTAATTTCATACCGACAACAGTACCTTGAGCCACAGCTTTATAGACTAAGATTGCTTCACCAGTATCTTGAATATTACGGATAACATTCGTATTGCGGTGCAATGTAGTAGGGCTGATATTTGAGCTTGACGAATTATTATTTAATAATTCCGCATCGCCTTTTTCACCGACCAATACACCCATTACCAATGATTTAGTAATGTTTGTTGCCCAAGCAGAACCATATGCCGAAAACTTTTGATCGATGTTGGATACTTTGTTTGAGTCACCACCATCGGTAGACATTGATATTAAGTTGGTAGAGTCGGCAATATCGCCGTTTGCCACCCAATTATTGTTGGATGTAATGCTACCAACAGCATTATCCATTGCAACATAAACGGTGTTATAAATTGCTTCACCTTTTGAGTTGCTCATGATTGCTGAATTCAGTGTAGGAGGGCTGAACGTCCACAAAGGTTCAGTAATATACTTCTCAACAATAGCGCGATATTGACCTACTTTAATACGAGCTTCAGGCGTCATCATCCAACCGCGCTGATTTAGCGTATTAACAACAGTTTGAACCGCAGTATAGCCATTTTCAGAAGTCAGAACATTATTCGTTACGGTATGACTCTTATTCACATAATTATCAACTAGCGCATTGAAAGCATCCATAGCAGCTTTACTAATCGGGAATGTTCCTTCCTGTTCAGTGGCATTAGGGCTTACTTGATATGCGATATACCACTTTTCTAAATCGATAAAGAATTGACGATATAGATTGTTCTTTTCTTGTTGTAACTTAGCTTGAACATTTGCCAAAGCAACGTTGATCTTGTTTTGATCTGATTGGCGAAGTTTATAAACAGGAATGTCCATTAACTCAGCATTAACCGCAGCTGGATTAACAACGTTCATTGAAGCACCGCCACAGATCGGCTCTTTTTTGCCCCCAACTTCTAAACGGCTGTCAGCGTAAGCGAAGTTATAAGTAACAGATGTCCAGTTACTTGCAGTTTTAGCGGTTTTATCAATGTAGTTTTGCTTTTTCTCTACTGCAGTCATGCTAACACCAGGATTAGCATTCGCCCCATAAGCACCATCACTAAAATAGCGCCCGAATGCTGGCGGTAGAGTATAAAACTCTTGGTTTAGAACGTTAATACAATGCAACTGGCGAAGCATAACAGGCGCATTTTTCCTAAATCCAAAGATGTCACGCTGATGATCGTGCGTATCTGACAAACTAGCCGAAGCCATTAAGGATTCGCCTAACGTTCTATTATTAATTGTATTGGATACATTATTTGACCATAGCACCATACCTAGCACGACTACTTGAATGAAACAGTAGCCGGACGCCGTAGGTAAAAGTAAAATAATCGAATATAATATTCGGGAAAACATCGTAGTGACTTTTGAATCTTTCCCGAAAGCTTCACCGTCCTGGGCGCTTTTCAAAAGTGCTGTTAAACCAATACCGATCGCAAAAACCAAAACCAACGACATTGCCACACTAGCTACACCGCCTAATAATATATTAGTGAGTAAACCTGATGATGGTACTGTCGAGGCTGGTCCAGACGCATTGATAAACGCATTGATGAAGTCGTGTCCAAAGATAGATGAGAGAAGAGTAACGGCTTGGTCGCCATCACAATTCGGATTTGTCGATTGACAAAATAAACTCATAGCTAACTCACCGTTTTTCTTAATGCTTCTTATACATCGCTTACTTAAGACGACTAAAAGCAAAGTGTTATAAATTACAAGTTAGACGTTTAACTAAAAGGCTTAATACCTTTTAACCAAAGAATCATTAAAACCATTTTATTACAAATAACAATGGTTTTTAAATTAGCAATAATGTACCACAAAACTGTTATTGGTATATACAGAAAGTTTAAACATGACTTGCTAATTGTTTTAATGATTTAGTTTAAATACAAGAGACTATTATGGATAAAGCAAAGTTTACATCTCACTTAATTTTACTGTCGGAAATTAAGAAATCTGTATCTAAAGATATGGGGAAAGATATAACTGTTTTAGAGTTATCCTACATACTCAACCAAAGCATAAATCCTTTAATGGCAATAACTTATAAAGAAAAACTAGATAAAATAAATACTTTTGAATTAGATCCTATTGAAGTTCTCAAAAAACGGAAGAACCTAAAAATATTAAAAGTATTAAACCTCATGCTTACGTTAAATCTAGACAAAACCATTAAAAAAGACGATATAGAAAGTTACAACGAGTATAAAGACAAGTTTTTAGAGAACATCGCAACAATAGGTTTAGACAGATTAGAGCAAGAAGCGTTAAAGGTACAAATTGAAAATTTATTGAAGTATAATTGGGTATCTTAATACATCTCTTAATTTTAAGATTCTGACTTTAATAAAGGGTTTAAGCCAAATGGAAAACATACAGAACGAAGAAGATATACTTCAAGACGCGACCAGAGCCGTTTTTAATTGTGGCACTAGTTTTAGTGAAGCTAAAGTAGTTTCCCTTACTGACGAGTTTAACCCACAACCTACACTACAAACACAACGAACCAACCTAAAATATATCTACGACAATAAACTACCGAATGAAATTGGACGTCAATTAGCGCAAGAACCAGAATACCAAGAAGAAACACGTTCATTACTTGTTGGTCACTTTAAAGAAATGGCTCTAGAAGATTTAATTGAGCAGCAAGATTACCAAAACCGCTACAAACAAACAGATCCAGAATTGGACCAAGACAATGAATCTGAAAACAATATGGATAATGAATACACATCACGCCCACCAGAGCCTAGACCTTGGTAAGCCTAACCATTAAAAAGAAAATGCCCGAATGATGGGCATTTTTTATATCTACGTAGTAAGCATCCGGCTAACACAGCCTTACCAAGCGATCCTAGGTGGTGTTTCAAAAAGTATGCTGGCGTTAAACAAATCCGTTATTAAGGTAAAAGAAAGTCAAATCAAAGGCTTTAAAATGATTTTCGAGCTTTTTAGAAAAGTTGCAACTTCTCCTAAATCCACGCCTGATTCGATGACGAATTCTACAATTGTTACCTTCAATACCGACGGTAAAAAACTTACCGATCACTTGCTTGCAACATTGAAATGCTGTGATAAAACTATCCCAGTCATCACTCGCAATTCGAGCATATTGAACCCCAAGCTTTTTAAGTCTAGCTTTAAGACGTTGAACCGTTGCTAAATCCCGCTTACCCCAAACATAAGCAACAATTTCTCCAGATTCTCGATGGTAGGCATAAATAAGCCATTGTTTATTTTTCTTATTCCCTACAAAAGTCCAAAGTTCATCGACTTCAAGACATTCGTAGTGGCTTTGTTTAGGCTGAATCTGATAGATCGATTCACTTAAGGTTCGTAATACCTTGCCAATGCTGATACGCTCGACTTCAGCAATATCTCTTACACCGCTTCCTCTGACCATTAAATGTAATATCTTGCCGGTAATACCTGAGTTACACCCTTGATAGCTTAATGCATGATCACCAATAAATTGACGTTTGCAATCTTTGCACTGATGGTTTTGTTTCCCATCTACTTTGATGCCATTTCTCTTTATATTGTTACTTAGACAGGTAGGACATTTGATTTGTAGCGTTATTTTCATACCTCTATTTTATCAAAAGCCATATTGTTTTTTTCAGCATACTTTTTGAAACACCACCAATTTTTTAAGTATAAAGTTTGAGAATGTTTGTAGTCTTTTGTAGTGCATCCAATAGTAAAATAAATAATTGTGAAACCATGAAGAAACATATCAAATTGATTTTTATATAAAAATATTATTTTTGATTGGAGGTGATTTATTTAATTCTATTGATTATTGTGACGTACTACTGAGTCAATTGTTGTTAAGTATTTGTTTTTAAGTATTTTAATTTTTTATTTGATTAGGTGTTGACCTTACCATAATTGGAAAGAATAGAGTTACTACATCAAGGGTAATGATGTACCAGATAGGAAAGAATAACTTCCGAGCTTATTACCCATTATTTTTTCATAATTGTAGTAAGAGGATAGCTCCATGAAACGCTTTGTTCCAATGTTAATGGTCGGTGCGATTGTATTTAGTGCGGGGTGTTCCTCTTCTGACGCTCCAAAGGATAATTCAATGAGTGAGAATAAACATGAAAGCCATTCAATGCACCATGATATGAATGGTTCAGCTAAAACAGATAATCCATCTACAAATGCCTATATGGAAGTAAATACTCGTATGCACAGCGGAATGGGTATTGATTTCACGGGAAATGCAGATACTGACTTTATGTTGGGTATGATTCCTCACCATCAGGGTGCGGTTGATATGGCAAAAGTAGTTCTTCAATATGGCTCTGATCCAAAAGTGCGTCAGCTTGCTGAAGATGTTATCTCTGCCCAGGAATCAGAAATCAAGATGATGAATGAATGGTTGGCAAAAAACAAAAATCATTCTGACAGCAAAAATGAAGATAGCCCATCAACTCAAGCATACATTAAGGTCAATGATGAAATGCATGCAGATATGATGGTTCCATTTACAGGAAATGCTGATGTTGATTTCATGAGAGGCATGATTCCTCATCATCAAGGTGCAATTGATATGGCTAAAGTAGTTCTTCAATACGGTTCTGATCCAGAAGTGCGTCAGCTTGCTGAAGATGTTACCTCTGCCCAGGAATCAGAAATCAAGATGATGAATGAATGGTTAAGTAAACATAAGTAGATACTTCTCTATTCGATGTTCTTTTAAATGAGGGGCTTTTAAAAGCCCCTTGTTTTATCTATAAATTTAATGAATTGAGGATTATGTTATATGCCAAAAATTATAGTTCTTCCGCATGAAAAGATTTGTCCACAGGGTGCGGAACTTGAAATTGAAAGTGGAAGTAATTTATGTCGAAGTTTATTGGATCATGGCATTCCCATCGAACATGCCTGCGATTTATCAGGTGCATGTACAACATGCCATATTGTCCTGAAAAAAGGGTTCGACAGTTTAGAAGAAATGGATGATGTAGAGGCGGACTTACTGGACCGTGCTTGGGGGCTCACGGCCGAATCAAGACTATCTTGCCAAGTTAAAGTCCAAGATGAAAACTTGGAGGTAGAAATACCTAAGTACACTATCAATTATGTCTCTGAGGGACATTGATACTTTAATATTAATGCTTGACCTTACAATAATGATAAGGTTTATATTAAATATATTCTGAATAATAGTGGAGTTAAATATGGAATTTCATGTTGAAGGTATGACCTGTGGTGGTTGTGCACGAGGTGTCACCAGAGCAATTCAAGCGGTTGATGCTAATGCAAAGGTAATTACTGATCCGCCAAGTCGCAGTGTGAAAGTTGAAACAACTGCAACACAGCAACAAGTGGTTGAGGCTTTAACAGAGGCTGGTTTTCCTCCTCGCTAAGAGTGAACAAAATAATAAAGCGACTCAAAGGAGTCGCTTTATTACTAAAGTAAAAGAAATCTACTTGTAGTTAATTTGCAATAGTGCTCTACTCTTGTAATGGATTTTATCTAATATTAATTTTATATTGTGGCTGTCCCATATTTTTCCGTGTATACAATAGCAACTGTTTCAAATATGACTAATAATTATAGAATCGCTAACAAAAAAACAAGCTTTATTAATTTATCCAATTTAGTAAAACTAAGTTAAAATAGATATTTTTTAAGGGGTTTTTGATGAGTATTATATAATATGAACAACGCATAGTTGCGTTTATTGACATATTAGGTTTCAAAGCAATAATTGATGAAACTGAACTACCAAATAATCAAGATAAAATTAATAATATCAAGGAGGCTTTTGATTTAATTGGTGATTTACTGAAACAACACTATCATCCTGATCAAATCCAACAAGTCAAATACTCTACTTTTTCAGATTGTATTGTCTTTTCATTTCCAGTACGTCAAACAGAGGTGGTCCCACTTGTTTGAACAACTAAAAGCGTATTTATAAGTGATATTCCGCTCTAGTTAAGCCACCTTGTTTTGTTGGGGTAGCTGATCATAGTAAAACTCATTTGGTGTCATTTTGTCTAGACTCGAATGAGGTCGTTTCAAATTATAAAACTCAAAATATGCACTTAATTGCTTTTTCGCATCTGTGACACTGCTATAAGCTTTGAGATACACCTCTTCATATTTAACGCTCCGCCATAATCGTTCAACCATCACATTATCTACCCATCGACCTTTACCATCCATACTGATTTGAATGCCATTTGATTTCAATACATCAATAAATGCATCACTGGTAAACTGGCTGCCTTGGTCTGTATTAAATATTTCAGGTCGACCATATTTTTCAATCGCTTCATTTAAAGCCGAAATACAAAAATCCACCTCCATACTAATCGATACCCTATGCGCAAGTACCTTGCGGCTATGCCAATCAATCACAGCACATAAATAAACAAAGCCTTTTGCCATAGGGATATACGTTATATCCGTAGACCACACTTGATTACTGCGCTGAATAGCCAACCCTTTGAGCAGATATGGATATTTACGGTGAGCTTGATTAGCCTGGCTTAAATTTGGTTTGCAATATAACGCCTGAATACCCATTTTCTTCATTAAAGTACGTGTATGACGTCGTCCTATATGATGTCCTTGACGATTCAACAAATCACGCATCATACGACTGCCTGCAAAAGGATATTGCATATGTAATTCATCAATACATCGCATCAGCTTCAGATCTGATGCACTCACAGGTTTTGGGCGATAGTAATAACAACCACGGGAGACTTTCAGCAGCTTAGCTTGCTTAGATACTGAAATCTGAAGTGAGTCGTCGATTAACTTTTGTGGTTGAAGCGGCCCAGTTTCTTCAACACACCTTCTAAAAAATCAATTTCTAATGCCTGCTCACCGATTTTTGCATGTAGTTTTTTTAGATCGATGGGTGGTTCTGTTGGAGCTTTTGATTGATCGAAAGCTTGCGAGGAAGCTGAGATCAATTGATTTTTCCAGTCAATAATTTGGTTTTGATGAACATCAAACTCAGCACTCAATTCAGCAAGTGTTTTTTCTGCTTTAATCGCAGCAAGTGCTACCTTAGCTTTAAAATCATTTGAATGATTTCTTCTTGGTCTACGTGCCATAAAATACTCCATATATTGATGTTTATAACATCATTTGAGGAGCAGAATATCACTTATAGGAGTTGTTCAAATTTACGGATCCATCTCTAACCAATAATTTGTTTTTTTCTTTGATACCACTTATTTGGTTGCAAGCTATACTAGTATGGCAACACAATATATTATTACGAGGTGCACTGACCATAGGCGAAATTTATCATGATGAGAACATGGTTTTTGGTCCTGCAATGGTAGAAGCCTACGAGCTTGAAAGTAAGGTTGCTGAATTTCCTCGTATTATTTTACATGATAAAATTGAGGCTGATTATGAACAATGGTTAGCTGAAGTAAGAGCAACTGATGATCAGGAAAGAATCTACGATCTAGAAAATGAAAAAAACTATACATTTAAACCCAAGGGTTTACTCACTAAAGATAATGATGGACATTATTATGTAGACTATTTAGAAAAATTTGCAGGTGAAATGGACAATCCTGAAAACTATGTTAACTTTATTGCTCATATTGAGAGCTTTATTGAGCCTTATTTAAAACCAGATACTGCTCCAAGTATTCTAAAAAAATATATATGGTTATATGAAAAAATCCAAAAAATTAAAACTCAGATGTCAAGTAGTTAAATCAATACAGATATATAAAAGTTATTTAAAATTCTCAAGAAACTTAATGTCTCAAGTAAAAATATATCAATATATTTTTATATAGTAAATTCTAGAACCCTAACATGTTCTAAACATTAATAAAAAACAAGGGTAAATTAGTTTACCCTTGTTTTTTTACTATTTCCTTCGGTTTAAAGGCGAAACAGAAAGCAGATCGTTATGATGGTGAACATCTTTTATTTCGTTACTAGGTTCTTGCAATCCCTCAAGGATCGGACAATCAGGTCTATTGTCACCAGCACAACAGTCGATTAAGTCCTTGAGGATATTTTCCATTTGCTGTAGGTCATGGATACGTTCTTCCAGCTTCTCAATGTGATCCTGAGCCAGACGTTTGACATCAGCACTTTGTCTACTGCGATCATTCCATAAATCAAGTAGGTCTGATATTTCCGCTACTGAAAAACCAAGTTCACGACTTCGCTTGATAAACTTTAAACGTTCAACATCATTTGCTGAGTAAGAGCGATATCCTGCATTATTACGTCCCGCAGCGGGAATCAGACCAATCTGCTCGTAATAACGAATCATCTTTGCGGTAACCCCTGAAGCTTTAGAGACTTTACCAATGTTCATCATATCCTCCTTAGCCCTGACTGACGGATGGTGGCTGGAATCGACGTAAACGTAATGCATTGCCGAGCACAAATACACTGGACAAAGCCATTGCACCTGCTGCAAAGATTGGGGACATCAGTATTCCATAGGCTGGGTACAATATACCAGCAGCAACAGGAATCAACATAGTATTATAGGCAAATGCCCAGAATAAGTTCTGGTGAATATTACCAATCGTTGCTTTGGACAAGGCAATCGCATTGGCAACACCTTGTAAGTTTCCTGACATTAATACGACATCGGCAGATTCAATTGCAACATCTGTACCTGTACCAATCGCAAGTCCGACATCAGCTTCAGCCAAAGCGGGTGCATCGTTAATCCCATCACCCACAAAAGCGATATTGCCGTATTTTGCTTTTAGCTCTTTAACCGCACTGACTTTACCCTCTGGTAGAACTTCAGCAATCACTTCATCAATACCCAATTGTTTGGCAATTGCCCGAGCAGTACGAGCATTGTCACCCGTCACCATTGCTACCTTAAGACCTAATTGGTGTAGAGCCTTAATCGCTGCTGGCGTTGTGGTTTTGATTGGGTCAGCAACTGCAATAATTCCTGCTAGTTCACCATCGACAGCAACATAAAGTGGTGATTTACCCTCATCACCCAGACGCTGAGCTGTGGCAGCAAATGGGGCAACATCAATACCAAGTTGAACCATATAACGGTCTGCACCAATATTGATTTCTTCATTACCATTGATGGTTGCACAGACACCCATGCCTGTGACTGAATCAAACGTATCAACTTTAGGTAAAGTCAGGTTTTCACTTTTTGCCGCATCAACAATTGCTTTAGCAATCGGATGTTCAGAACGGGATTCAACAGCCGCAACCATGCCTAGGACATAATCACGCTCAAAGAATTGGGTCACTTCAAAGTCAGTCAGTACGGGATGACCCTCTGTTAATGTCCCTGTTTTATCGACTGCAACAACTTTGGCATCCTTTAACAGTTGTAAGGCTTCACCTTTACGGAACAACACTCCTAACTCTGCACCACGACCTGTACCCACCATAATTGAGGTTGGTGTCGCTAATCCCATTGCACACGGGCAGGCAATGATCAGCACTGCCACAGCATTAACCAACGCAAAGGTTAAGGCTGGTGATGGACCAAAAATAAGCCAGACTAGGAATGTAAGTACTGCGGCAATCATCACCGCAGGGACAAACCATAAGGTAACTTTATCCACCACAGCTTGAATCGGCATTTTAGAACCCTGTGCTTGCTCAACCAAACGAATGATTTGAGCCAGCATAGTTTCGCCACCCACCGCCACAGCGGTAAAGGTCAACGTGCCATTCTGGTTAATGGTGCCGCCTACCACATCACTGCCGATGCCTTTCTCAACAGGGATTGGTTCACCCGTAATCATGGATTCATCAACAAAACTTTTTCCATCAGTGACTTGACCATCGACAGGGATTCTTTCACCTGGTTTCACAATGATAATGTCATCTGCAACCACTTGGTCTAGTGCAATATCTACCATTTGGCCATCGCGTAAAACATGGGCAGTTTTGGCCTGTAAGCTGACTAAACGCTGGATTGCTTCAGATGTTCGCCCTTTGGCTTTTGCTTCAAGAAAACGACCCAGTAAGATTAATGCCACAATCACCGCAGCAGCTTCGTAATATACATTTACCGTTCCTGTGGGAAGGATGTTGGGTATGAATGTGGCAACAATAGAAAATAGGTAAGCTGCTAATGTACCAACCGCAACCAGCGAGTTCATATCAGGTGCTAAACGGAGTAATGCAGGCAAACCTTTTAGATAGAATCTTCGTCCTGGAATAACTAAAACCAACGTGGTCAGGATGAATTGTAAATACCAGCTATTCTGCATCCCAATAGTTTGATCAATCAGTTGATGAACACCAGGGATAAGGTGAGATCCCATTTCCAAAATAAATACAGGCAAAGCCAATAGGGTTGCAAGAATCAAATCACGCTTAAGTTCAGCACGTTCTTGATCTTTTTTCTCAAGCAGCTCTGTCTGGTCAGGAATAGAAGCTTGAATTTCTGTGGCATCGTAACCAGCTTTATCAATTGCGGTAATCAAGTCATCGACATTTGCTGAACCACTGACCGTTGCACGCTCAGTCGCAAGATTGACATTGGCCTCTTTTACACCTGCAACGGCTTTAAGGGCTTTTTCGACACGACCTACACAACTAGCACAGGTCATGCCTTTAATTGATAATTCAATATTATTTGCGGGCACGTCATAACCTGATTGTTCAATGGCATGAACCAGTACCTGACGATCCACAGGCTGATCAAGTACAATATCTGCACGTTCTGTCGCTAGATTGACCGAGGCAGACTGTACACCATCAACTTTTTTGAGTGCTGTTTCAACACGCCCAACACAGCTGGCACATGTCATCCCTTCAATTTTTAATGTAACTTTCATATTATTAGAAAGCTTATCTGTTGCCTTTCCCATAAGATATACCTATAGTGCTTACCCAATTATTAAGAGCATAAACCTTGCCATTATGGGAAGGTCAAGGGTAGAATATGTAAACATATATATTTTCTAAATAATAGGAATTTAAGTATTAGTATGAATTTTAATAATCACCCGATACCATTATCTCAAGATGAGATTATGTCTTTAGCTGAAACATTTCGGCTATTAGGTGATGCTTCACGACTTAAAATTCTACTTTTTTGTATGCGGGGGCCTAGTTCAGTAGGTGAAATCAGTGATGCTCTTGATTTATCCCAATCTTTAGTCAGTCATAATCTTCGTTTATTGCGTTCAGCTCGTTTAGTCAAAGGCGAAAGACAATCTAAACAAGTATTTTATGAGATTGATGATTTACATGTTAGTCAGGTTTTATTAGATATGGCAAGTCATATTAGTGAGGAGCACTAATTTATAGTAGTACGTAATGTATTGCAAAAATATCTAAATTAAATAACTTTAAGGGGAAAGAGGGTTATAGGAATTCTTTATTTTTATTACTCTAAACAAGAAATATATCATGCATTTATTTAAGTTATCAGTATCATCTACAAAAAGTTAAGATCAAGGGCATATAATTAAGAAATGTCTAGCTATATGCCTTGATATCTATTTGAGGAAAGTGCTATCTGTTTTTAACAGCAACTTGTAGTGTTATCTTCAAATGCACTTAATCGGCAGAAACAGGATGCTTCAATATTAATATCAGCCGAGGCAAGTGCTATATCACGTTGCAGCGAAATATCTCGAGCTTCTTTCTCTAGACCTAGTTTTGCTAAACACTCATAAAGTCCATGAAGACTCCATACATTGTTAGGGCGAATTCGGCGACGTCCAAGGTCACCTTCTAGCCCCAGTTCAATCCGATATTCTTGGGCTGCTACTTCAAAGTTTCCTTGTTCCATATTAAGTGCGCAGAATGCATGCCGAACTGGTTGTAACCAAGCTGGAGGATCACAATAAGGAAGAGCATCTTCTAATTTAATGCCTTCTCGCAAGATTGCGAATGCTTCTTTCGTATTACCTTTACGATACTCAATTTCGCCATGAATCATTTTGGCAGCAATTTTTAAAGCTTCGACCTCTTTAACAGGTATAGAGTTAAAGCGCTCTTCTGATACATTAGCTACTGCTTTTATAAAAGACTCTCTTTCTTTTTCGGCCTCTTTAACTCTTCTTAATGAAGCAAATGCTATGCCTTTTGCGTAGTGAATCATTGCGGTTGTGGAACTATATAGACCTTTATCTTTAGGTAGCTCAAGTTTCAGAATATCTTCCCACATGCCAAATCTAATCATAACATGTGGTAGTGTTGTGCAATGGCTTTCAGTTAAATTAGCCATTGGCGGTGTAGTGATATGTAGTACTTCGGGTGTTAAAATGTCATTGATACGATGAGCCATAAATAACGCTTCCTGTGATTTACCTGCCATCATTGCACCATAAGCACCTACCATTAAATTATGAACGCGATACAAGATATTCCAACCACCTGGATTCTTTTCTCTAGAAAAATATCTTTCATCGGCTGCGATTGCATCAAGATTAGAATAAACCACTCGACGCCAATCTCCGCATGCATTATCAATATGTGTGGACATATGGGCTAAATGTGACCCATCAGGTGATAAATTACGAAGGTTATCAGCAGCTGGCAATGCAACTTCAGGATAAGGTGACATTTCCATTAAATGTATATAGAGATGATTAATTACAGGATGACGATTTGCCCCAGGTTTAGTGAAAGCAACTTCAAGCACGTTTCTAGCTTCAACTGTACCTAAACCTATGGCTTCACCGGTATCTAAATCCCACAATTTACGAGGGCTCAAGCACATGAGTGCATCTGCAAACATTGCAGCTGCATCAAGATCATTAGAATATTTTTCATAAAATGATCTCATAGCTTGAGCATATGCAAAATTCAGCTCATGAAAGTCTTGTTCATCTATAGTCACGTGTTTTGGAAAGCGTGGAGCAAGGGCATCAATTAAATCTTTCTCAAATTGTGTCGCATTATGAGTCGCTGCTAACTTTGCTTGTTCCATAATTTCATTAATATATGGAATGGTATTCTGTAAGTCTGAAGGATCAAATAAATGCCAAGCTTTATTGTAATTTGGACCAGATGCAAAGGCGATGCCCCAATAAGCCATTGCGCATTTTGCATCATGTTCTAGAGCTTTCTTAAAACAATTTATGGCTTCACTCGGATTGAAACAATATGTCCATAATAAGCCACGATCAAACCAAAGTTGAGTATCAGGAGATGACGTAGTTATTTGACGCTGGTAATCTCCTAAATTGTAGTATTTATCAGACATTAAAGTCTCCTCATCAGTGAATAACAATAAAGATTTAAGGTTAGTGATTATGTCCAGCGTGTGGATCAATTTGAGTTGGGTTTTCTAAGCTACAAGTACTATTGCCTTGCCAATCAATGGCTATAGTTGGATGTTCAATAGAAAATTTGGATTTTAGCTCATTCTCAATGTTGAGAGTTAATGTCGCGAGGTCAACTCCATCTTTGGGTTTGACATGCAACGTTGCCATAGATCTACCTGATGTAATCATCCAAATATGTATATGGGTAATTTTTTCAATACCACTTACATTTTTCAAAAGATATTCAGAGATCTCTTGGGCATTAGCATTCTCAGGAGCACCCTCAAGTAAAATATGAAGAGTACGTTTAAATAAAGACCATGCGCTGCGTAGTACAAGTAAAGAAACTAGAACAGATAAAATTGGATCGATAGGAGTCCAGCCTGTGTACCAAATCACTATGGCAGCAATAATTGCTCCAACAGAGCCGAGTAAATCGCCCATTACATGGAGAATAGCTCCTTTAACATTGACATGTTCTGTATCGCCTCTTGTTAAGTACCATAAAACAAATAAGTTAACGAGCATACCTATAATAGCAACGATAAACATCGGTCCTGCCATGACAGGTTGAGGTGATTGAAAGCGTTCAATAGCCTCATAAATAATCCATCCAACGATTGCGAATAATGTAAGAGAATTCATTAAGCCAGCAATAACTTCGAATCGCATGTATCCAAATGTTTTTGAATTATCTGCAATGCGGCGACCGAAACGAAAGGCAGCATAAGCTAAACCTAAGGCAACGGCATCTGTAAGCATATGCCCTGCATCAGCCAGAAGTGCGAGTGAACCAGAGATGATTCCTCCAGTGGCTTCTACAAGCATGAACCCGAAAATGATAAAAAACGAAATCAGAATTTTTCTTTCGTTTCCGTTACTCACATCAGGAACATGTGAATGATCATGACCTTCATGCGAATGATCATGACCTTCATGCGAATGATCATGACCTTCATGCGAATGATCATGACATTTATGATTGTGATCGCGTTGATTACTCATGTATAAAAACCTAACATGTATATATTTTTACATATGAATATATGTTCATATGTAAAAATTGTCAAATTTAATTTATTAATTTTAATATAATCAATGGCATGTGCCATTTTTGAGCTAATAGGGAATCAAATTTTCTAAAGTAATACTGTTTTTACTTATTCTAAGAGAAATTTCTACTTAGGATAAAATGAATAATTTGACAGTCTAATACTGGAGGGATATTGCATGAATTTAATTTCCATAGACGGAGGTATGTTTTATAAAGCTGAAAAAACGGACTATTAAACTTATAGAAATTCACTTTTTAATAATTCATATAAATATATGTTCATTTGTATAATCTATTCAGATCACCCTATTGACCTTCCAATTATTGGAAACATTAGCATGTGTGCAACTGCTACAGAAACCTATCCAGAGTGATGTAGCTTTGCATAAAAGGTGAATATCATGAAAAAACGAATGACAGCGGTTGCTGTAGCAGTAGTGATTGCTATCTCAGGTGGTCTGCTGTACACAGCAAAAAATATATCGGATCAACCCAAGCAACAAGCTAGTTCAGCTCAAATGCCTATTCCTCAGGTTCCAGTTGCGGAAGTAATTACACAAGAACTTAATCCAACTGCCGAATATACAGGCTACTTATCGGCACCACAAAGCGTTGAAATCAAGTCCCGAGTCGGTGGTGTCATTAATAGTGTTAGTGTTCCTGAGGGCAGTTATGTTCGTAAGGGACAGGTATTATTTAAAATTGATCCTGCACCTTTTCAGGTTGCTCTGAAGACAGCCCAGGCACGACTGAAAGCAGCAGAGGTTCAGTATAGCCAGGCTGTTCTGGATTTTAACCGGGCAAATAAACTGGTCGAAAGTGGTGCCGTCTCCAATAAGGTTTATGACGATGCACTGGCAACCAAAAATAACCGTCAGGCTCAAGTACAGGAGGCTCAGGCAGCCGTCAGTGCAGCGAAGCTGGATTTATCTTATACCAATATTACAGCACCGATTTCAGGACGTATTGACCGTGTTCTTGTCACCAGTGGTAACTTGATTGCAGGTGGAAATACAGGCAATGCCACAGCCTTAACCACCATCGTTTCAGTCAATCCGCTGTATGTTTATTTTGACCTTGATGAAAAAACCTTTCTCAATCTAAAGGGACAAAATAAATCTGGACAATTCAACTTGCCAATCGAAATGGGATTGGCAAATACAGAAACTTATCCTTATACAGGGAAATTAAACTTTGTAAGTACTCAAATTGACCAGCGTACAGGGACGCTACGGGTTAGGGCATCTATTACCAATGATTCAGGTGAATTAGCACCAGGTATGTTTGCCAGAGTTAAGCTGACCACTGGAAATAAACAGTCCACCATTCTGATAGATGATCAGGCGGTGGGTACAGATCAGGGCAATAATTTTGTTCTGGTTCTTGGTTCGAATAATACGGTTGAATTTAGGCCTGTAACACTTGGCTCGGTCGTTGATGGATTGCGGATTATTAGCAGTGGTCTGCAAACTGGCGATAAAGTCATTATTAAAGGGCTGGTTCGCCCAGGAATGCAGGTCAAGCCAAATATCGTTCCAATGCAAACGCCTACTCCGACTGAAAGTGCCGCACAGGGGAAATAAGCCATGAAGAATTTCCCTCATTTCTTTGTTAATCGGCCAATATTTGCGGTCGTGATCTCTGTGCTGATCGTCATTCTCGGTGCTTTATCACTGTTTAAACTGCCATTGAGTGAATATCCAGCCATTACACCACCGACTGTACAGGTCATGGCAAGTTATCCTGGTGCCAACCCCAAAATCATTGCCGAGACGGTTTCCTCCCCTCTGGAACAAGCCGTGAACGGTGTTGAGAACATGTTGTATATGAGTTCTCAAACCGCAGCCGATGGCAAGATGGTACTGACCGTCACCTTTAAACAGGGTACAGACCCTGATAAAGCACAGATACAGGTACAAAACAGGGTTTCTCGTGCATTGCCACGCTTACCTGAAGAAGTTCAACGCATTGGTGTGGTCACTGAAAAAACCTCACCCGATATTCTCATGGTCATCAATTTGGTGTCATCCAACAAGAATCATGATCCACTATATTTGTCCAACTATGCACTGTTAAATGTGCGTGATGAGCTTGCACGTTTACCAGGTGTTGGAAATATCGAGATTGGTGGTGCTGGTGAATATTCGATGCGTGTCTGGATTGATCCTGAAAAAGTGGCTGCCCGTGGTTTAACCGCCAATGATGTGGTTGCAGCCATTCGTGAACAAAACATGCAGGTTGCTGCGGGTTCTGTTGGTCAACAACCAAATACAACATCGGCCTATCAAGTTACTGTTAATACGCTGGGACGTTTAACCACTGAAGAGCAATTCAGTGAAATCGTGGTTAAAGCTGGTGACACTGGACAAATCACACGCCTGAAAGATGTTGCACGAATTGAACTGGGTTCTGATGCTTATACCATGCGAGCTTTACTGGATGGTAAGCCAACATCTGCCTTACAAATCTTTATGACACCAGGTGCCAATGCACTCGATGTTTCAAGTGAAGTCCGTGAAACGATGGCAGAATTGAAGAAAAGCTTCCCTGACGGTGTGGATTATAAAATTCCTTATGATCCAAATATTTTCGTAAAAGCTTCTTTGAAATCAGTCATTACCACTCTGTTAGAAGCCATTGCACTGGTTGTGCTTGTTGTCATCCTGTTCCTGCAAACATGGCGTGCATCCATTATTCCTTTAATTGCCGTTCCCGTTTCACTGATTGGTACGTTTGCAATTATGTATTATTTCGGCTTCTCCCTAAATACATTGACCTTATTTGGACTGGTACTGTCGATTGGTATTGTGGTCGATGATGCAATTGTGGTGGTGGAGAACGTAGAACGGCATATTGCATTAGGCGAATCACCAAAAGAAGCTGCCCGTAAGGCAATGTCTGAGGTGACAGGGCCAATTATCGCGATTACTGCGGTTTTATCTGCTGTATTTATTCCATCGGCATTTCTTACAGGATTGCAGGGTGAGTTCTATCGCCAATTTGCCTTGACCATTGCGATTTCAACCATCTTATCTGCAATCAACTCTTTAACACTTTCACCAGCTTTAGCAGGTATCTTGCTTAAACCACATCAAGCTGGAAATAAAAAACGTGATTTAACCGAACGCTTATTTGGTTGGTTCTTTAGAGGATTCAATCGGTTCTTTGATAAGGCATCGGACAAATATGTAGGTGCAGTCCGCAAGGGGGTACGTTTAAGTGCCATCATGCTGATTTTGTATGTAGGTTTTCTTGGCCTAACTTGGTTAGGTTTTAACAAAGTGCCGCAAGGCTTTGTTCCTGCACAGGACAAGTATTATCTAGTTGGTATCGCCCAGTTACCTACAGGCGCATCTTTAGACCGCACAGAAGCTGTAGTTAAACAGATGACGGAAATTGCACTGAATGAACCTGGTGTGGAAAGCGTCATGGCATTCCCAGGCTTTACACCAAGTGGTCCAGTCAATGTACCAAACTCTGCCTTGATGTTTGCCATGCTTGATCCATTTGAGGCTCGTCAGGACCCCTCATTATCAGCAGGAGCAATTGCTGGAAAATTAATGGGTAAATTCAGTCAGATTCCTGACGGATTTGCGGGCATCTTTCCACCACCACCAGTACCTGGCTTAGGTTCTATGGGCGGATTCAAGCTACAAATTGAAGATCGGGCTGGTTTAGGCTTTGAAACACTGGCACGTGTACAGGGCGAGATTATGGCGAAAGCCTCTCAGACGCCTGAACTTGTCGGTATGCTTGCGAGTTTCCAGGCAAATGCTCCACAGATTGAAGTTGATATTGACCGTGTAAAAGCGAAGTCACAAGGTGTACCACTGACCGATATTTTTGAAACACTACAAATCAATCTGGGGTCAATCTATATCAATGACTTTAATCGGTTTGGTCGTACTTATCGTGTAATTGCTCAGGCAGATTCCCCATTCCGTATGCAACCAGAGAACATTAATCTGTTAAAGGTGAGAAATGCAGCGGGAGACATGATTCCGCTTTCGACCTTTGTCACGATTAAGCGTAGTTCTGGCCCTGATCGTGTTATGCACTATAACAGTTTCCCATCAGCCGATATTAGTGGTAACGCTGCATCAGGTTATTCATCTGGTCAGGCAACTGCCGCAATTGAAAAAATTGTGCAGGAAACATTGCCACAAGGTATGACCTATGAATGGACCGATCTGGTCTATCAGGAAAAGAATACAGGCAATACTGCGGTCATGGTTTTTGCTCTAGCAATTATTTTGGCGTTCCTTTTCCTTGCAGCTCAATACAACAGTTGGTCAATGCCTTTTGCAGTATTACTTATTGCACCAATGGCCTTGTTATCTGCGATTGTAGGTGTTTGGGTAACTGGTAGTGATAACAACATCTTTACCCAGATTGGCTTTGTTGTTCTGGTGGGACTTGCTGCAAAAAATGCCATCTTAATTGTGGAGTTTGCCCGAGCCAAAGAGGATGAGGGTTTGAATCCTTTTGATGCAGTACTTGAAGCAGCCCGATTAAGATTACGCCCGATTCTAATGACCTCAATTGCATTTATTGCTGGTGTGATACCACTGGTATTAGCCACAGGTGCTGGTGCAGAAATGCGTCATGCCATGGGTATCGCTGTTTTCTCTGGAATGCTGGGCGTGACAATCTTTGGTTTGCTGTTTACACCCATTTTCTATGTCGTCATTCGTAATTTTATTCTGCGTAGAGAACAGGCCAAAGCACTGGTACAGGAGGGTTCAAAATGAAAAATTTAACACTTCATTTAAACCGATACACCTTCCTCAAGAAAATGAGTGTACTAACCACTGCCACTATTCTTGCAGGATGTTCAATGGCACCCATATATGAGCGACCTGTCTCTCCTGTGTCGGAACACTATCCAACAGGAGAGGCTTATCCAGGGCTGCAAGTGAACAATGGAAAGCAAACAGTCGCAGCCGATATTGGCTGGCGTGACTTTTATACCGATCCTGTCTTACTCCAACTCATCGATCATGCATTGAAAAACAATCATGATTTTAAGGTGACAGCTTTAAATGTTGAGGCGATAGAAGCACAGTATCGTATTCGTCGTGCTGACCGTTTACCGCATGTGGGTGTTACCGCAGAGTCAGCCAGTCAGCGTTTACCGTCTGATCTTGCTTATAACCCCCGCATGTATCAGGTTGGTGTTACTTCGGTCGCATGGGAAGTCGATTTATGGGGCCGAGTACGCAGTCTGAGTGATCAGGCTTTACAGAACTATTTGGCTTCTAAAGAGGTCCAGACAGCATCACAGTTAAGTCTGGTATCCGCAGTTGCTAATGCTTATCTGGTCTATAAGGCCGATCAGGAAACGTTAGGTTTAACCAAGGCGACTTTGGCGACACAGCAGAAATCCTATGACTTGACCAGGAAACTTGTTGATGTTGGTAATGCAACCCGATTTGATTTACGTCAAGCTGAAATAGGACTGCGCACCGCACAAACCAATTATGCAAAATTCTTGCGTATTACTGCACAGGATCGTAATGCTCTGGTGTTACTTCTGGGTTCACCATTAACACAGGAATTGGCGGCCCAATTGGACCAGTCCCCCAAAATTCCTGATCAGGTTGTTATGCAGGATATACCAGTTGGTTTGCCATCGGATCTACTTCAACGTCGTCCAGACATTCGTGCCGCAGAACATAAGCTTCAGGCTGCGAATGCAAACATTGGAGCAGCCCGTGCAGCATTTTTTCCATCCATTACCCTAACGGGTTCGGCGGGTACGGCAAGTTCCAGTCTGGATAATCTATTTAATGCAGGTACAGGTGCATGGAGTTTTATGCCCAAGATTAACTTGCCCATATTTAATGCAGGTTTAAATCAGGCAAATCTGGATCGCTCACACATCATGAAGCAGATTGAAGTCATCAACTATGACAAATCTATTCAAACAGCTTTTCGTGAAGTTGCTGATGGGCTGGCTGGCAAGTCCACACTAGATGAACAGATCAAATCGCAGCAGCAAATGATTGCGGCCAGCCAGGATGCCCATAAGTTGGCAACCTTACGTTTTGATGCTGGTGAAGATAATTATCTCGCAGTCCTCGACTCACAACGAACTCTGTATGCATCTCAGCAGGCACTTATACAGACCCGCCTGGAACGCCTGAATAATCAGGTCAACCTCTACAAGGCATTAGGTGGAGGCTGGAATGAACATACCGTACAGATTGAACGTAAATCTTTGAAATAGCACATCGATGGAATTCATCTTTTGATGGAAAGAGATGAATTCCTGACAAGATGAAACAGAATATGAGGTCATATAAATGAAATTTATTATCCATGATATAGAAAACTTCCCATTTGTTGAGTTTAAGCAAGATCAGGCAGTTCCAGGTTATTCACCTCAATGGCAGTTGGAAATGCAGGAATTCTTGGAAATGAGCAGTCCGTTTGTGATTGTTTATGATCAATTATCAATGCAAGAAACACCTGAAGACTTTAAACAACGTGGTCTTTGGCTTAAAAACCATAAAGATGAACTTAATCAGTTATGTAAGGCAATTATCTGCATTGAACCTGATCAGGAAAAAAGAGTTGCCATCAGAAAGATGACGGAAATGGCTGTAAAGGCATTTGGCATTCCTTATGAAATCGTCAATACCAGGGAAGACGCCGAACGGATTGTGGATGAACTTATTCAAGTCTAAGGTGAATATGATGAACACTATTTATATCAATCAATTGAAGCAAGATGTTGATGGTCAAGGGAAAAAATCAAAGCCTTTTTTCATGACATTCTTACTCATTCTTATGACGTTAGGATTAGCTTCAATTTCGCATGCAAAAGCACCGATCAATACAGCTTTGGAAACCGTGGAGAGCTATCTTAATATCTGGAATGGTACGCAGCCAGATGACCTGACTAAAGTTCTTGACACGAATGTTGAGTATTTCAATACAAGTAATGAAGAAAACCGTAAAGGTACAGCATCTGTAATTGAGGTACCCAAGTTTTTATTAACAGTCATTCCTGATCGGAAGATGACGCTTACATCCCCGCCACTCATTGTTGGTGATAAGGTTGCTGTCGAATGGCAGCTTCAGGGAACCCTCAATAAAAAAGACCAGTCTGGTAAAAAAGACGCAAAAGTAATCACTTTTAAAGGTGCTTCATTTTTTGAGGTTAAAAATAATAAGATTATATACATCGGTGATTACTACAACAATCATCCATTGCGTAGTCAGTTAGAGCCATAATCAGGAGTGCTATAAAATGTCTTCGCACAACCATACACAAGATCACAAACATAACCACTCTGAACATGATCATAACCATGATCATTCTGGGCATAAGCATAGTCATGGTAACACCCATAAGCACAACCATGATCACTCAGGACACCATCATGGTCATGGTGGTCATGATCACGACCACGATCATGACCACAGCCATATCCCAAGTAATAAAAAAATTCTGACCATAAGCTTTTTACTGATTACCATTTTTATGGTAGTGGAATTTATAGGTGGTTTTATTACCAATAGTTTGGCCTTGATTTCAGATGCCGGTCACATGCTGAGTGACTCTGTTGCACTTGGTATTGCACTTGCAGCAGTCTTCATCGGTCAAAAACAGATTACCAAAAATAAAACATACGGCTATCAACGCTTTGAAATACTGGCTGCTGCATTGAATGGTATTACACTGGTTGGTATCGCACTGTATATCTTTATTGAGGCAATTCTACGGTTTCAGCAACCACAACATATTGAAGTACAAGGGATGTTGATCGTTGCTAGTATTGGATTGCTGATTAATATCATTGTTGCAGTAATGATTTTTAAAGGTAGTGATACCGAACACGACTTGAATATGCGAGGTGCTTACCTGCATGTACTCAGTGATTTGTTAGGTTCTATTGGCGCAATTGCTGCTGCGCTATGTATCTACTTCTTTGGATGGGCCTGGGCAGATACTTTAGCCAGTGTTCTAGTTGCAATACTTGTTCTTCGCAGTGGATATTCAGTTGTAGTAAAGGCTTCGCATGTTTTAATGCAGGGTACACCAGAAAAATTTGACTTGGCAGAAATCAAAGAAACCATTCTTCAAGGCCAGCGAATTCAGGGTGTACATGATTTACATATATGGAGTCTGACAAGTAAACGTTATATTTTATCCTGCCATATTGTTGTGAGTGAAGAAATGAGTATGCAGGAAGTGCAGATACTCTTACATGATCTGGAGAATGTCATACAAAATCTAGGTATTGAGCATGTCACTATTCAGGCTGAAACATCACTCAACAATCACGATGATATTCATCATTGCATTATTGAAAATATACCAAAGGATTCAGAACACTGAGTTTAAAAAGGTTAAATATTCCTAATATAGGTGCTTATCTAGTCACACAAGTGGTACCCAAGTTTAATGGCACTTAAAAGTGCCATTAAACTATATATAATTCAATTTGATATGTAAAAAATTACCCATAGGAAAGAATTATGGACTAGGCTAAAAGAAGATGGTCACAATTGTAAGATTCGAAAATTATTTTTCCTCCTTTTCCTCCTTTTCCTCCTTTAACTTGATATTCGTAATTCCAATTTTTCTTAGAGCATTCAATAACGTTGATTCACCCTCTGACAAGCCAGCAGATTTTGAATGTCTAAAAACAAATAATTGAGTAACCAAATTGGAACCTAGGAGAGTTGTCGTATAAGAACCCTCTGACGAAGGCAGGTTCTCCATGAGCCCAGAAATATACTGCTCAAATTGTTCTACGGTTCTTGACCTAAATATTAGACCAGCATGCCCACGCTCCTTGAGAACACTATCCCCATCTACAGTGGAAACGTAAGTCGCTGGTTGTATATCGAAAAGATAAACTGGAGGGCAATTTACAAGAGATAATCGGATGATCAATGCTCCACGAAGTGCTGTTTTATTTGAGTTTGCATAACACCAATTTTTATAAGCTTGTTTTTCTCCATCTGTAATATCTTTATTATTTAATGTTTCTGAATTAACGAAAAAGGCCATGAGAGTGGGTTTATCGTTGTAATCAAACTCTTCCTCAAAAGTATAATAGTGGACTGCATTGACAATACTGGGATTTAACAAACGTGCCTTTAAACATGCATTCCATAGGCCCATGATTCTTCCATGATCTGGAGCTTCAAACTCTGTATCTCCATTAGTGGTCGGGTTAATTTGGACATTTAGAACTTCCTTAGAGCTATCAGGTTCTCCTGTACCAACTGTATTGGTTTCTTTAGTATTTTTCTTTCTCTGTGGCTGGGTGATGGTTCTTTCATACTTTGTTTTACTTTTTTCCCCGATAGGGCCTGAACCTAACCATGTAAATTCATGACCTAAAATAACCGATTGTAATAATGGTTTGCGCCCTCCTTGATCTTCAGATACGTTAATCTGACCAGGACCTAGTTGCAACTGAGGAGGATTAGGTGAGTTGACATCTACAGGTTTCTTAATGCGGTGAATTACCTTTGGAACACGTCTGATAAGTGTTTGATCAGGTAGTTCTATTCCAAGAACTGTCAAGGCTAAAAAAGCATTGGTGTCAGGAATACAAAAACCTGAAACCCTAATTTTTCTCGTTTCCTCATGCCATGGCATTACTTTAGGGTATATATGGTTTCTTTGAGTAAAATCATCATGTTTTGCAATACTGCTAAATAATATCCTTACGGCATCCTGGGTATATTCGCTGTATTTATAGTAGGCAATAAATACATGATCATCTGATGTGAGGCTATCACCAATAAGGATCGTCCAGGTATTTTCTTCTTCTGGATGAGGTGTGTAGAGCCGTTCATGTCTTTCGGCCTCATCATATGTTGTCAGAATTCTAGGAAGTTCTGTAGAGAGACCATATCCTCTTACCAGAAACTCAAAACAAGGTACGAGAAGCTCCTTATATTCCTGATCCTTTAAAGAAAAAGAAATACAATTCTCACGTTGGCCTGGGTTAATATAAAATTTATTCCTATCTGAGAAGAAATGATCTATTTTCCCTGTCTTTTCGTCTCGCTTATATGTTTGAATATAGGTATGTTTAAAATCCGTATGGTCAATATCAAACTCCCGTATTTCTAAGGGAAGATAATCAACCAATCGTTCATGATGCCAAACTGTGCCAATGGGCCAAGACACCAAATCTGTCATATTGGCATCAATAAAAATAAAATTATCTGTGGGTGTGTAATCTTCCAGAAGTTCCCTAAAAGCAACATGAACTTTAGGTTGGGTATTTCTACGTTCAGCTTTTGCTAACGCCCCATACCACCACACCATTAAGAACTTTTCAGCATTGGATTCAAGAACTTTGAATGCGGGTGATTTTTTTTTATCTGAAGAGTTATCAGTATTTTCTTCATTAGAATGATTGTTCATGATCAACCTCTCTATTGGTAATATTATCGACTAGTCAATTCTTCTTATAAGTTCAGTTCGGCTGTAGGGATATATTGTCCATCTACCCAATCGTAAAGCTGGATATCGCAAATACCATTCAAGCGATGTCCCAAGACCATTGCAAAAACTGAGGGTGCTTTAATAAAGAGGTGTAATTTAGATAACTTATTTTCGGATTTAAATGAAACTAAAGCAGATTTTGCCTCTCTCACAGCAAGATTTAGAGTCTCCATATTATCAATGGCATGGGAGCTTTCTAAATTCAATCTAGGCAAGTTCTTTACTTCATTAATCGTAGAGTCAATGTCGTTACCTATAGCTGTAGGAAATCCGATAGTGACTATGGCTTCAGTTTCACCCTGTCGTTCAACAGCGTCGATTTTAGTAAAAAATTGTCCCTCTTTTTGCTTATGGTCATCAGTGCGATATGCGAGGCCATTATGTTCTATTTCAAGTAGGAAATTACGTGTGGCACTAAAAACATAGCCAAGCATACATGCGGTGGACATTCTTTGTTTGCCATCTATAAGGAGGGTTCTACGGTCACCACTGCTATGAATGAAATCCCCAATCGATACTGCTTTTTTGATTAGGTTGTTCCAGTCGCTGGAGGTTTTTTGAGCACGATCAGGACCATTGAAATCACTAATATCTAAGTTTAAGTCTTGATACTGACTGGATGATGCTGAAAGATTAATTTTAATAGGATCTAATAGCCACTGGCTTCTATCTTCTTCAAGAGCATGGCAAATAAAATTTTCAAAGTCTTTGCGATATATTGGACCAAAAGAAGAACGAGAAATCAGGTTTTTAAACTGATCTCTTAACTGTTTGGCTTTACGTGTAGTGAGTTCAATATTGGATAATTTCTCTTCAATTTCACCTATAAATACAGAGTCACTATCTTCAGCATTGAAAGACAGGAAATCAACATGATCAAGTGCGAACTCAGCAAGTGAGGTTTCGAATCCTTTATCGCTACACCACTGAATAATATCCTGACGACTTTTTTGTAAAATCACAGAATCTGCACTGTATGAAGAACCAACACCTCTAATTCTCTCAATTTGGGCAAGAAATGGGTGAAGTGTAGAGGTATAGAGTGGGCATACTAAACCAAAGCGAGTATATTCACCTGATGGAATATCAAAAGCCTCCTTGAAGCGCTTAATTTCTTTCCAAAAATCTGTAGAAGTCAGCGGATGATTTTTGGCTTCATACATGACACGCTGTAACTCGTTTTCTGAAGAGAAGTAGCAAACCTCGACATCACCTATTGATTCACTCACAATGTGGCTAAAAGCACTTTCAGATAGCCAGAGAGGCAAGTTCTTTAATACAAAAGCATCCTGATACTCAAACCCTACTCGTGCAATTGCACCACCAGTTGATTGTTTTTCTAACAGACTTGCACTCATTATTATCTCTCTAAATTTAGGGTGGATGGGTAACAGGAACCATCTGGTAGGTAGGTGTGGGCACTGCCCTCAAGATGATTGTTTTTTAAATGAAAAATCAGTAAGACTACGAAATTTGCACCCACTTTTGGGTCGGACACCAATTCCCTCATGGTGTGATGGTCTTTACTGCTGGGTTGTACACTAAAGAGAGGATGGCTATGCCATTCACCTAAATAGTTAAATTTTTGATAATTATTGTTTGTTGATTTATGAAAAAGGCGAATTGCTTTAATAGCATCCGTAATTCCACGTACAAAGGATGCTATCGTTCCACTCTTTTGAACAGTTAATGAGCTAACTCTAAAATGGTTTGTACCTATATGCTCACCCATTAAAACACCGCCACATTCGTGGGTTCCAGACTTCAACAGGGCTTTTATCAGTAAAATTTGTATATCAGTAGGAATGGATATTTTCAGCATTAGTATTAACCTTTCATCGGTTCAGGTTCTTCAATAGAATTGCCATTTTCACTTTCAGATATCTGTTTATCCGTAGGAGATTCTGTTACTAACGCACCTGAACAATCGATAGGATGGGTATCAAAAGGACATTGAAATATCCAATATTTACGGAACCCTATTAAATATGCTGAATATGGATAAGAGGATTGCTCATCAATTGTACATAAAGTATCTAATATGAACTGAGTCATAGACGCTGCAAGAGCCGTTACATCTGCATCTGATGCAATATATGTTTGGTTTTGTGTTTGAAAGCCGTAATTATTAACTTTGCCTTCTGGGATTGGTTCCAACGTTTGTAAGACACCATAAATATGATTGCGAAGCTCTAAAGGTGAGGCATCTAACGTTGGGCGACTACGGGCCATCATTGCTCCACCACCGCCACCAAAGATTTCACCCCATACCATTGGTATATGTTTTCTTTTAGCAATCGCAGCTAAGGTTAGAAATGTATGTGAGCTTGCTGTGGCATCAATAATCAGATTACATGTACTAATGGCATTAGCAATATTGGAATTTAAATGAGGATTTTCCTGTCCACCAATTTGCATTTCATACGTTTCAACCTGCATGTCTAATGCAGTTCGTTTTAATGCTCTTTCAACAGCATGGGTTTTAGCAAAGCCAACATCTAACCAGTTGAGTTCATTACGGACAAGATTCTGGGGTGCCAGAATATCATCATCAATAAGTAGAAAGTTTTTACAGCCAGACCGTGCCAGTGAAATTGCAATTTTACTTCCTAACGATCCAAGACCAATAATTACTATCTTTGCATCATTGATATTGCTAAATTGTGCTGGCAATCTTTGATTCTGATCATCATGTAGATTAATAGCTGGATAACTTACGAAAAGTGGTGCTGTATTATTAATTAAGAATAGTTCCAAGTTACCTTTTAAGTCATATAACAATAGAGGCTTTATGGAACTTGTGAATTCCTCCTGAGTAGGCCATAAATTGCCTAAAAAGGATTCTAACGAAAGTCGATCATTTACAGATTCCTTTAATAAATGAACAGAATCAACTCTTATTGCCCATCCAGACAATTCAAATCTTTCATTAGAAAATGATGGGACGATGTCAGGTAGAGGTTTGTTCTGAATATTTGTTGGAACAATAACAGTCTTGTCCCGAAAGCTTGAGATGGCAACCTTAAAGTCCATTTTTTCAGGGTCACTATTTAAGAGTATGTGACGTAACATTGGTGTTTCAATGAACCTTTCTGAAATACCTCTTAATTTTTGACCTATTGTTTCAGAATGCCTAGAGGGCACAGGTTCTACATCCATCTCCAATACAGTCATTGCGTCTGTTAATAAAAGAATCTGGGCACTTCTAATTAGTTCCACTCCACTGATATTGGTATTCCAATTATCTGGACCGTATTCTAGACACAGCACTCCTGAGCCACCGTACTGGTGCAAGATACTCCATCTTTCACCAGAGTTTTGTGGGCGTATATATGCTGGTAGCTCTGGGAAAAGCTCTGGATATACTAAAACACCATTAAAATCTATAGTTCCTATCTTGAGAGAGAAGTTTAAATGCAGTTCATTAGTGTCTGTTGAGTTCCACTCCTGAATCTTAAAACTGTTTTCCTCATTTTCAAGATCGGTCAATAACTGCCGTTCTTGAATCAAGCGTTCTAATGGTGTTTTTAGCAGTTCCATTACGCAAAGCCTCCTGGTTTATTTGGATAAACAGGGGTTGATGGAAATGTTAATCCTGCACCTAAAGCTGAACGGATTAAAGAGCTGGCCATATCAGCAGAATTTGCACTTTTGTGTGATGCCGAACGAGGAAAACGATTACCCAAGACCTGCCGCCATAGAGCTAATGCTTTATCATCATCTGTTTCATTTAAGGCATTTCGTGCAATAGCAGCTTGTTCTTTTACCTTTTCATAAAAGGTTTTGAACTCATCTGCTGTGACCGCAGAAAAAACATTATTGCCTGCAACACCAGGATCTTCTAAATGTGGAATTATGCCTAGTGACGCATAAATCCCATAAGAATCCCTGATTGTTTCTAAAAGATAAACAAACAACTTTTCATAGTTGGATTCGTAGTAATTCATATGCTTGGCAACCAGGCATTCTAAAATGAATCCTTTTGGTCGTTTTAAATCAGATAAGTTCTCACGACGCCACCATTTAAATAGCTTCACAAGAGGCTTAAATCGACCATTTGCATTTTTATTCACCTCAACAGTCCACTCGGTATGGGCTGGAGGGTTGGTAACTAGCCATTCTTCAAGATGAATGTCTGGAATCAGATAGCCACCATATCCATCTGAAATGATAGGGACAACATCCATATCAACTTTTTTCAACTTAACATTTACTGAACGACGGTTAACGGTAAGATCGGTATATCCAATATCCTTTAATGCTGTATGGACTGCATCTAAGACAATTTGGGGATCATCGTTAATTGTATGGTTGGTGCGAGCAATAATATCTACATCTGGTCTTTGTGTAATCCCGCCTATGGTGGTCGGACGTACTGCCGTATTTCTTTTATAAGAACCTGATAAGAACGTATGCACATGTACTTTGCTGAATTCATTATGCACTTTTAAAGCATCACGAAGCGTATTATGTGCGCTTGAACAATCATTAACCGTTGTTGTAGATGGTTCAATATCGGAAAGTAGGTCAAGAAACTGCTGTTGAGTTGTCATAATTCTCTCTGAGCCCATGTACTAAAATGGGGCATAAAATTAAGTGCGATCAGAAAAATTAAGTAACCTACTGCTGTGAACTTTGTTGCACAGCAGTAGGTTATTTAACCTCGTTTACGATATTGAGTTTGAGTTATCAGGATCATCCGATTTTTTATTACGGATAGCATCCTTTTCTTCTTTCAATGGCCGAGTTCTAGGAAATTTAAAATATCCAGTTGGATGGACAATAATTTTTCCAGATTTATGGCGATAAGATTTACAAAACACGAAGTCTTGATTTTCGGTAGGCATTGTTAGCCCTCCTATTTTGGCGGCTCGTTTTTCAGGACGCATACCAAAATAAGCGGGTAAATCTTGAGATTTACGGGCCTAAATGTTAGAATGGGGTTCTGACAGCCAGATCTAACATGAGGTATGCGTAGGGCTTAGAGCCATATGCCTTTCCTGTGTGAAAATCTATCAAGCCGACTCTACCCAATAGAGTCGGCTTTTTAATTTATGAAACCATCTCGATGGTCTCCATTGAATCTAGGTCAAAATAATATAGTTTTTTAAAGTCATCTTCATATAAGTCAAATAATTGAGATAACTCACTAATGACAGATGTTGATGTTTTTTTTGCGTCTATTGCGTAGTCAAAGAGCATTGAAGCTACTCTATATGTCGCTTCTCGATCCAATTCATTTGGTTCAACTTTACGATAACCACGCATAGCCATTTGCCGCCATAAATTGGCACTTTGACTTGAAGTTATAGTTCCTAACTCTGACGCCCTATAGATTAAGGCCGCCATTGAGGTTTTCCATTCCTTTTTAAGTCTTAGATAATGAGCTAAATTGGTTGAACCTAATTGGTCAATAATTTTTTCTTCTGGCATTAAGAATTCGGCAGCAAAGTCATTTGCTTCTTTTTCCATGAACTCAGATGGCTCTTCATGGAGGACCAAATGCCCAAGCTCATGTGCTAATGTGAAGCGTATTCTGTCATTTGGCTGGTTTGCATTTAGAAATACGCATGGAGACACACCATGAATTTTTAAGGATACGCCATCAACATTGTTATCTTTAAAGTCGCATAAAAAGACTAAAACCCCTGCATCTTCCACAGTGGCAGTTAGGTTTTCAAGAGGTTCATTTCCTAACGCCCACAATGATCTAAGCTTTTTAGCCGCTTCTTGAGGAGTGTTTACATCTAGGCCAATTTTAAAAGTTGGTAAGGAATTTTTTCTTTTTGGCACATTTGTGAACAATTCTAATGTTTGTACATGGCCCATTTTTAACATCATTTCAGCATTCATGCGGCTCAATGCTTTAGCTGTGGTAGAGCTTTTTTTTCTATATGCATGCAAACTAATTGGTAGTGCATTTAGCTTTTCAATATGTTCGAAAAATCGTATAGGGAAATGTAGGGCATTGGATAGATTTTGGATAACTTCATCGGAGGGTTTTAAGTCCCCACTTTCAATTTTAGATAATGAAGCCTGGGTAATAGACTGTCCCATTACAGCAATTAGTTCAGTTTGACTAAGACCACGAAAGTTTCGTGCAATACTAAGCATGTCAGGATTGAAATGAGTCATATTCACCTCCAAGATCATTGACTTACAGATCAAGTTAATCGAATAATAACTGAACAAAAAAGCATATGCAAATTTTTCTTCAAATTATTCCTAAAATGTTTCATTTTTATCTAATCTTGCTTTATGTAGTAGTAGTTTTTTATTCAGGCACAATATATAGTGTTTTTGATTTTACATTTTATTTGATTTTTTTAAATTTACTTGAAATCTTATATCAAAATTTGAGCATGAGAATATTATGGCAAAGATAGAAAATGATCAGTGTTCTTGTGAGAGGTAGCTTAACTTTTGAGTATTTAGAAAAGGCCACTTTATTAAATCTTTGATCATTTTTTGGGAATGTTAAAGTGATTTATTCTTATAAAAATCAGGTTTAAGGGCGATTGGGTTTTTTGGGTAAGTTAATTTTGATTGTTTGAGGCGAGATAATGACTGAAGATGCGAAATGTAAGATTCTAGATATTCTGTTGGAAAAGTGGAAGAAAATTTTACTTGGGCGTTATCCTGGCTGTGAAGAGTTAATTGAATTAGCACTTAAAAGTCTTGAAGCATTAACAGAACGCTTTTATGGTTATGAACTTAATGATACCCAATTCGACACGGCTATTTTATTAGAACAACAATATCATCAAAGATTGGGTGAATTAATTGTTGCTGACCGTCTTTTAAGAGATGGATTTGAATTGAGTAGTAAAGATTTCGGACCTGATTTCAAAGCTACAAAAAACGGGAAAACAGTTTGGTTTGAAGTTGTTACTCCGAATCCAAATGATGAAATGGTGCAAATCTTGGAAGATGTGCAAGGACGGTTATTTCCAAAACATGAAACTAATTGTCGAGAGAATTCTTTAGCATTGTTGAAAATGACAGGGGTTATAGAAACTAAGGCTAATATTATAAAAGGTTATATTGAGAAGAAAATTATTCCTGAAGATGAGCCAGTTGTAATTGTTGTAAATGACTCATTGTTTTATCCACTAGATGTCTATATGGTTGGGGTAACTGAAGAGGTACAAAAAGGGTCAAGTGGTTTACCACTTGTTATAGAAGCTTTATTAGGTTTAGACAGGCCTTATTGGCAGCCTCCAGAATCCCCAACTGAGCCTTATCAACTTAAATGGAATACAAGAACTGATGTATTTAAAGATAATGGCAGCCCTGTATCAACAGATAGATTTCAATCGGACGAATATAAACATATATCTGGTGTGTTTGTAATGACTGCACGAGAAGATTACGGAATTAGCCTTTCTGTATATGGTGATGAAAAAAATGTAGGCTTATTGGTTAAGAACTTAAATAGTAATAATATTCTGCCAGATGGCCTACTTAAGACACGCACTTATGATAGTAATGAATTGCGTAAGTTAATAGATCCAACTATGCGTAAGCCAATAACTAGTTTAGTTACCCGCACTTTACATGGGCAGTATTTCTTCATGGTTCAGCATCTGAACAAACTTTCCCAAGAACATGTAATAGAGGAATCGTAGTAGAAAATAAATTTAATGAAAAATATAAATACAAAAGATATGGCTGAAGTTTTTTAAAAGTTAGGAATACATTTGACTATTTTGAAGCAATTTACTCTTCTTTTAGGTGTTATTAACTTTTTTAATTTTGTCGCACAGTTCTTTGTAATGTCGCATAGTTCATTGGAAATGACAGGTGGGCTGCATGGCGCATGCGCGTCGTAAATTCCATGAACTGCATGTGACCAAAAAAAGTCAGGTCGCTGAACAGGCATTAGTGCTGATTCAGAAACTGTATGCCATAGAAGCAGAACTCAGGAAAAAGACCGATGGTACAGCAGAACAGCGCCGCGAATACCGACAACAGCATAGTCAACCGGTGATGCAACAACTGTATGAATGGCTCAACCAACATCAACTGACTGTGCCATCGAGTTCTCCAACCGCCAAGGCGATCAATTACACTCTGAAGCGTTGGCCAGCCTTAAGCCGCTATCTGGATGATGGCAATCTACCGATTTGCAATAACTGGGTGGAAAACCAGATGCGCCCCTGGGCGTTGGGACGTAAGAACTGGTTATTTGCAGGTTCGCTGCGCAGCGGTCAGCGAGCAGCCAATATTATGACATTAATCCAGTCAGCAAAGCTGAATGGGCTGGATCCCTATGCCTATTTAAGTGATGTGCTGAAAAGGTTGCCGACACATAAAGTGACTCAGATTGAAGAATTGCTACCACACCGCTGGAAACCTGAACCGAATTAAAAAATAGGCATGGGGTTCAGCGGACGCTTACTCTACGTAATATCTAGCTTCAAAAGTTCAGATGGATCTATGCGCTGACGGAATGAACATGCGAGTTCTTTTACAATTTGATTTTGATATTGTTTGCGGTCGAATGTGTCAAAAGCTGAAACCTCAATTTCAGGATCAGTGATTGCATTTAGAAGATCCTTGGTTGCATTGAGTGATGCTGTAGGACAAACATAGATAAGGTTAAGCACTGAAGTACGAAGCAAAATATCTAATAAGTGATATTTGGGCGGTTCCAGTTCCTTATCTACATTAGAAAAGTAGTTCACAAGATAAATGTCATTTGATAAATGCAGATTGATATTGTCAATGAGATCTTTGGTAACACCGTCAAGAATGCCATTCACCTTCAACAAAAGTTCAGTGTTTTCTATGTCTTTAATTTTTTGCGTATCGACACGTTCATTAAATAAGTTGTTTAGATTTCTCAAAAACTTTGGTTGTGGCGCCGTAGTTTCAAAATACATCTGATTTTTAATACGGTTCTTCATGTAAGTTTGGATCATCTTAGCTTCAGAAGAAAGAAACTCAATCTTAAACGTGTCGTATGACACTAGATCAATAAATACTTGCTGGCCAGCACCCGACTTAATATCAAACCAGTTCATAAAAATACTGGCTTTGAGTGATTTCAATTGTTTAAGAATAGCCGTCTTCTCAAAATCATTCATATTGAAGTAGCTACTTGAAAAAGTATCGAGATAAAACTTCCATTTATCTTGCACTATATTCCACGCTTGATTAATAGAAATGATTGGAGCATCTATAATTTCATCTTTGATGAATTTTGACAGCTCATATAATTCATTTAAACGTGCTTGGTAGTTGAAGTCTTGAGTAATCACATTCTTTTCTGATGTTGTGGACTCAGAATCCTCAAGATCCGCACCAACCAATAAATAAGCATCGGTTACTTTTGGTGTTTCCTTATTTGACGGTGCTGGTACTGGAGCACTAGAAAGTTCAGTGGAAAAAGTTTCATCATCTTCCGCTGGCGTATACGGCGGTGTAGTCTCTTCATTAGGAGAACGTGCGTCTGTACGTTCAGCAAAAAAGTAAAACAATTCTTCTTGCGGTGCAACTTTAAACGGCGTCACATTATTATTGATGATTGCTTTTACAATATGGTTTGCCAGTTTAAGCGTGTAGGATAGGGCATGTATATAAAGCTCTAATGTTGCAAAGTTACTGGTATCAACTTCATTAGCACCAAACCAAGATAGGTTACGCAGTTCAAGCCAGCTCGTGAAAGAAGCGTGAGAGCTATTAAAACTTAGATCTACGGTCTTGGACAAATAGATAAAAACGCAAAACAAAAACCTATTTTTGTACTCATACTTAAATACATCAGAATCGGTCCAGATCTTATTCTCAATGAGAGCAAGAATGTAATTTAAAAGCTCATGGTGTTTAATCGAATCGATTAAGTTGTCTGGTAATACTTTTAGTTTATTAAGGTGTGGTTTTACAGGTGCATCATTGGATGGTTTAAGGAAGTGGTAGAACAAGTTAAATGTTTGCGTATCATCTATATCAATTACAGGTTCATAATCATCTTCATCTACGTTATTTAGATCCTGTTGAATATCGACTATTTGCCCGGTGTGACCTTCTGAACGGTCAATCTGGCAGATACTAAAAAGAACAGGCAAAACCCCGACAATATTACGGTTGTCAATTGTTTGATAGTGGGTATCAAAAAATATCGTATCAGCTAAAAACGTACCTTTATGATAGTTGAGAAAGAAGAATAGTACGTTATTTAAAGAACGGTGATTTTCACCAGAAGAGGTGTTAGAAGTAGCGTTAAAGTCATCGAAAAAAACTAAATTTGTATCCATCTAAAAATACTTTAAACCACACCCTTAAACTATTACTAATAAGCATATAAGTTTTAAGAGAGGGTTTAAAGTTAATTTTAAATATATTTAATGGAGTTTAAGACATGGGGCTTTGTAAGCGCTCTACATTTGATGAAAGGTCAGAAACATCTTGCTCTAAAGTCATTGCCTGGTCTATCGCACGTTTCATTAAATATTCTTGATTAATTTCTTTAGGCTCTTTACGAGTAGCATTCTTTTGTTCTTCTTCTAATTTGAAACGTTCAAAAGCGAAAATAGAACGAATAATACATAAGCTATCTTCAAGTAGGTCTGAATGCACTTTAGGAAAAATTAGATCAGGATCTAAATCAGATGCGACTTGGTTAAACAGCATAAATTGATCGCGATGTTCGATAAGAAATTCATCATATGTACCGAACTCAGATTCGATCATATCTGGACAATTTGCGAGAGTAGAGACTTTCGTATCTTGTGATAACAGAATTGAATCACCTGATGGCGCAACTAAAGCATGAATAGGTTGTTCTGCAATAGGAGCCAACAACACTACAGTAAATGGGCGTGTTTGGTTTTTCATGGTTAGTCCTAATTAATATAAAAAAAGCTTTGGCCAAAAAGTCTATTTTGAAATTTTGGTAGGTTAATGGAATCGAATAGAAGGTCCGTCTCTTTAGTACACTTCTGATTAATTAGATAAATGATATTTTGAAGAAGTGCAATTAATTTAAATGGACTGTTGTATTCATTGAATATGGGTGCAGCAATGCAAAGAGTCTTTTTTCTATCGGTTGATAATGCCCATGGGTTCACCAGGGTAAAGCTCACCTTGGCATTATTATGTTCAATTGGTCGTGCATAAATATCAAGAACATCGGATAAAGTAGATACCTTTAATTCTTTTGAAATGTCAGTAAGAATCTCACTGACTTGAAGCGCTGTTTTATCATGAATATCGCTTATAGTGATGCAAACACCACTATTACTATTCATTAAATTTGCATAAAGAACTTCAATAACCATGGACTCGTCTTTGGATAAATCCTTTAAATTGGCATTGACTAAATCTATGATCCGATCTGATTTTTGTTCAAGTTTAATTTGAAGCAAAAGCGGTTCATTCTTTTTTGAAACAGGGAGTACTTTATAATCGCTAAGATTGTAATTTAACCGCTTCATTTCAGTAATCAGTGTTTCTTTGGCATTATCAAAAAGCTTCTGATCTCTCTTGGTTAAACCAATAACAAAATTTGTAGACATGAGTATATTCATGATCCACAAAGCAGTAGATAAGGATAAAACACTATCCTTAACAACTTCTGAATCTGAATCAGAAAACCCAGATATTTGCTTGATTTTGTCGGTTATCGAAATCATGTGAACCCTTGTTTAATTCGGCATTTTCATCTGAAACTTTGTCAAAAAGATTAGTTTGATTAAGTACGTCTTGGATATTTTTTTGTGGATCATCACTGAGTAAACATTGGAATAGGGCGCTAATTAAAGTAGCAAGTGATGTTCCATAGTCATTGGTACACTTGATTAACTGGCCAGCATCTAAGCAAATTGGTGTTTCATCATCATAAAGCAAGTGTAATTCTGGTGATTCAGCATAAACCAACTTTACATGAGTATCCGTGATGATTAACTCAACTTCTAAGTACTCATTATTTTCAACAAAATATTTAAAGCGCAACATCAATGCATCATCGCCACGTTCTATATATACAATTTGTCGATCGGTCGTATTGGTATGGCTGACGAATCTATTCTCTTTTGTGATCTGATCAATGTAGTTCAAAAAGATGGTTTTGAGTGACGCACTTAAAATACCTTTGGCAGCGAGTTCACTTTTCAAGTAAGGCAGAAAGTTTTCAAGATTTTCATGCAATGGTTTTTGCATTCGATCATCTCCAATGGGATTAATAAAAGGGCATACACATCAAATGTACAGCGACTCAGTTATGACTATTTCGTTACAACAGTTACTTAAAAGACTGCAGACTGTTTGACTTATAAAACTGATACTTTCGCCACACTTTTAATTCAGAAATATCTAACTTGTTTCTAAATCAATATGGATTTATTTGATTATAAAGCCACATTGAAAGTTTAAATATTTAAAAATTATTTTTAGTATATACCTAAATCTAAGATTTAAAATGGATCTAACTTTTAACTGGCAAACTTTGTTGCTTTGGTTAAAAGGGTTAAGTCTTCATGGAATTGATTTTTTAAAAACCCATAGTTAAAAACGTAACTAATAAAGGTGAAAAACTCTAATTGGTTCGGTATTTTGTCTTCAAGAATACTGACCTCTAATTGCAATGTTCCTGTTGCACGTTTCTTAGAATGAAACTTAAGACCATCAAATGTTTGACCGTAATAAGTTGATATTTCCAAGAAAACTAAACGGAAAAAATAAGGGAAGATTTGAGAAACAACACGCTCAGGATCATCAATTTGAGTTAAACGTCTACCGTTGTGATATTTAAACTTAATACCATCAGCCATACTTTTTTCTACCAACAGGCGAATATAGGCATGACTACGAGTAATCATGCTTTTAAGTGGCGTTTTTGCTTCATGAATATTTTCGTATTGCATTTAGTTATCTCACATCTCAAGTCTTAATTGGTCAGCTTCATTTTCTTTTTCAATCGAAACTTCAGCAATAATTTTTTGGGTATTTTCGTTTTGCAGATCTTGATCAAATATTTCATTCACACAAGTTTCGACTAATTGTTCAGTCAAGTTTCTGCAGATCTCAAACTCTAAACCTTTAGGTTGTACGGTAGGGTAGCCGTCAATTAAAAATGAGTTTTTCATTTCATTTTCATTTGAAACTTTAGAGTACAAATAAGTCTCAAAATAACGAGCAAACATTTCGGTACTGGTCGCGTAATACGGCGTTGCACGATTTTCAGCACTGTCGATATTTAAACAGTCCTTTTTATAACGCGATAGATTGTCACTAAAACGAATATCACCTACGTTAACTTCAACGTCTTGCGACTTATCAAAGAAGTTTTGCATTTGAGTATGAGGATTTTTAACTCCCTCAGGCATGTACTTCTCTACCAGGTTATAGAACTTGTATTTAGATGACTCTATCAAGTATTCAGATAGGTTTTGCGATAGTGTTTTTAAATCCACATTCGCTGCGTTCGCAACACCTGTAATTTTTTCTTCCAAACCGGTTGTAGGTAAATGATGTTCTGGCTGGCGCATATCATTAAGTTTTTGCTGATAGCGCTCAAACGACTTAAAGCTTATAGCATTAATGTCAGTGTTAATTTTAGAGACAATGACATCCACCTTGTCTTGAACTGTACTGAAGAAAGATAGGTTTGTATCAGCTTTATATTCACGCTCATACTTCTTCAAGTACTCTTCAATTTTCTCAAACTGACGGCGAATGAGATCTTCATAGTGCTTTTGGTGCCAGTCAAAGAAGCTGTTTAAGGTTTTGCGCGTAGAATTAGGATAATTCTCTTTATTCTTAATCACTTCATCATGCATTGAATCAGCAACAGTGTGGTACGCCTTGATTGCAGTCTCAGCATTCTCATGAAGTACTTGACCGTAATTTTTCATTGGCTGAACTGGCTCATTCATCATCGCACGATGTACCTTTTCAAAAGCACGACCGGACTCAGTAACAGGGGAGTATCCAGCATCCAACATATTTGATAAGAAGTGTCGTGCACCTGGTATCTCAAAATTAGGGATGTCTTCATAATAGTCCTGAAGTACAGAACGATTCATTTGAGCGTGATTTTTATATACTTCCGCTTTTTCCAACATTCCCAAGTGTGCATCTAGCGCATGGCCATACTCATGAGCCAAACTTCCAGATCCGCTATCACGAGTTAAGTTAACCACGTTCTTAGACAGTTCAAAATGCGCTGCAGATCCTTTAATTCCGCGTGAAGCCAAAGCAACACCCAAGTTCAATAAACCATTGTTTGATTTAAAGCCCATGAGTTGTTTTAAGTCAGCCAATGAGTCATACACGGCATTAACCAACTGTTGAGCCACAGGACTAACTTTATTGCCTACTTCAACACCACGGATAGAAAAGTCATCTTTAAGCTTGAATGAATCCACATCGGCACCTTGGCGATGATCAGGACCAGTACGAGAGTAATTTAACAATCCGTAAATACTTGATTGGACTTTTTCAGTCACAAAGCCATTTTCAAGTTTTTTCACTTCACTGGTAAATGACGGCAAACGTGGTGCTTTAGGTGTATTCACAGCTTCAGTCGTTGCTTCTATAACTGGTGCAACAGGATCTTTAACATAAATAGGTGCAGATTCAGCTTTAACTAAACCACTTTCAATCGCACTTTTCAGAACGTATGGTTCAAGCACAGTTGAATATAAGCCAGTACGTTGCATGTTGCTGATCGCATCGCTCACATCTTTAGTGACTTTCGACTTACCGTAAAAATCAAAGATCTTACCTGTTGATAGAATCTCACTGAGTTCTTTATCAATCGTTTTTTCGATGATTTTCTCAAGCTGAACACTGATACCGCCTGTATGTTCTGGCATAATGTAGTACTCATTCAAATTGCTAAGCAATTCGAAGTAGTTTTTGTAGTTGTTCTTGGTACCTTTACTATAAAGCCCGATATAGTCTTTACGTTGGCGATCAGTCATACCAAGACTTTCAGCAGATAAGCTTTTATTGTTTCTTACCGCATGAATCAACTCTTCTTGAGTATCTACCATCAAATTTCTGATGTTAGAAACAACAGCCACATACGCACGTAATTCTGTCGCTCGTTGGCTATCAAGCATCAACGCATTTTTAGAGAATAACGGTTTAGTTGGGCAGTAGTCATACATTGCCTTTACGAATATTTTGTCATCAATACCGAGTGGCGTATTGGTGTACCAAGCTTGGAATTCTTTATTTGCAACGATTTTTGCTTTTCGATAGTCCGTAGCTGTTTGATCGGCTGATGTCGCTGAAATATATTCCAATGAAATGTATTCACCGTAGCGATCTTTATGTGCACCGCCAAACTTGGCACCTACATCACCTAAGTACATAGCAGGGGAGTCACTTGGCTCTACCTTTACATCAACAGGCACATATTTGTCTTTTGGTACCAATTGATCGATAAACGTGAAGTCAGTAAACACACGGTTTTGAAGTTGTAAGACATCTTCAACTGAGCGCATACTTTTAACAGGAAAAACGCACAGAGACTTGTAATCACCGTGAATATCGGACTTATCACCAAAAAGTTTAACCGATGCATATTCATTGTCGGTCGATGGCTTGATGGCCAAAAACAATTTGTGATTTTCAGTTTTGATATACGGCTTTATGTGTGCGGTTTGATCGTATAGAGCACCAAGCGTATTCGTAATCAAAGTTTGGAAATGCAAACTTGCTAACTGTTTATTCTCAAAGTCAGTTTTGTGTTTAATCTGAATTTCAGGCAAGTTAGATAGTGCTAATTGCTCTAAAGTGGTACCGAAATTAACCTTAGATTCGATAGCATTTAAGATTTCGTGACTAAACTGGTCTACATCATCAAAACCAGTAATCAATTGATACTGATAGTCATGAGACGGTATACGAAGAAGCACGGCAGTTAATTGAGGCTCATAGTCCGTATCAACCATAAACAATTGCGGTGTTTCATCTTGTTGAGATGATTTGTTTAGCAACTTGTATTGGTGAACTTTAGGGTTGGAACCTACAAAATGCTCAGCATAAGCCTGTTTAATCGTATCTTGTAATGCTTTGACATGCTCAAGCATGACGGCATTGACTTCATTTAAAGCGGTTAAGGTTTTATATTTTTCTGCAAACGCCTCATTCACGGCGATCTGCTCTAACATAAATCTAGGCTGAATATCCTCAAGTTCTGGATTACCTACACGGTTTAATACAACACTAAATTTGAGCTTATTAATGAACGGATCAGGTTCACCATTGATACCATTGCTAAAAAGTTCTTTAAGATCACTTTTCTGAAGTTTAGAGTTCACCAAATCAAACGGATGAACTTCTTCAAATGCCTGAACATCAAAAACTTTGGTTAAGTTTTTAGGCATGATTGCTGTCTGGCCATCTACATGAGCGATAACATAGGTGTACGCTGGAGAGATGTTGCTCAGAAGCTCAGTGACTTCATTCGGTTTTTTATCGTAGCTAAGATCCTCAAACTTTTCGTATGTTGCAGAATTAAGATTGCTGATGAAATCTAATTTAGAGTTGAAATTAGATGGATGATCAGAAATGTACTGGAACATCTTGTTTGGTAAAGACGTAAACACTTTATTGATTAAAGTTTGCTGACTATCTTTAGCTTTGAAGAAGTTGAGATCTGACTCGTAATATTTTTCAAAAGTGAACTTAGCTGGAGGCATAAACGTCATGCTGTTGCGTGAAGTCGATAACTTAAACAAAGCATTCGCAGACGTTTTAACCGCATCTCTATCATTAAAGCCAGTAGCCTTATGTATATTGGCATCTAGGGAAACTGAATGCCCAATAAACGGCGCATTTTTGTCTTTATGATTGTAGAGGCGTATATACTGAAGATCATTCTTTTGAAACACAGTTATAAACAAATCATGATCAGGGATCTTGATTGCGCCGTGGTGATCTTCATAGTGCTTTACAGCATTTTCTAGCTGAGTGTTAAAGTATTCAGATTCACTATTGAACTGTACGTTCTCTTCTTCAGCTGTTAGAGAAAAATATTTAACGTTATTCTGAAAAGCTACATTAGGTTTGAGAAGATCCTTAATCACCTCAAATTCTTTTTGTACTTCAACATCAAATTTGCCAAAAACTGTACGCTGATTAATATCAATCAGGTTCAGATAGTTGAATAGCTGAATGTTGTTGTAGTTGTGGTTCGGTAGGGCAGTTTTGTTTAACTGGAGCTTACCATCTTCTAACTGCATGCTTTGGACTTGCTTCAAGTCATCTGCAGTCAGCTCTACACCAAAGACTTTCTTAGTTTCTTGTTTGAGCTCTTTATCTTCACCAGCAATCACTAAGGCAGCTAGTTTTTGTGCCTTGTCATAATCGCCATCTTCTAGATATAGGGTTTTTTCAACAAAATACTTGGCAATGTTCGCATACGCTTGATTTGTTGCTTTGTAGCCATCGGTAGACAATGAAAAATGTTTGTTTTCATCAAATTCATTTGATTTAACGGTTTTAACTTTTAAATCGTCAATGTCACCCGTTGGTTTAATCTGAACATAGATTTCATCTGCAGCGAGATCCATGTTCGAGACAAATAAGGTCGAATTTTTAGAATAAAACTGACGTTCGATACTCGACAACAGATCCTTTGCATCTTTACGGTCTTCTTCCATGTCAGACTGCATATCTTCAGCAATCGACTTGATGTTTTCGCCACGGTCATCCTTTGTGATAAATGACCAGTCTTGTTGCGGATATTTGGCTGTTAATGCCTTTTGGAAGCTTTGAACTTCAACAAAGCGATTGAACTGACGGTCCAGACTAAACCCATCTGTATGTGATGAAGTTTTAGCAAGAATATCCTCAGGAACAGAATCAGATTTAGTCTTACGATTGAAGTTTTCACTTGCATTTGGCACCAATAAATTACGGAATAAAATCTCATTTACACCGTTCTTTAAGAATGACGCACTTTTAGTTTGTGATAGAGATTGTTTTAAAAATGCTTCATCAAAGTTTGATTCATCAAGAAGCCGAGTAAACTCTTCAAAATACGCTGAAGCTAATTTATCGTTATTAGCAAGATCAGCCGTGCACAGATCGCTTAACTCTAAACGCTGTACATCTTGCTCTAGCTCTAAAGGCGCAGAAAAATCACCAGCAACAAAATCATTGATATTTTGCTCAACATAATTGTTCGTGCGTGACATCAACATATCAACTGCAGTTTCATTATTCACAAATTCCTGAAGCTCAGGCGTGTTAATTGAAACCAATTGATTGTCGAATTGCTTAGATAGTAATTTGAACAGATCCGCTTTATGTTGATTGCTTTCTACTTCAGATTCAAAACCTACAAATTTGCCGTTTTCATCTTTAGCGTAGTAGAAGCTGTTTTTATTAAACAAAAAGGTATTTGTTGCAGACGTAATGCCAGATACCAAAGTTTCACTTTGCCATAAGACTTTTTTAACTTCATTGTACTGTTTTGAGATCTCAACATTGTGTGTGTCGATTTCGTCAGAGATCGCTTGAATATCATCTACGCTGAAGTTTTTTGTTTGTGTAGCTGAGCGCACGACATCTTGAATTTCAGCATATTTCTGATTTAGATAATCACTATATTGCTTCTCAATTTGTTGAGCTTGTTCAGTAGCCTTAGGAATGACATAGACATCCAAGATCTGTCTAATTTCAAGCATAGACGGCGCGAAATCACGCACCTTGTCATTGCCTCTTGCATCCAATAATTCTTCAGGAAACTTTAAGAGCTCTTTAAGTACGGCAACATCATCAATTTCTGGAGTAGGGAGGTCATTTGCAATGTTGAGTAGATCAGACTCAGTAATAGATGCCTTCTCAGTTGCCTCAAAATTAACATCAAGGTCATTCAAGATCTCGTTAACATTTGATTCATTGAGTTGTTCTTCTAGTTTACGCTGTTTGATTTCAGCAGATTGGTGATCATAGAGCGCATTAAACTTAGGAACGATGTTTACAGAGAATTCAGAGAACTCTTGGCTCAGATCGGCAAAGAAAACTTTACCTGTTGGCATCTGGCGTACCATTTGTTGTAAGACATCATGGCGAAGCATGGCAGCGTCATACACCATCTTATCTACAAGGCGTGTTTCAATACCTTGTTTAGACGCCATCCATGTGCCGTGTTCATCTTTATAAAAAGCTGGAATACCTTGTTTAGCTGATTCTAATAGCTTTGGATACGGCAATTGCTGTTGATTAAACACACGGTCTATCACAACAAGATCAGAAGCTAATTTTTGTACATAAGCATCAACATCTTTAAAGCTCATGTTAAACATTCTGTTGCCACGGCCATGCTCAATCAGCTGATTAAAAGTGGACTCGTATTCATGAGCAAAATGCACCAGGTTAATATTGTCATTTAACCCCAATGCTTCATACGGATCATGAGCAAAGATTTCAGGAATATGGCGCAAGTCATCAATAATCAGTAACGAACCATCTTTTTCGTAATTGACGGGTACTGCAAATGGAGACAACTTAATTTTGGCTAGATTATCTAGACTTTCGCCACTGGCCATCGCCGATTCTTCATCTAGATAGACTTTAGAGAAGATATTTTCATAGCCATAATCTTGAAGACGATTAAAAGGAATTTTTGAAGACTGAAATTGAGCCAAGTAGGATTTGTTCGATTCCTGAAGACTGGTTTTCAGCGTATCAAGGATATTAGATCCATTGTTTAGCTTACTGACATACACTTCAGGGAAAGCAGAAAGGCGTTCGGTCGCTGATGCGAAGTAACTTTTCCAGTTCGGAATGTTCTTCTTAAACGGTAGATTGGTGAGATAAATATCTTCTTGCTTAGTCGGTACTTTCATATCGTTGGTAAACGCTGGAAAGACCTTCTGAAGATCGTTTAGATCGATACCAGACTTTGCCGGGTTCTTATAGTAGTACGCATGAATACCATCATCATTTTGCACTTCATAAAAATGGGCATCCATTAACACTTGTTCAAATTGCTTAGAACTGTTTTGTTCAATAGATTTTTTGAATTGCTCAAATTCATTAACAACAAGCATCGCCGTTTTTGGGCGAAAATTGTTGGCTGGCGATACTACAAGACGCGCACCAAGACCAGTTAAATTAGGCCATTTAACTTCATTCACTTTATAGTCTCCTACTTGGTCACATAGCATGATCCAAGACTTTAAAACGACTCTTACGAGTACTTATATGTGCTTATATTAAACTAAAAAATTAACTTTGAGGGAGGGTTTAGGCGTTATTCTTTAAAATAGTATATACCGAGTAAATAGCACTGTTTAAATACCTATCATTTTTAATAAAACCATCTAAAACCGTGCACTATTCTTTCTTTTTTTATAAATAAAAATGCCACCGTATAGGTGACATCTTGCTTAAAGCTGATGGTTACATTTTAACAAATTCGTTTTTAGCGAGTTCGTCTGGTTGGGTGCCATCTTCTACACCTACAATAATTCCAGTACCACGAATAAAGTAGCCACTATTATTCGGATATTGGACCAAGGTAACATTATGCTCAAGGTTACTTTCTAAAAAGGTAGTGCCGTATCCCCAAAACTTATTTAATCCTTGCCATGGAGCATCCTTAATATAATTGTTTTGGGCATATTGAATGGTGTATTGACCAATTGGAAGAGATATATTGACAGTTTGCTTTTTGGGTACCTGAACAACGGCTCGTAACCTTTTAGTGGCCTTATCTCGAATGATAAACACAGTATCAACATTTTGAGATTCCATTGAAACAGGACCAAAATGTTGTGTGTTTTCCATACTGGAAACATTAATCACTTCTTTTTTAAATGGCATGGCTGCACTATTGGCTACCATTTTTTGATGTTCAGCATAGTCTTTTGCCATTTGTAGACCGTTTTCAGGTTCATTCGGTTGGCCTGGATTGGCTGACTCTACTGATTGAGCTTGTTTCGATATTGCCCGTGTAGCACTTTGAGCAAAGAGATCGACCAATCCGAAATGATTAGCCACAGATATAATTGCAACTGCTAGACCAAAACCAGCAAATTGCTTTGGAATTGCTATTGCCATAGTGCCCCCTGATTCCATTTATAAGATTTAAATAAAAAAAAGATGCCACCCACAGGGGATAGCATCCAAGATCTCAAAATTGCTTATAGTGCCAATTCAGGATCGCTATTCTTTTGTTTGCTTAATTCTGGATCTGCTTGTACTTCAATGTTGGTCATGAGCTTAGTCCAATATTCATCGTATTCAGCTTGTGACATCTCATTAATGACTTCATTCCATTTAACTAGGTTCTCATGTTGATCTGTACCCGGTTGGAAGAAGTGCATTGCATTTCTGACATACTGCTGATGATCAGCAAAACGCAGTTCAGCAATATTTTCCTGAATATAGTCCAGGCCTTTCACCGTAAATTCGCGAATCTCCTTCATGATTGCATCTTTTTCTATACCATGCGGTTGAGTTACAGAAGATGAACCACCTTCAGGACATGGGTAAACAAGCCAATCATTACGCAAGTTCATTTCTGCTAAGGTCACTTGTAAGTACTGCTCACCACTACGGGCAAACATTTCATGTGCGGTCGTCCAATACGGCTTCTTAGCACTTGTTAAGCCCTCTAATACCATCGCATTTTTGTAGAAATCAGTTTTTAGCTGAGATTGATTAGTTGATGTTAAGCGATCGTTCGTCTGTAAGCTTAAAGAAATTAACTTTAAGTGTTCATCTGACAATGGTTTAGGGCTGTTTTCTTTGATGAAGTCGAGTGCACATATCGCAAACTGACTACGCAACATTTGTCGATAATCACGGAATACAACTGATCTAAAGACTGTACTGTTCGCTGCACCAAGTACTTGCGCTGCAAAGACACGATCATGATCAATTTCAGAACGAGATTGCGAGATATATTTGTTGAGCTCAGTCCGTGGGATTGGATACTCATTTTCAGACAAGAACTTATGCAAGCCTTGGGCAACGTGCATATAACGTCTATGTTGTATGGCGTCCTTTTGGAAAAGTTCAGGATCTTCATGACGATTAGCGAAGTTAATCAATGAAGATAGTTCAGTATGCAACTTGCCACGTTCCGCAATAAACGTATTAATTTTCTCTTTTATGCTGTCTCTATCTGGCGTAAACAAATCAACAATGTCAGGTTGATCTACCAATGTTTTATCCAAAATCGTTTTGATGCTGGTTTCATAAAACTTGACTTGATTCTCAAGATTCGTGCGAAGTACTTCTATCGAGTCATCCTTTTTCATTGGCAAGTAATACATCGCTTGATTTACTTTGGCTGCAGCTTGCAACAAATCTTGGTTAATGTTGGCATACTTCTCAGACTTAATGTTATTCAATTCTGCAAAACGAGTTAGATAAGGCTGTACGTTTTCCATCATCATTTTTGGTTGATTGCGTGTCATCGCACTAAAAATGAGATGGTCATAGGCATGGAAAAATTCATGACCAAACGAGCCAAAACCTGAATTCTTGGTTAAGTTAATCACACGGTTAGATGGCTCATAATGTGCCATCGCAGCGGAACGTCCACGCGAACCAAAAGCAACACCCAACATACCGTTAAAGCCAACAAATTTCGGATCTATATCAAGTGCCTTAGCAAGAGCGAAACAACCGTCATATGCGTTATTTAACGCGATTTGACGATCGCTCTGGTTCAAGTACTCGCCAAACTCTACGGCTTTAAATCCAAAGGTCGCTTGCAAGGTATGTGCTGTAACATCTTGGCCATTACGTGAAGCAATGTTTTCCGTCACAACCACATCACTGAGCTTGAATGCCTTACGCATAGTACGAGGCTTAGCATACTCTTTGAATAGGGCATCTAAGGTACTCGCCGTGTCATCTACAATGTGCGATACATTCTTTTCAGATAACGAGACTTCTTGAGTATCATCATTCTCTGCAGTTGCGTCTTTGGTTTTTTTAGCAGTTAACAGATCCATGACCTGTTCAGATAGACCAGCATCAGATCTGCTAAATAGCGTACTCGAATCTATAATGTTGCCACTTCTAAAAGTAACAGTCGCTTTTACTTTGTCTTGGAACGGTTTGGCATCAATCGCACTACGTATTTTTTTATAGATAGAGTAGGTGCCTTTAACTGGCGGTAACTCTTTCCTTAAATGATGAAGTGCTTCAGTGAGCGTTTTACGTGCTTCACTACTATCGGTTTTCGCCAATTCAGAACTAATAATCATGTCAGTGGCAGCATATTCAGCATAGCTTTCTACCAATGAAAATAATGACCGATCTAATGATTTAAACGCCGTGAACAGATCTTTGTCTTCATTCAAACGAACGTATAAATCACATGCATTAGGAATAAATTCACGAACTGTTTTTGCTTCCATTAATGCATCACGCATACTTAAAACAGCGTCATAGTATCCAGCACCTACTTTTTTAAACTGTTCTTCAGTGGCATTTTCAAGCGGATAACGTGGCTGATCATTCGTCATCTTACGTACAGCGTCAGTCAGCAAGTGAATGTAAATATCTCGACCAGCTTCTTTTGCTTGTAAAACCGATTCCTTTTTCCAAATTTTGTCACGCGTAATTAGGTTTTTGACTTGCAAAAGCGACATATCTTGAATCTGACTGAGCGATAAACGTGGACCATACAGATCCTTTTTCGCACCAGGCATTTTCATACCCGTATCTTCAATAAGTCCAACTTCAGAACGTGGCTCAGTGGCTTTCGGTTTGGTTGTTTTTGGCTCTTTTGGTGCTTCAGCTTCAGGCTTACCCTCAGACTCAAACAGTGATGTTTGTTCTGGAGCAACTGGCTCAGTCGGCTCTACAACTTCTACCGTTGTTTCCTGTACTTCTGGTTCAGTAGGCTTTTGAACTTCAGGCTCAGTTACGGTCGGTTCTTCAACCAATGGTTCTTGGGCAACTTCTACAACAGGTGCGCTTTGAACCATATGTTCAGGTTTATATACTTGATCGCGAGACTTAAATAATTCTGCTTTTTTGAATGATTTTGCAAAATCAGTAATTAAGAAGTTCTTAGAGTTCGGGTGCTTTGGCGTAGGAAGAATTTTATAGCCTTGATCAACAAATTGCTGATGTTCGGCATTATTCACAATGGCCAGTTTTAACGGAGCTTGATCATCGGCAACTTTAATCGCGAGATCGAACCGGTCTTTAGATTCAAGTAGCTTTTCACCAAAGGCAAAATCAATTTTATTGACCAATGTTGAAATATTAACAGCCACAATCTCATTAAGGCCTTTAACATCAATATTTTCAAAACTTGGTGATAATGGCACCTTGATTGTCTGCAGTATGTTTTCACGTAACCCAAGATCATTTAATACTTGGTCCACAAGATGCGCTTTTATCCCGTTTAACTGGAAGTCTTTAAACAATCCACCACGCTCGTTGAATTTAGCAAACTGCTCAACATTATCAAAAACCCGTAATTGATCATGCTGTAAAACTGGTGTGTCTTTATCAATGACAGAAATCACTAAATCAGCACCGTCATTGGCCACAATAATTTTGGAGCCGTTTTCAAACGCTTGATCCATTTCTTTTTGATTGATGTAGTCGGTAAAGACGTTCATCAAATCAACATTGGTCATCACATCATTGCTTTTCACAAAATCGATTAGATCTTGTTTCGCCGTTGGATCGATGTATTGATTATCGGCATCACGTAAAGTTAATGCCTTGTAATCGTCCAACTCAGGGTTAAACAATACCTTTTCTTTAAGGTGTAGGTTTTCGATCGACTGGAAGATCTGATAGCGTTTTTCTAATGAGTCGATCAAGTACTGCATTTGCTCTTGCGTACTTAAAACTGAATCATTGCTAAGCGTCAAAGCTTTAAACAGCGCCTTATCGTCTGCAGCTAAGTCATTCAGACTTGATTTAACGATTAAGCGATCGGTAGACGGAATCTGTTCACCGCTGAAATATAAGTTAATCGCACCGTGCTTTTGTTCATCAGCTGGTGAAACCGTGAGATAAATATTTATCTCAGGAAACTCAAACTCTTTAATGCGTTCAGGATTGGTGATAATGCTTAAAAGAGATCCCGTTTTTGTCTCGAGAGATTTATTTTTTAGTGCCGTCCATTCTTCAATAGAACGATTTTCAAATGACTGCAGTAGGGCAGAATTGATTAAATCACGGTTGAGGTTAAATCCATTCTTGAGTGAGTCTGGAGTCGATTGTAATGCTTCAAGCACAAGCCCATGTTTAAAGAGATTGCCAAAGTCATTTTCACTGTTAACATCGGTCTTTTCAAGTGGCAAGAAACTTGATGCATGCTCATAGACATTCTTAACTTCAATATCAAGCTTTAAGCCTTTTTCATATTTCGGTACCGCTTCCTTGGTCAAAATACGATTAAGAATTACATTCTTAAGGTCATCATAGGTCAGCTTGTTTTCGCTGATCGGATTAGAGCTCAGGATATGTTCAAACGAAGAAGCACCATTAATCATAATGGTTTTTTGCTTTTGTAATGAACTAACCTTTTGACCTAGATCCATCGGTAGTAAGCGAATGAAGTTCTGATCAGATGCTATCGTACTGCTATACACCGCCAAAGAACGTGCGCTAACTTCAGGCTCAACCATCAAAGCGTTACCTTCAGCTAGGTAGGTTTTTACCGCTTCTTCAGTCAACGTGACGACATTTTCAATTTTCGAGTTTTTTGGTGCCGTGACTTCATTGTAGGTCGGTGTTAGATAACCTAGTGCCGTCAAAATATGCTTGTGCTCATTATTAATAATGGCAATAACCGCCTCAGATTTAGACTCTTCACCCACGGCATTTTGATAAAAGTCTTGTAGATAGCGCTTATACGCCATACTTACCGCGACCTTTTTATTTAAGGCAAAAAGCTGTTCTTGTGTATTTGAGTTGAAGTGGTCTTTATGTATCACCTTAGGCAGATAGTTTTGAAAGCTGTCTACCACATAGATTTCATCTTTTTCGAGTGTTTCTTTTAAAGACAAAACTTCATTGGTCGCAGCAAAAACAATCGCGTTGGCCAGTGCATTACCAGGATTCGTGCGTACACGTAATTCCTCATTTATCGCATGATTGAGTTGCGACCTAATATCAGGTAATCGGTTAAGGATAGGGGAGTCAGGATTGTTGCCAATATTGCTACTCAGCTCAGAAAGCACATGAGCCACATCGATGCGCTTATTAAAACCCTTGTAGTTACCGTCCTGTTCTAACAGGTTATAGAATCGCTCTAAGCTTTCATCTGATAAATATTGTGATGCAATGCTATGGGCATCACCATCACCAAGCGCCGTAAATTGGCTATTAATACTATGCAGTTGTTGAAGAATACGAGGCATTTGCTGATGAAATGAAAAGTAGTTTTTACCTACATTTTCAGCACTGGTCGCAATCATGTCCTCAATACTGTTATCCAGCACTGATACAGCATTCGAGAACACCATATCGTTAAAATCTGGCATTGCAGATTCTTGAGATGGTGAATATCCCAAAATAGAATATTCAAACTTTTCGACTGCAGATAACTCTTGATCTTGTTCATCATAATAATGAACCACATCAAACTGGTTAACAGCTTCATTCCAAAGCCCGTTAGGTTCTTCACCTAGATCAACGTTGAAATGATAAATGTCAATGTCATTTGAGGTGTGAGTAGCTTCAAACTCGTTCGCCTCATCCAATAGACGTTGCATTTCATCTTGCAATTCATCATCGGTGACAACGCTTTGTAGGAAGTTATCCAGATCCGTGCCGTATTCTTCACGGTCTATCACTGAATCAAAAAAACTATCATAAAGATTGTTCAGACGCGTAGAAGCAATGTTTAACTGACTTAATGCCAATTCCATTTCATAAGCTTGATCGTCATAGGCTTGCTGATCCAAAACATACGCATTTTCAGTAGCAACAGCGACTTGAATCGCAACCGCTTTTTCAATACGCTCACTGATGGTATGTGTTGCTTTCGCTTCAACAATCGCTTGACGTTCTTCTTTGAGCTTTGCAATTTTTTGTAGGTATTCTTGCTTAATTTTTCGCATTAAAGCGAGTTTAGTCAAAGAGTCCTTAATGACTGGTTCTGGAATGTTCGGCTTAAACTTGGTGTGTCTAAAAAAGTGATCAATTCGATTGAACAAACGTTTTACTGGAACCTTAGGTTCAGGCGGTATGGTTTGCTTAATTTGATTGAGATCCAAGCTTTCTAAACTTGTACCGATGTCATCCAAACTTTCATAAATTAATTCACGATCAAAACTGCTATCACCAATTGAGTAGGGATCAAATGTTCTTAAATTATTAATATTATTTTGAACGCTTTGGATCAGGTCCTTAATCTTATCGGCAAGGTCGAATTCTTCTACATCTAAAGTTTGGTTGTTGTATTCCCAAACTTTCCAATCATTGTCCACCAGCTGTAACGCAGTTGTTTCTATACCAAATGGTGCCAATGCTGACGGGATGCTGTTTTCTTCGTATGAATACAAACAGTCATTGATTTTCGTGACTAAGGTTTGAAGCTTGATCAATCCTTGGTGATTAACGGCATGATCATCCGATCTAAGCGCATTCACAATTGGATCAATGCTCGTATTCAGCCCCTTATTCAGCTCTCGAATATCAATAAATTGCTTCGGTAAGCTGTTATACGCTGGCCATGCTGGATGTGAAGATATTTTATAATTGGTCAGCTCAGGAATTTGCGTAATATCTTTTAGGGCAAGTACTTCACCGCCTGAATTAACCGAAATCACTAGCTGTTTGCTTAGTTCAATAGGCTCTATCGTATCTTCTATGAGTCCAGCATTTAGCGCTGCTTCTTTATCAACATAATAACGAGTCAGTGTTTTATCTGCTTGGTACCCGTAATGGTCTAAATCAGCCAACGGCAATGGATCTACGGACTGCAGTAATGTCGGTAGCTTATTCCAGCCTAAATCTGCTTTATTGAATTGTTTAACCGCACCCATAATGGTTGTATTTGGGGCAAACGGTTTTTGCTGTTTTGCTTGGTAAAGCACAACGGACTTTTGATTATTGAGTTCAAATAGGGATTGCCACTGGTTTTTTTCAGCACTACTCATTGGGTTTTGCAGATATATATCTGACATATCCATTTCAATGAGGTCATTTTTAGAGTCGTAAGGAAAAACAGATTTTATGTCAGCAAGAGAGAGACTATCTTGCGAACTCTTATACATAAAACTAAGGTCGTTATTTTGCTCATTGGTGATATAAACAAACTTTCCAGTCTGTTTTAAACCTGTTAAGAAGCTGTTTAAGGATGTGTTCAACTTTTTCTCTAAAAGCTCAACATCTTTAATCTTAATAATGGCTGCTTGGTTTCTTAAATCAGTTTTAGGGGTTACTACAAGTTGAGCGCCAAAGCTACTCAGATCCAACCATTTCTTTTTAGTTGACATATAAACTCCATGGCAATATGTATAAGCATCTTTTAATTAAAATATCAAAGCACCATCGGTTACTTTTGAACGGTATATACTAAAGATTATAAGAGAATTTATATAAAGAAACTATCTAAAAGGGTTTTAAACAAAGAAAGGGATGGCTTAAAACCATCCCTTTTTTTTAAGTTTTTTTCATTATCAGCCTGATAATGAAAAAATCAGGCTATTTACTTGCCATTGCTTGTGAAAGTGCAATCCTACGAATGTTACCCGTAGACTTAGAACGATCAGTCACTTCAATTGAGCCGTCAGTTAATTTGCTTTCAGCAGAAACTAGCGCAGCCAATACCGCTTCTTTACGTTCATTTGACTTGTATTGTTGATATTGCAAGTTCAAGCGTTCAGTACTTTGAATTAAACCATCGACCATCAAACCACGTTCATCTTTAATCGCTTGTGATTTAGCAAAGTCTTTGTAATCTTGCCCTGAACCTAAATAACGAGAGACACTTTTTTCCAAGTGTTGCATCGGTGCAAGTTTGGTACTTGAATCATGACTATTGGTACCACCACCAGCAACAGGGGAGTATTGCGCTTGAATTGCTTTCAAAGAGGTAATTGCTGGAGAAGTTAAAGCATCTTTCGCCAGTTTAGCCATCACATAATCTTGACCAGCAGATGTTTTCGCAATTCTACCGTCAATTGGAGCATCAGGTAGACCAACCATGTTGTTGATCAATGCATTTTGAGCACGAGCCATCGCCGTGTCTGGCGCTGCAGTCGTGAATAAAGTTGAAGCTTGTAAACTTAGACCAGCATTTTCACCAGCAGCACCACATAGTCCAGACGCAGCCTGAGAAGTGGTACAAAACTCATTATGAGCTTGTAACATAGCTTCTTGTGCTTTGTGAGGGTTCATGTAGACACCAGGCGCAGCAACCACTTCAGAGCCAACTTTATTTAAAATTGAACTATCAGCAGATTTATTGTCTTGTTGAGCTTGTTCACGATCGCCTAAAACTTCACACGCTTTAAATGCTTGGCCATGTGCACCAAACTCAAATTGAGCTTTTTTCATTTGCTCACTTTGTTTAACAGCTTGGTACGCCGTTACAAGACTTTGTGCGTTTTTATGTGCGTTATCTGAAATACCTTGAGCAGATACAGCCTCTTGTTTCGTCAGGATCTTAATCGCTGCCGTCACATCATCTTGTTGCTTTTTAATGCCCAAAGATAAGTTTGTGTCCAACGCACGTAACGCAGCGCTTTCCACCGCATCAGCCTGTTGAATAAGCATATTCAAGGTATTTACTGCCATCGGGTTGCCCACGGAAGCACAGTAATAAGCAGATGCAGAACCGCTAGTAATGGCGAGGGTTAAACCGAGTGCACTAATTTTTGAACGAGAGCCGTGCGCTTGTGGCGCTTTCATAACTTTACGTGATGTTCTTTTCGGAGTACGCATTATTTAGTCTCCTTAAAATTGAGGCATAGTTTGTGAAAGCTTAACTTTCACTGACTGGCCGTATTTCGTTTTCACATCATCTTTTATCGGCTGAGATTTCGCTAAAAGTAATGCAGACAATAAACCTTCTTCACGCAAACTTTGCTTGTAAGTTTGAAGATCTAAATAAACAGAAACGCCGTTAATGATATTGGCTTCTTTAAGTAGACCGCGTGGATCTTGCATCGCCATCGCCATTTGCCATTTTTTAGCTTCAGGACCACCGTAGTAACGTGCGATTGTTTGGTCGATCAAATCGTTGGCAGACACCATTTTGCCGTCAATATCTTTGAATGATTTTGTATTTTGCGCGTCAATAACCGCCAAGCTATACGCTGGCATAGCAAGTAAAGCTGTTTTTTGGTTGGTTGCTTGCAAATAATCTCGACCAGCTGGAGTACGTGCCGTTGCATTAGACAATGATTTATCTGGTGTACCTAAAATGTTTTCACGCACGTAATGTCTTGCAAGAGCTTCTTTTGAGCCAGGTGCAACAGACTTAAACAGTAGGGAAGCATTGGTATCGCCACCCGGTAATTTAGACAACGTACATTGACCAGCTTGTGCTTCAGCAACCGTACAGAATTCAGCTTTATGCACGTTTAGGCGTTGATTAATCACTTCCTGTTGAGAGCCAACTAATTTACCGCCGACTTGAGAAGTTTGAGTCGCCATATCAGCTGCTTGATCAATCACTTGACCAGATGCACTCGACATATTTGTATTTTCAGCCAAAACCTCACAAGACTTAAAGCCTTGACCAGTATTGGCGCCATAAGCAAATTGTGCTTTTTTCATGGTATCTGACTGTAAAAGCGCTTGAATACCAGAGGCAATAGTTTGGGTGTTTTTAGTTGTCGCATCGGTAATTTGGTTAGCAGCTTGCGCCTTTTGCTTCACCGCAACTTTAAGCGCTGCAACGATGTTTTCAGTCGAATCATCTAACTTTCTACGGGTACTTTGAGATACTTGTTGAATATCATTTGCTTGGTTGCTTGCATGCTTAGGAATCTGAGAAGACATCTCGCTCATAATCGTACCCAAACCAACCGTAGCCCATTCAGCAAAAACAGGACTACTAATCACCAAAGTTGCACCTAAAATGACAGGTACAAACTTTGATTTTCCTTTAGGCTGTCTTAAAGTATTTTTACGCTTTCTCATAGTCATTACTCAAAGAATTTGGCTGAAGCATTGGAGTTTGGTGTAGTGCGTTGCATCACATTATTAGCCACCGAATAGTTAGCCAGTGATGAAAGAGTACTTCCAGCCATGTATTTATTTTGAAAATCAACGCAAGTTGATGAAGAGCATTCCATCAATCCGACTGGAACAACGTTGTTAGATGCAATTGACGAGTAGTTCAATGCAACAGTCGCTTGCTGTTCAGAAAGTCGAGAACGAGAAAAAACAAAAGCAGTATCAATGTCGCCATACTGCAGACCATTTGGAATCAAATTACAGACACCCATTTTTGCTTCTTCTACGCCACACGAGGTCGCCAAGTGAAACGCATATGGTGAGGTTGCTTCATCTGTTGAATTTGAGAAAAGTTTCCCTGAAACATCTTGCATGTATTTAGAAACGTTAAAGTCTTTTAAGTTTCTATTGAGATCGGTTTGTTCACGTTCTTCAAGAGCCGTACAAAAAGCTGAATCAGGGAGGGCAGCATTCGTATCAGAATTTAAAATCGCTTTTTTGATCTCAATATTTTTATCGACACTTTGAATACCAGCAACGATCATTTCTGAATCACGCGTTTGGTTATCAACAATTTGATTTGCACTGACCGCTGTTTGTTGAGTAGATACACGCACAGCAGAACGTACCATCAATTGCTGAGCTTGTATTGCAAGCTCAGAAAGGATAGTGCCAAGACTAAAAGCATTGGTAAAAAGTGGTACGGATAATAGACCAACCGTTAAAGTACCCACCGCAATTGCTTTAACAGGTGAAAACTGATTAACAGTAATTCTTCTTTTACGCAGATTATTTCTATTTTTCATACCACCCCCAACTTAAGAGAAAAAGTCTTTAATTGATTGGGTGACAGAAGTAGATTCTGAACTTGAAGTTTTTGCGTTAGACGGTGTGCTAGTACTGGCTTTTTGATCAGTTGAATAAGAAACTGGACTAGTCGAGCTACTACCATTGATTGTATAAGTATCTCCACCCTCAAAAGCACCGCTAGGCATAACTAGACCAGGATCAAGTTTACCAAGTTGACCATTCACAGCAGTACCAAGCGCACCCGATACATCAGTATATTGACCCGCTTTGTTGATTTCACCTATAACATCATTCAATGGGCCAACAAGTTCAGTACTTGCAGTTTTCATTGCGTCACACGCTTTTTTAGTCGCGTAATCGACAACCATTTGTTGCGCTGCATTGATGATTGTATCAAGTGATGGAATAGTCACAGAAAGGTCAATGATTTTACCGATGTCAGCAAAACAGCCACCTTGACTAGCTGGACTGAACATTTTGTTAATATCGATTGGACGACCCCAAACCGTCATTTGTAGATCTAAGTTGTCTTTAACGACTTTACCGATCCCATCAGTTGCACATGATTCAATATTGGTTTGAATGTTTTGAGCAGCTGCTTGTTCACCTTTTTTAACCGCCATGAAGTTGTTTTCAGCAGCAGTAGAGTTGAATGACGAATTAGAACTGGTAGACGAATAATATCCGCTATTTGAATTCGACAAAGGCGTATCACCACCAGAGCTACTTGCAATGGTCGATGATGTTGCGATGTTTAAGTTACCCATGTTTTGAGTATTACTGGTAACAGAAGCAACGGAACTTTGTTGAACTGCAATAGCACTTGAACACCCAATAACGGTAGCAACAAAAATGCTTAAAGCACTTTTAGTTTTAAAAGCTGGCTTAACATTTTGTAGATTAGGGTTAGTCCTTAAAGTCTTGCCCCGAACTTGTTGTAGCCTTTTAGCTTTCTTGTGATTGTTACGCATATCTAGCCCTTTAAAAGAGTTATGATTAATGTTTTTTAGAAGCAAGTTCGCAAAGCACTACAACATCTTTTACTACAGCTTCACTACTTAAATATAAGGTAGCTATAAGGTGTTTTAACTCATATATCCTTTTAGCGAACTTATATATAGAATCATAATACCATTCTTCACCATATTGTAGTATATACTTCTCATTGGTTAAACATAGTTTTATGAATTCTTTTAAAATAGGACGCTTAAAAATAATAGCTGTCGTAATATATATAAACTGAGTACTAACCAAACACATTAAAGTATTAATTAGCTCTACTTCCTCTTTTAAGCATTCCTGTAAAACCGATGGCTTTAGGGTTTTAGAAAAACCTTCCTCAGTCACAATATCTTTTAAAAAACCTGAATCCGAGTACTTATTTTTCAGAAAATTACTTAATTCATGCACGTTCTTTAAGTAAATATTGATCTGATCTTTAGACGCAGTTTTGAAATGTTCCTCTACACGTTTTGGATCGTTTAACGTGATGTCGAGCATTTCAGATTCATTATTTTTTTGATTTAAAAGCACAAAAGCGGTGAAGCTGGTAACTTTGCGTGTTTCGCCAAGATAGCCACTACTGCAAGCATTCAAAAAAACAAGGCAATGCTGTTCAGTAAGATACAAGCCGTATTCTTTTGGTGTACCTGGTTCAAAGAAATTGAGTGAACGCTTATCAAAATGAAAAGTGTTCTCTAAGGTCTGACAAAAGTAGTTAATAGAGTGTACAAAAGCTTCTGGTACAAAGGTTGTAGGCTCTTGAGACAATGCTATGTTTTGGCTTTCTATGCTCATTCCCACGATTTAGTCCTCTTTGAGAGGTAGGGCGTAATAGCCCATTTGACTTAAAACACGTAAAGGAATATCAAAGTTAAGACTTTGCGTTAGACCAGATTTAGGGTTAAAGGTTTTAGCTGAAGCTATAAACAAAGTTTGCTCATTAATAAACACTTGAATGCTATTCGTGACTTTTTGTTCATCAAGTATGACGCCACATACAATATCTAATTTCACATCAAACGTATAAGCATCCATTTGAACGTCTATTGATTCCCAATCGATCGTCATGAACAAGTTTTGGTTTTCAAATTCCAAATTACCTTCTTCAAGAGCTTTATGGATTAATCCCTTTTCTAATAATTCCAAGTAAAACGCATGTAAAGGCGTTGCATCTGCAAAACCATGAGGATTAAACGGCGTTCTTGTCGGTTCAGTGATTTTAGTTTGAATCATGTTTAACTCCATTAAAGGGTATTTAGATTCTATCTTAAAACACCCTAAATGTTTTTATTTAAAATTAATTAAAACCCATTGCTATAAGTTGAAGCGCTTTCTTTAGTTTTAACGTTTTCAAGATTGCTTTGCGTAATAGTATCTTTGTAATGCTGACTAAACGTATTTTTACCCGTTTCGTTTATGTTCTTAAGCTCATTTTTAATGACCTTAAGATAGTCTTGATATTTTGGTGACTGTTCTACATAAACTTCGGTCGCTGCAATTGAGAACATGTTCTTATCATTGGTTGCGATCGGAAATAGGGCAGTATAGGAAGCATCTTGCTTGAGCTGGTCTACAGTTGTTTGTTGCTCAATGATCTTCGCCTGATAGTCCAACAATGTTTTATTGATGTTTTCATGACTATGGATAACGAAATTCAACTGTCTGTCATTCGGACGTTCAAGGGTAAACGGCTGATCGATACCAGAAAGCTTATTACAGATCTCCATATTGTATCGGTAGGCTTCAAACGAGTCTGAAAAGTGATTAAAGTCTTTTCGGAGAGCATTATTGTTTTCTAAGTCTTGCTGAAAGTCTTGAAAGCATTGCAATACATATTCATCTTCATTTTTTTCAACGAATAATTGAGCGATGTTGGAGCACTGGTGCCGTTCGCAGAGATCCGCAAGCTTTTGAATGCTTTTAACCTCATTTTTCTTTTCTAAGATATTGCGTAAATGTAGCTGAGTTGCCCGATACTCTTGCATCAACATATTGTGATGCTCGACAAATAGCTCATAATCGCTTTTAAGGTACGGACTGGCACCTTCAATCTCACGCTCTACCTTTTCATGCTTAGAGTTGATTTGAACACGCTCACGCGTGGTATTCACTGTATTTTGACCAAAACCACCTAAGATTTTATCAAAAGTAATCATCGCATCGATGTCGCCAGTTACGTTTTTATAGAGATCCATGATTAACGCCCCAATGTTTGATCATTGTCATGATCGTTTCTACGTGCGACTTCTAAATCTATATGCTTATCAAGGTCACTCAAAAATTGAGATGTCGTATTTTTCTCAAGCTTTACTTGGTCTAAGTAGTTTTTAGTATTGAGATTCAAACCATCTTGGAGCGCTTCTAAGCGTAGGCCAGTTTTATCAAAATCAGCTTCAAGGATCTGATTCACTTCTTTGATTTTTTCCATGTCTTGCTGTTCTAGACGGTGTAACTTCACATCCTCATGAATCGCAGCGATATAGTGATCGGTTAAGATCTCTTGCTTTAAGTGCTGAAGCGCAATTTCCACGTTTCCTGTTTCGGCAATCACGGCGTTGAAGCTGTCAAAGATTTGACCTGTTTCAGCCGAGTTTCTAAATTCAACAATACGAGGCTCAACACTATTAAGGTTTACAAACTTGGCATCACCATACGCAGTAGGTAGTACTAGATGATCATCCATACATTCAAAAAGTTGCTTATATTCAGCATTCATAAGATTTGATGCTGCTTGAAGCTTTAAATCTTGTTGTAACGTGTCTAGGCGTTGGTTGAGATGTAGAAAGCTTTGAACATACATCTCGTTTTGAGAGTTTTCAGGCGCAACAACGGTTGAGGCCATACCTTTAACAACATTTTTCAGTTGCGTATTTTGAATCTGATCAGCAATTTGATTAAGCGCGTTAATGTGATCGGCTTTCACAAGGTTATTGTTTTTCAGTTGTTCAATAAATTGATTTTGTTCAATCACTTTTTCACTTTCCTTTTCGCTGAATAACGAATCTTTAATTTGTTGTTTCACCTGGTCCAAGTTAGAGAAGAGGTGAAGTACTTCTTGTTCATTGCTGTTATTGACTGCATTTAGCAATGTAACAAACACATCATGGCTGATTAGTTGTTGCTGATTATTTTCCGCATTCTGAAATTCAGCAATTTGGCTACGGCTAATGACTTCAACACCAACATCATTGATATAGCTTGCACCAATCGGGGAGAGTTGATTATCTGGAGCTTTTACGGCGTAGTACTCGCCTGATTTGCCATCATCTTTGGCGCATAGACCAATATATGTATTGCCATCTTGCGTAATGATTTTTGAACCGATGCTATTGAGTGCTGCAGAGGGTTGTAACGTACTCAAGGTTTGAATCAATTCTTTTTCGCGATTTTGATGAATTGCATTACTTACTGCTTGGTAAACTTCAGGATCTAAATAAGTCACCTGATTGGCAGATTCTTCATTGAGCGCCGTGACAGTATTCCACTCTAAAATATCTTTACGCGGTATCGTTGTAATACCGGCATTAATAATATCTTCCGTGGTAATTTGACGATCAAGGTTGGTAATGGCCACGGCGTTGTATTCGGGTGCAATTGATTTATGACCTTCCGAATCTGAAGTCAGTACCACGAATTGACCGTAATCCGTTTTCACCATAGCACCTACAACACTGAGCTTGCCTTCCAAAATCATTTTTGAAAGTTCAAGTTCACGTTCGGCAGATCTGGCGTAAGTATTAGTCTGTTCTGCAGTATTGTTGATGGTATCGGCTTTGAGCTTGTCTAAGTATTCGCTTGAAAATTTACCAAGCGTATTTAACTCGTCTATCGGCTCGACAGACTCCAGCTCATACAGTGGAACGGTAGAGGATTCATTCACGATGTCTTTAAGATAAAGCACATCTTTTTCAGTGATATTTTCGAGATCTTCAATCACCGAAAGAGGCACAACGATCGCACGTTTATCCAGATTATCGGAAGCTATATCCAAAACAACCATATTGGTTTGGGTTGTTTCATCTTCATAAACCATACCGACAAACTGTTCAATTTCAGCATTAGAAACATTGTTGTGACGGTCTTTAAAGAATGCTTCTAAGTCAGAATCATGATCAACATAAATACTGTCATAAGGGTTCATTGGTTTACCGTCATTGTTTTGGTCTTGGCTTTGCGGTGCTGATTGAGTTGCCGACTGTTCTGCAGTATTGCCTTTAAACTTACCCAAAAGGTTTGAAAGTTTAGATTTGGCTTTCTTTACTTGATCCGAAATCATTTGACCTGATTGATAGGCACGTTGAATAAACTGATCTTTGTATGAAGCTTTGGCTTCTTCAGTCATTTGTTCTGGATCTTGCCCTAATGGATATTCGGCACCAAGGAACATACGTGCTTGTTCTAAATACTGAGAACAAATGGGTTCAAAAAAGCGACCTTCAAACTCATGGATCTTTTCAGACTTAATGCCTTCATGCAGTTCTTCAATTGAGAGAAACGTTACTTTGTCTTCAATCGCTTCTAAATAGAACGGCGTAATCGGGGTAGGTGCATCGCTACCTTCCACTTGAGGCGGTAAATCTGCTTCTTTAACTAGTTTGATAAATGGGGTAGAGGATTCAACACCTTCGACAGAATCCTTACCGACTACATCAATCACGATGTATTGTTCACCGTCAATGGCATAGACTTTACCGACATTTAGATCGAATTCTTCTAAGGTAACGCCGTCACGGTCTTTATTCAGTTGAGTGGTATATGGATCGTTTAAAAGAGGCAACATTTGCTCTTTAGAGATCGGTTTTAAAATATCGGCATTCTTACCAAGTTCAGTCAATTTTGATTTATCGGCTGTATTGGCAAGCTGTTCGGGTTGTTGTGCGTCTGGATGGTTACTTTTAACGGTAACATCAGGATTGATTGGTTTATCCCAAATGTTTTTCAGGTTATCAAGGCTTTTGTTCTTGTTGAACATGGCCATAATCGCTGCAATGATCAACTTGATTGTTTTCTTAACCAGTTCAATCATGACTGCAATCATTTTTGCACTGAGCGCAGCGAGTTCATCAGCGACCGTTCGTGGATGGCCGTGGCTATTTTCACGCGCTAAAGGAGGACGTTCGTTACCTTCCTCATTTCGCATATCCTTAAAGCTTTTAGAGGCAACGCTACTTGCAGCCAAACTTGCTTTGTCTTGTGGACCACCAGCAATGTTTAATGTGCTCTTTGGTGTACCTTTTGGTGCATTCGGATCAGCTGATTCAACATCTTCCTTTACTGTCTCTTTAGTCTTCTGATTTTCTTTATGTTCTTTCAAAAGTAGAGCAGCTTGTAACTGGTCGCTATGTTCACGGGTTTCTAATAACTGAATTACTTCCTTGGTTAACGTGTCCGTATTGAATTCAAGATAGTGAATCTCAAGTTGTTCAAGTCGAGCAGCTGTATGGTCGCTATTCACACGCCATTGATCCATGACGATAGATTTTGGCACTAAGCCAAGTTCTTCAGCTTCAATCCCACGAATTAAGCAAAAGTCACGCACTTGGCGCATCAATGCGTTAATTTGGTTTTTATCGGTTAATTCACCTGAAAAATAGGTATTCGGTGCACCCGTAACTTCGTTGTAGATCTGCTGTTTTGCTTCACGCACGACTTGGTTTTGGTTAATCAGGCCTTCAATCGCGAATTGACGATTACTCAGGAAGTTGAGGGCATTTTCTTTAGTTGCACCCTTCAGGCTTAAACCATAGTAGGGCTGAGTGATAAAAGATTTTGTCTCAAAGTTAAAGAGGGTTTTTTCAGCCACTTGAACGGCTTCAAATGGATTCTCTTCTTTGGAAAGGAGGAAATCAGGATCATTGTCTGATAGGTATAATTTAGAGTCTGCAGTTGTATAAACACGGTCTTCAACTGGCAATGAACTGTTATTTTCAGCAATATTGCCTAATCCTTGGTCCAGTGCGTTTTTAGTCTGGATTTTATTCAGAGCCGCAATAAACTTAAGATCATCATCATTCTGCAGATCAAGCCCGATGTCTGCAAAGAATTCTAATTGACTGGCTGGCTCTCTTTGCTCAAGTGCATCAAATACTTTACCAATCAGAACAGGATCAAGTTCAGCTAAATCATTGACAGTGACAGCGGAAAGATCAAACGTGTTTTCAGGAATGATGGACCGTTCATTCTCGTAATTCGGGTAACTACTACGCTCATAATCACCTTCGTCAAAAAACATCGGTTCATCATCGTTCAACCGAGTATCTTCAAGAGGGGGAGCGTAATCATAATCTGGGTGCCCAGGAGGTACAGAGTTACCGCCCATAGGCTGATCATATTGTTCATACTGATCATACTGATCATACTGATTATTTTGATACCCATCATCTTGCATGACTGGCGGTTCTTCCATTAATGGAGGTTCAGATAGGGGATCATTGGGATATGGTTCAGACTGGTATTGTTGCGATTGATCTTGTGCAACATTGTTTTGTTGTGGCGTAGGCTGGATGGATTGAAATTCCACGCCGTCCAAACTTAAATCATCCCACTGTTCCAGGCCCTCATTGAAAGTTAATGATTGGCCGTCTTGCAGTTGATCAAGTGTTTGCTCGTCAAAATTATCTTGTTTAGGGCTTTGGTCCATATTTGATCCTTATGACAGGTGGCCTTCCTGGTTTTAAGAGTCCTTTTTAGAATCTGTATCAACATTCCAAATAAAGTCTTCTTTAAAGTCAGAATTAAAACCAGTTGTGATGTCTAATTCACTGTCAAAATCCACTAAATCTGAGTTATTAGAAGATTCCTCTAAGGGATTAGAGTTGCACATAAAATACCTGTATTTGTTTTTTAAAACGTCAATGTGATCGTCACGGATATGATACATGGTATATACGAACTAGACCACACGTAATTGTTATTCACGTATGGTCTGGTATATACCTTTTAAGGGAGGGTTTTAGAAAGATAATTGCTGGATTTCTTGATCGTTATCTAAGGTTTTACCCTTAGGTAACTCAGCCTTATAAGCTGGCTCTTCTGGAGGATTAAGCATACGGTTAATTTCATTTAAAAAGTAATCATTACCATCAGGAAGCTTAGATTTTAAATCCAAAAAGGCAGCTTCAATTTTGGTTGTACTGTCCAGCTCGTCAACAAAGCGTTCAACATCCTTGAGATCAAGCGCAAATCTAAACTCATTACGGCCTGGCTCAGTAAAGTGGATGTTCAACGATTCATCTGTTTTACCGCCTTTAGGATCATGGAATACGTTGGTATTCGACATAAAGCGATTGAACTGTTTTGCAACAGATTTCACCGTCACATTAAAGCAGTCTGACCCGTTGTAGTAGAACTCAATACTTGCTTTCTTGTACGGGAAATTAACCTTAGTACCCACATAGTTATTGCGGTTGAAATCAATGTTTACAGGCAATTGATTAAAGAAGTTCGCAATCTCTTTAACTTGCTTAAACGTCACTTGGTTTTCAAGAGAGCTTTCAAACAAGTCAGTTGGTGTATTTGATGGCAATAATAACGCACGGTTACGCATACCATCAGCATCGGTAAATATAACGGTTGAATGTCGTAGATCTAGTGAGCTGACAATCTTATGTGCCTTGAACATATTGCCCGTTAAGGTAATCGCTTGTCGTGTGACATCACCAGACGGCGCTTTCTCAAAATAGGTACGCGTATAACGGGAATAATTGTTTTGTTCAGTAAATAAGTTCACCAAGGGTTGACGATCCTCAACATGACGTCTATTCACATCAGCATAAGAATAAAATTCAGGATTGAAGCGTTTTAGGATAATACGTCCTTTTTCACTCACTGGAGCTACCCAATCCAAGTCTTGCTTGGCATTTTGCATGGTGTAATTGATCAGTGGAACTTTAAACGACTTCTTATCACCAGGGTAAACCAAATCAAGCTTAACCGCATTCGGTGTGATTGCACCTACACGTAACGGCGGTAGGTCTAGACGTAGCAAAGCACCTGTTTTGTGATCTGGCGTCACTTCATCATCAAAAAGACTAGGTTTTGAGATAAGGAACAATAACCCATGCGCTGAATGACCTTCTTTTTCGTTCCTTTCCATAGAACGAGCCAAGAATTTTAGATCCTGAACAATTCGATACATGCGATCAAAGTTAGAGGTCAAAATAGGATCATTGGCAAGATAAACCGCTTCAGCTACTTTTTCAAAAGCATCTGCAGAGTGATCATCAGGTTTACGAAATTGAATATCATCAATGTGTTTTACATTGGCTTCAACAACACCGAAATGATCAAATACTTCGTGTCGATAATCACGAATCACTTCACCACGCATTTGCCCATTTTTGAAAAATAACTTTTGCTTAGCAAAGCCTTCATATTTTTGGTACATCAATGCCTCAAAGTTATAGGCATAGTGTAGTAGTCCGTGTACCGTTTCATTGATGTTTTCATTGATACGTTTAAATTGACGCACCAGATAATCATCACTTTCTTTGAACATGAGTTTTAGATTGTCAGCACGTAATGGCTCAACATGTTCAATGTATTGCAGACCTTCAAAACGCACAGGTAGATCAAAGGTATTGATCTTGGCTGCTTCTGTTTCTGAAGTCACGGTAAAGAAGTTGTCCTTCACTTCAAACTCACGGACTTTTTTAGCTTTCCAGTCTAAAAAGTTGGTCTTGAGAGGGTTACGACCCAACAAGTCTAATTCACGGATCTTATCGTTATAGTCAACAACCAAGTCTTGATAAACCTGTTCTTGCTGACTAATCGGCATCAAAATCAGTTTAGATAGCAACTGGTTCACATGATAGTTTTGCGCCGTGCGATATGATGGTCCTTTTTCATCATCCGAAATATCAATATCAAGTGTGTTCGCCAAGTTTACGTTATTTTTTAAATAGTCCAACGCTACCCGGTTGCCAATGTAGTTGAGCATGTCAGGATAATCGTTTTCGTTAAACTTGGTTTCTGAGTTGGCAGAGACGTTCGCTGATAGGGTAGACAGTTTACGCATCATCATTAAGTGCATACGTGTTTCTGCTGGAATACCCGAATCTACTGTCGTCATAATCGGATGTGATTCTTCACCACGGCGACCCACACGACCGATCATCTGAATCGTATCGGTAGAGTTCTCAGGTTTTTGCAAGAAAAACAACTCACGTTGGCGCAAGTGATCCGATGGAATTGTAGGATCAGGGTTTTTGGCTGCATGTAGAGAAATACCCGTACAACCAGAGCGAGTCACAATAACAACATCGATTTCACCAGATTGGAATTTTGATTGAACCAAAATCTTACCTTGTGTCGTATTGTTCTCTTGTTTATTAACCTTCCATTTGCCGTCTCTTGTTTCCGTTAAGTGGATCTGACGGCCAGAGATTTCATCAATCTTGAAGCCAGCTTTTGTCACCTTGTTACGTAGTACGTCCAAAGGCATCAAAGGTAGGTCAGGGAACTTTTGAATCTTTTCTTTGATACGATCCAAAATGATTTTATACGGACTTACCACTGGATCGCCGTTTTCATTAAATGTCACTTCCGTACTGAGCTTCTTAACGAACGAGTTACCGTAGTTATCTTCAGCTTTCACCACATCGATGCGATCTAACATCACTTCAAGCAAGTCACGGAATTGTGGGAGTTCATCTAAAACAGAAATTTGACTTTGCAGATAGCTACCGCGCTTATATTCAAGCTTAGTCAATTCCTTTTGAATATTTTTCGCTGCTTTTTCATCGCCAGCGTCACGGTTTTCTTTGATCATGAGTTTTTGAAGCTCATTTTCAAGAAATTCAATTTCTGACGATACCGACTTGAAGTTATTAAACGCTTTTTCTTTTTCAGGCGAATCAGCGGTAACGTCTTGCGCCGTATCTGCTTTTAAAATCGCTTCCATGCGACTTTGCATCAAAATGTTGAATAGACTCTCACCCGTATTTTCCAAACCAATCACGGGCTTTCTACCCTCATGTAATGCCTGAATCACAGCATCACTTGTAGAGTCAGTTTTCAATGCCAATAGGAATTGCTTTTGGATCTGGTACATTCGAGATCCAAAGTTCATCACACTCAAACTTAAACGGTTTTTCGGATCGTCTGAATCCTGATGAAAGTCTAAATTGGCAACAGCATCATCATCATTGGCAATGTTTTCTAGCGCATCGAGGCGAATATCTTTAGAAAATTTCACCATGTCCGTCAAGATGTCAGAAAGAACATCTGAGTAATTGTGAAATTTCTTAATTTCCTCTTCAGTTGGCACAAAGGTTTGAATGGTAATGTGCGAGAGATCTTGCTCTCTACGAATCATGGCAGAGCTGTCTACCAAACCTTCAGAAATAAACTCCAAAATTGGACCATCTGCATTATCGATAACCTTTTGTAAGTCATTACGAGATACGGATCGAGGGAACAATTTATGGAAGAATTCAAGATTTTCAGGTTTCTTAATTGCCGATGCAGACTGGAAATTAATTAGATTGGTCTGATCAATAACATCTAAGAAAAATTGACTTGTAGCTGATTTCAAGGATGCTGCACGGTGCGTTTCATCCATCACCAAAACAGTGTCTTGATTAATAAAACGAGTCAATAACGCACGTTTCCGGTTTGGTCGGTTAAATTGGCTATACGTTGCCAATACCAAGTCATGTTGCGCTGGAATATCTTCAATTTCCTTAGGTAGATCTTGGCCAGTGAATAAAACCTCTTCAGTACCAAAGCGGTTAATCACAGCATCCGAGTTAAAGATAAACGGATCTTTAAAGAACTTGTCACTGTCTGTAGCAACAATATCACGCCAAATGTCGTTCAAGAGTTGCGTTGTATCTGTAAGGAAAACAGGGGGCTTTCCTCTTAACGCACTATATCGTAAACACGCAGCTGCAATACGACCTTTACCTAAACCCGTCTGGTCGCCAATAAGCACAGGTAAGTTTTGGTCAAAACGTAAAATGATATGGGCAACCGCATCGACCTGTTCACATGCAAAAGCGGACTTTAGTGCATCAAAATTGTCATATTGCAATTTCTTAGCGACATAGGCATCAACAAGAGTAGGGTAGTTACCATTATCGACTTCAGCTTGGAAATTGATACCCCCAAAACCTAATACATTTTGGATGTGTGTAGTCAATTGAGCATTTGCCTGATTAATCGCTTTAATCTGGTTTTTAGCCACTAAAGCAATTGGCTCAGATGCCATAGACATCGGTATATACTTAACTTGGTATATATTTTCCGGAGTTGGTTCTGTTGTGTTTTCAGCATTAGGAACAGGAACAATCGGCTGTAAATTTGATTGGTCAGATTCAACAGTCGGTTCTTCTTTTTGCTCAGTACCGATCGCTAATTCAGAATTTAACTTAGCAATCTCTTCAGCAGTTAAACCCGGTTCCTGTTTTACTTGCTCTACCGCTGGTTCTTCAGCTGGTGTTTGTTCAGGTGTTTCACCCTCATTGGTCGCCGTGGTATCACCTACTTGAAGATTAACGTCATCGTCAAGGTCTTCATCCAGATTTTGGTTCTCGTGCGGATTCTTTACCTCAGGCACGAAATCATTGTCATTTTCATTTTCAAACGTTGGTGTAGCTTCAGTTGGTGTAGGTACATCATCATCTGAACTGGTTGTTTGCGTACTAACTTCAACGGTTCCGAAGTCAAAAGAAACTTTATTCGGTTTTGATTTAGGTTTACGACCAAACATCGGTTTTGGTTTGACAGCTTCCTCTTGCTTAATCTCTTCTTCTTTAGCGACCACGACTTCATCAAACATAGTGACTGCAGACGTAGGCGTTACACTTGATGCAATATCTTCAAGTGGCGAAACAGGCTGTTCATCACCTAGACTGGCAAACAAATCGTCATTTTCTTTTTCAACAGGCTTAACCTCAACAACAGGTTCAACCACTGGTGCTTGTTGTGCTTGTTGCTCAACTGGAGTCGGAGTAGTTGGCTTGAAGTATAGATCCTTATTCGGATTCAAACGATTATAGATTACGTTATTAGCCCATCCCCAAAGTTCGTCATAGTCCGTAATGACTTTCAACTTATCTGGTACCACAGAAGATTGGTAAGTTTGTAGTAACGCTTGTTCGTTTTTACGATTGCCTACCACTAACATACGAACATTTTGATTAGCGCCGTTTCGTGCATATGCATTGCCGTGGATTTCTACAACCGCCTCAACTTCATAATGCTTATAGAGATAATTAAGTAAATTCTTTGATTTACGCTCAACCGTACCATCTGAAATCTGTTTATCTGAGCCAATAATGAAAACTGAACGCCCTTGATCGTTTCGTGCGTTTAGTGATTTAACCAGAATGGCATGGTCCAATTTATCCGTACTGAACCAGACGTTTTCTGATGGATCTACCAATAATGGGTTTGGATCTACGCCGTTACGCTGTTGAACCAAAATTGGTGCAACACGTTCTAGTTTATCCATAGCACCAAAAGGAGGGTTGGCAATCACATAGTCAACTTTTTGCTTAAACGTTTGCTCAAAATCAATTTGTGTAGCATCTGCAGTAACAACCGTGCATTCATAATTTTGAGTCAGTGCTTTTGTACGTTCAGCACGTTTGGGATCTAACTCAACCGCATAGACAGAAGCATTACGCTCTTGGGTTAATAAACCGATTAAAGATCCATTACCCACAGTTGGCTCGAGCACGGAAAAGTTTTGTTTTGTTCGGTTATCACCCTCAATCAATAAGCGCTGAGCCACAAGTGACATCGGGATTGGAGTCGAATATTGCTGTAACATACGAATCGTATTGTTTCGCATGGTCTTAGTCGGCATGCGATTGTATAACGCTAAACTCGTTTTAAATGAGCTCTCAGTAAAATCAAGCTCACCTAACTTTTCGACCATCACTGTTTCAAGCGCTTCTTCTGCAGTATGGATCTGTTTATCTGTTACCTTGGATACATCAACGTCAGCATTTTTGGCTTGCGTGATTAGAGCTAAAAACTTTAAAAAGTCCTGGTGATTATGGCTCTTTGTTTCATGTTCTAATTGATAGATATAGCCTCTTAAGCATTCTTTTAAATCTTTTTGCTTGGTCGCACGTAAGTACAGACTAGACGGCTGATCATTAGGACCTTCAGGTATTTGCGTACCTTGGGCATTCACGTAAAAACGGTTATGAGCTGAAGCATAGATTTTGTTGCCATCAGAGTTATAACCGAGTGGAGTTGCACTATTCAACGCAACGTTCAATCGTTGTGGCACCAATGTTTTTGCTTGGGCATTGAACAAATCATGCAATTCTTGGCGAGTCGCAAGCACACTACGGATAAATTCTTTTGGAATACCCAAAACTTCATGAAACAGTCTTGGTTTGATCGTTTCATTCAAATTGTATTGATACAAGTGACCGTCAAAGTGAGGATAAGCCTCAAACTTCATCGGTGTAAAACCAATGTTATTCAAATTTTCTTTAGATAGTTTTTTTTGAACGTCCAATAAGAGTAATTGGCTATCCGTCTGGCCAACACGCCGTACATCGAGATATACACCAGCTTGTGATAAGTCGATCCATTTAATTTTTTCGTTTAAATCATGAGTAGTCATAGCGAACCTGAAGAAGAATTATTAAATTTGATTAAAAAGTCATGTCGTTATAGACATCAGAAGTCGCAGCCTTTTCTTGGCTTTTCTTAACATCCATTTCTGGCTGTCTGACTTTCATCATTAACTCTTGTGGATCAGGTAAAAGATCGTGGTTGAAGTTCTTAGATAACGGACTATCGATTGAAGCTTTATGTTGCTGTACATGCTCTACCGTAATTTCTGAAAAGTTCAACGCATTCATACGGGTTTGAGTAAGTTCAACAGGCTCGATAAACGAGACAAAACAATTATTCGAGTTCCGTTGGTGTGGTTGAATAACAATAAACGCTTCAGCAAATTGCTGTTTTGCATGCGTCAATTTATTCATGGTCTGACGATCAACTTGACTTAAAAATTGAGGATTTAAGTCGTGCGGTTTTGGATTGCCGTAGTCATCGGTAAATTGATTCACTAGGGGAGGTGCACCAACACCACGAACACCCTCACCAGTACGTAAATCTATTTCTGGATCTACCTTGCGAAAACCAGCGTGAGGCGTTTTATTGTTGAAAAATTTCTTTAAGAACGTGTCTTTGTAAAGCGCACCTAGTTGTAGTTGTTGGCCATGATAAACCTCAGGCAGTAATTTTTGACTCACCAAGCCAGCGTAAAGACGTTTTAAATTTTGATTTTTTTCTTTGTCTACATCTTCATTGTAGAACACTTTAATTTGTCGATCGCCAAGTAATGCAAACAGGGCAATACGGGCCTGGTCCATAACATAAACGTTCTGAGCCTGTTTATCGAACTGGTCTTTTTCATGCTGGTTGGATGGTACAAAATTTGGATCAAAAGTTGCGGTGTGAAAGTCATTGCCGTTCAAAATATCTTTGATACTTTCAATCGGATCTTTAGCAACCCGATAAGACTTTTTAGTTTTATCAATACCGCCACGTTGCATCAACGGATCTGGCTTAGCGAATTGCTTAACACTTTCACGATCAGCACTGTCATAGGTTGGAATCAATGGGATTGTAGTTAATACAGAACCAGACTCATAGCGCACAACAATTTTTGAAAATGGAATGCGCTCAGGTTGGTTGTCAGTACTATTCGATAAAGATTTAACAAGAAGCTGTAAATTATTTTTAATAATAGCGTTATGAAGTGCTGGAGAATTAATTTTTACATTGGGCACTTGCATATGTGCTGCATCTTCAATGATTTGAGCTTTAACAAAGAAATCGCCGTTTTTTTGTTGATGCACATTGATAGAAGTGACTGCTTTGATTAATTGTGAATTCGGGTTGTTACTCATTACGTTGCACCACTGAGCAACATAAGTTTTATAACCGTCAAGAGATTCGTAGGGTGAGTCAACACATTTGTCAAAACAGATAATTCGACCACGGTTAGCACCGCGATTATGTGTGTCTAATGAAGTACGTTGGTTACGTCCAGAATCAAATTTTGCGTGGACTTCATCTACTGAAACATTCTCAGTATGATGCTTGTTGAGTTTATTAATGATCTTCGTGAATTCTTCAGATGAACTCATTCGTATGCGAACTGGTTCATTGGTAGACATATCAAAGCCGTATGCATACAGCTCGTCTTGTTCATCATGTTTGTAAAATTGATCTACAGTCATGACGATACGTTTAATCGTATTATCACTTTTACTCATTTCTTAAATTCCACGCTTTATATTTTTGATTGCTGGTCATTGACTCAAGCTATTTATAAAATACTACAAAACCTCATTGGTATATACTAAGGAGGCAAATAAAAAATTAAAAAATATATTAAAAAGTTTAAGAGTAAATTTTTAAAAAGAAATTTTTTGTTTATTATCTTTCTAATTAAGGGAAGTTAATTAGGGACATTTTTTATGCTTATTTTTCATGATATTACAGGATTAGTACGGAAAAACACAAATGGTACGAGCGAAAATCAAATTCATTTGAGCGCAAATTGAATTTGAATTTTTAGAAAATAAGGCGTTTTTAGCTGGTTTTTGATGTTTTTATCCACTTTCCTATTAAATTCTATCCACAAATTAAGTTCTTGTATATTAGAATGAATTTAAAAATATGAGTAAAATATTGTTCATTTTTTAGCTTTTTGCAATATTGGAAATTTGCAAACTAGCAAGTGTTGTAAGTCGCTGTTTATAATAAAATTAAATAGAATAAAAAATACTTCCAGCGCAAATTAAATTCATTTGAGCGCAAATTAAATTCAAAACGTTGCGGATAACTTCTCCAATTTCCTGAGAGCCTTGATAATAAAGACTTTCAGATTTTATGAGGAATAGCCCTTATATATGACCCAACGATCGCTATTTAGCTTGTTTTACGACAAATCAATAACTTACGCCATTAGGACGGAAGAAAGTTTACAACCCATTTATAAAAAACTTTCGCTGAGTTCAGACTATAACAGAAAATCAATGAGTTACGCCATTAGGACGGAAGAAAGTTTACATCCACTTATAAAAAACTTTCGCTCGTATTTTGACACAACTATAAATCAATAACTTACGTCATTAGGACGGAAGAAAGTTTACAACCCATTTATAAAAAACTTTCGCTGGAAGTTAGGTACAGCCAAAAAGTTATAACCTAACCTTAAAACATACTAAACATACTATCTATGATAGTTGAGCTATTGGATCTGGACAAAAAAGTAAAATCAATAACTTACGCTATTAGGACGGAAGAAAGTTTACAACCCATTTATAAAAAACTTTCGCTCGTATTTTGGCACCACTATAAATCAACAACTTACATCATTAGGACGGAAGAAAGTTTACACCCACTTATAAAAAACTTTCGCTCGAAATTTGCCAGCAATATAAATCAACAACTTACATCATTAGGACGGAAGAAAGTTTACAACCCATTTATAAAAAACTTTCGCTCGAAATTTGCCAGCACTATAAATCAACAACTTACATCATTAGGACGGAAGAAAGTTTACAACCCATTTATAAAAAAGTTTCGCTCGAAATTTGCCAGCACTATAAATCAACAACTTACATCATTAGGACGGAAGAAAGTTTACAACCCATTTATAAAAAAGTTTCGCTCGTATTTTGGCACCACTATAAAACAATAACTTACGTCATTAGGACGGAAGAAAGTTTACAAACCATTTATAAAAAAGTTTCGCTGGGTGCCTATCTTGAGCACATATTTATTTGATCAAGTATTACATTGGTTAACTTACATTGTAATTGTGAATATTACTCATATAAGGCACTGTTTTTCATAGTCTTATTTATTAAGAAATTACTGTTAAAAATGCTTTTAATCGTAGTCTAATTAACGAATTGATGCTATAATGTCTACTCAGAATGCCTATGGGAATTCGAGATATGCAATATCAATCATTTAGTCTTAGACATCAAAAAATACTCATTGACTTCAATGTGTTTAGCTCTGGCTCGTCTGATATTTTGCTAAAAGGTGTTTTATCTGCCGAATTGCTTATTCTAGTTGATAATTTAAATGCATTTTATTCTGCAGAAGACGGTAGATACGTTGTATCAGCTGAAAAAGTTAACCACGTTACAGGTCTAGATTTTAATAAGAAAACTATCAACCAGATCATGCGTGAAGCTTGTGATTTATCATTTATGATTGATACAGATGCGAAGCAAGCTGCAGCACCTATGATTGACGAAATTCAAATCTTATCAAGTGGCGATATTACTTTTAAACTCACTAAAAGCTTTGATTTTTTTAGAAATTCTCTTAGTTTTAAAAGCATATATGAGAAGCTACCATACAGGTTCACTACTTCTAAACTAGAGTTACCGCAGATCGGTCAACAAATAATGTTAATTGCGTAATTAAGCCTCTGACGAGGCTTTTTTATTGTCTAAAATTTAGTTAGTATATACACAGCTTTAAAGCGAAAAGACTACAACGTTAGTTGGGTTGCAAATATATTTTTATTTTTATTTTTTAATTCAATCTCAGGCAATGTACGTTGTACGTTGTCTAAAGTGGAGCAGTTATGCAAGATTCTTCACAAGTCTGCATAAGTAAAGGAATTTCAGAAGATGAAATTTTTGGACTATCGCAGTCAATCAAAGACTCAATTATTAATGCCGAAACAAAAACCATGGATCTCTTGGGTTACGGCAACAAAATCAGTAATTTCATAGTCGAATGTTATCTAGATATTCCAGTTGTTGATCAATTCATTTTTTACTTAATGTTGGTGAATGCCAAAAATAAGTATGCACATCAGCTGCAGCGCGTTATCGCTGAAAAACCTGAATTATCCCAAATTGAAGCATTACAACTAGCGAACAACTTTGTTCTGAATTTTGAATACATCCGTCAAATTCTTTTATTCAAAAATAAAGCTAATTACCTTAGCAATGGCCGTATCAAATCTTTGGCATGGAATACGCTAAATAGTGTTGGTAAAGTGATGCTACCAATGAGCTCTTTACGCCAAATGGACAGCGAACCATTTTCAAGAAATGACGTAGACAGCGTAACTCATAAAAGAATGTTTGCCAGTACGGGCTATTTTGAATTAGATAACAATGCGTTTATTTGCTATCAGCTTGAAGAAACGTTGATTGCCAATCTATCTGAATTAGATTTTGATAAAAAGGGGCGCTACACAGTTCTCGACACTTTAACGGTTCTTGGATTTAAGGACCGTTTTGATCTTTATATGTATAACTTGATGAAGATCAATGAGTTTCGTGGCGAAGTGGTTATTCCTTACATTGACTTCAAAGCATTAACCGAGTTTTCAGTAGAATTTAAATACAAAGCAAGTGATTTTTACCGTAAACGACTTCTTGTTTCATTAGAAAGACTGAATAACAATCCATCTATTGAATTATTTATTTCTGTTAAGTATGAACCATGCAATAAGCGTACACCAGATCGTGACAATTTTTGCAATTATCGTTTTCAGATTCAGTTGAAGTCCAACTATCGTAAAGCGCTTAATACATTAAATGAAATGTGTGCAAAGGTTCAGGATGAACAGGGCAATGAGCTTAAAATCAGTAATGCGCTCTTCACTTCAGCAATTCGATTGAATAATGGTGAACCTGAAAAAGTAATAGAACTTGTTAAGGATCGTTTAGCTGCTTATACAACTAAGAATGGACCATCATATTTAGCTAAAAATCTTAATTTGGTTGCGTCTTATGTTACGCGAGCTCTAGAAGATCTATATAAAAGTAATCACTTCTTTGAAAGATTCCTAAACGATATGAAGCAAGCAGATAATTTACTTTATCTGAGAAATCGTGATAAGAAAGTTGAGATCGAAAACAAAAGTGCATCTACTTTCTCAAGCGAATTCATTAATATTCGCGACAAAGTTGATGTTACCACTTGTGAAATTCTTACAAACGCTGAGTACATTTCAAAGAAAACGGAAGCTACTGTAATTATTGATTATGCTTTCATACGTAATTCTATTTTTATTACACATCCTCATTTGCGCCACCAGCGAAATGCAGACGAGAAAAAATACATAGATCTCGTGTGTGAAAGCACAAAGCTTTGCCAAATATTCTTTGGTACGGGTAATGAAAATAAAAAAACGTTAACTCAAAACTATTTAACAGAACTCCTGTTTGAACATTTTTTTGATGATAATTTCCACTTGAACTCAGATGTATTAAAGAATCTTCTAAAAAAAGATAAGGACTATTGGGTACAAGAAAAGCAAAAGACATTTATGCGGTTGTGGAAACTTGCAAATGAGTTCAGTTTAAAAGCTATTAGTCCAGCGAACTACAACGGTAAAGAGAGTTCAGACAATGAATAATAAACTTTATTTATGTGCAATTTTTACGGCTACTATATTGAGTAGTAGTGCAAATGCCGATTTTAGTGATTGGTATAAAAAAGCAACTTCAAATGAAGATTCAACTCAGCAAGTGCCAGCTCAACAACAGCAAGCACCTGGTCAAATTCAACAGCAAGCACCAGTTCAGGTTCAGCAACAGCCGATACAGCAAAGACAATATAATTCTAATCGGAACACCACAGCTACGCGTTACCAAAACAATAATGCAAATGTCACTGGTGATTCTGGCCTTGAAGCACGAATGAATAACTTGAATTCGACCATTGAGAATCTAAACAAGTCATCAAAAAGTGGTGACAACCTCACGAATAACTATCTAAATATTGTTCAATTCATAGTGATAAACGAAGAAACACGTAAATTGGATGGTAAAGACAATACATCACTGATCAATAACATGTTGGCTGGTATTGTGAGTTGTCAGAATAAATACAAAGTCGATGTTATACAAAAAGTGAATAATCAACTCCCAAGAGATGTTGCTAACACCGTACAACGGTATTTAAGCCAGAATGGACGCTCTATTGGTGCAAACGGCAACTGTTTATACTAATTAAACCCCCTTTTAAAACCGTCCTTAAAAGGCGGTTTTTTTTATTCTTAAAACATACCTATTTATTTTAAAACCACATTCTATATACTACTAACAGTTTAATGAATATTAATGTGGGTTTTATCATGATCAGTTCTAAAACAATATATGAACTATATCAATTGCTGAATCAATCCGAAGTACAAGAATTAAAATCATCTATAACTGAGACTTTTGGTGCAGATGTGGAAAGTGAAGTTGATAAAAGCCCGGTCTTACAGCAAAAGATCAATTATTTTATTTATCAATATATACATCTCAAGCATCCAGAAAGAACAGACAAGATCTTATTCGATGCAAATGAGTCGGCTCACGAGGTTGTAAAAACAGAACACCTTAAAAGTGAGCCAGTACCCTTATTAAAAGATTTTGTATCAAACAGCAGCAATAAAAGTTTAGCACCTGAAGAACAAAAAGATGTAATTGCAGTCACTTTACCAGCCGAATTATCTGACATTCCTGTTGAACCAACAAATCAAAACCATACAGGAAATAATGAAGTAAAACATGACTATAACATTATCCTTGATGGTCGAACTAAGCTAAATATATTGCTCGAAAGATATTTAAGTGGTGTTGATGATGTGGCTCGTGAAATCATTGTGAAGTGCTTTCTTGTTATCTCTATATTTGTAGCACTGATCTCTCTTGTTATGGTTCTTCTGAATACGACCAATATTAACCAGATCCAAGAAATGTATGATATTGGCCATAAAACATTCCTATTCCAATATGCTGAAGTCTGCAATGTAAATGTTGAAGTTGCAAAAGCGAATCCATGTGTTATCTCAGAAATCAATAAACGTATTTCTGAACTATCAAATAGCAGATTTTGGAACACGTTCGGGGTGGTGCTTTTCTCACTTTTATCGTGCTTTTTCTTCTACCATATCTCTACTTACCGTGATTCTAAAGATAAGCACAACGGCTAGTCTTAAAAGGAGGGTAGGGTGTTTTAAAATGGTCTTAAAAGGCCATTTTTTTATTTTAATAACAAAGTTTTATAGTTGATAAAAGGTATTCTAAAAGTATAATAGATACACTCTTAAAACTGGAATGCGTTGTGCTTTTTAAAATTCCAAAAACGGGTGAGATTGATTCAAGTGAACAATCGATGACAGGCCTGGTACTCAAATCGGCATACAACTTAGTTGCCATTTTCAATATTTGCTACATCTTTGTAGTTGTATTCTTTGTGTTTGAAATGTTTTTAAATACAACGATATACAAGATTAAATATCTACCAGAAACCCTCAATACTCCATCATATATATTGCAAATCATCATATTCATTTTATGTTTTTCTTCACTTCTGTATGCGATAAACAAAATGTTTGATGAAAAGTATATCCCTACACGCAAAGAAATCTATCTATTCCTTATCTCTTTTACTATCAATAGTTTATCAATGTTTAATTTTTTAGCTACCAAATAACACTGTAATACCAAGTTCCCACCGTAGCCTAAGCAAAAGTTACCTGTTTTTTTGGGTTTTAAAAGCAGTGAACAAGGGCAGAATTAAAACACAAAAAAATAAAATTAATAGTTTTAAAAAATATTTTTTAAAACTAAATCAGTGATAATATGTAACCAACGTTAAGTTTAAGAAAGTATATTATGTCTGATATTCGCAGCATCTATTTTTACGGTAATAATAAAAGCATCAAATTGGGTAAAAACCCAATCTTAAATACTGTCTTTGAAATTTTCCCAGCCACTAAAACCCCTTTAAAGCGGATTCTTAATCATAACCACCAGTGGGTTAGTAATTGCGCTTTTTACGTGCCTAACGATGTGAAAAGTGAATGGGTTAAAACGGTAACACTTTCAATTTTGACAATCTCAATTATGGCTTCCTTCCGTAATGCAATTGCACAGCAAAAAGGGTTGTCACCAAACGATGAAGCACTTGATGAAGAGGTAGAGAACCTTGTGCCAGATTCGTTATTCAATTCTGCTATTGAATTATCGGATCTTAAAAAAAGTTTATTAGAAGTTCTGCCAAATTTAATGAGCGAATACCTTGCACAAAACTTTGGTGAATACGAAAGCATTATTACAAACGGTGTAGCTAAGCTTTTTATTGATAACCATGAATTTTTGGATAAGCAACTTGATTCTGATGCTGGAACAGATAATCAGATTTCAATGTTAAATTTTACTGACAATGCAGATGAATTATTTCACACAACAAACTATATTTTAGTCCGTATTGCTGATTCAAATGAAAACTTGAAAATCAACTTTACTAACAGCAAACCACATGCAGAACACTTAGGCCGAATTCTGCATACATTGTTGGGGGATGAAAGTTTTGAGATCTCAAAAGGTTCAATTGAGATACCTAATGACGAAGATGGCCAAGAAATTTTCATCTTTGAAAAAGAAACGAACTTTATTGATTTTTACAATTCATTATTGCTGGAAGTTAGTTTTTTTCTAGATCATGCAACAGTCTTAGAGCATATAGAAAAGTATGCACCAATTAACCAAACACTAAGCAGTTTGAGTGAGAATTTAGAAAAGAATATTAACTTTGTCATTTCTTCATTCAAAGAAACTCGCGATCTATCTGCATATTTAGAAAGCCGTGCTCAAATCATAGGGTTAATTCATGAAGCTGCACAAATCGCCAGCATTGAAATACAGCCAGTTGCTCAGGCTAAGGACCTTAAATCGTTAATTGAATCGCATCACCTGGTTACTTTTAATGATAAAGACACCTTTAAACAATTTAATTTATTTTGAGGTGAATATGAAATTTGTTATTAAAAATGGCATTGGTACACGTAAAGTCGAAGTGGATCTCGCATTAGATATACCATTGGTGCTACAAAAATCCATTTCTGTAATTGAGTATGAAGATTTCTTTAAATATTTTAGTGAGCAACATTTTCACATTTGCAAATTTAGAACGTTGAACTTTAAAGATAATAGCGTAGAGGGAAGTAGTAAGGAATTAAATCGCTTTATCTGGCTTGCTATGGCACATCAAGCTTATATGGAGCGTAAAGCTTTACTACCAAGTAAATATATTGCGGATCTAGAAGCTTCAATTTCAAGCATGTTTAATTTAGAGAGCGAATCGCGAGAATGGTACCGAGCTATTCACAAAGCCATAGATGCTTACCTTAAATCACAATTTCCTGAAGCAATAGATTTTTTACCTTCCAACATTGCACCACTGGATGAAGTGACTAAAATTCTTATGCAAGAAGTACAGCCAGTGATACCAGTTGCAGACGAGCCAGCGAAGCTTTATAGCTGATTCTAGAAATAATTAAGACATAAAAAAACCATCTAAAAATTAGATGGTTTTTTTTGTTTGTGTTTTTATAATTTTGCGAATACTTCAGGATTGTCATTCATAAACTGTTCAATGAAATCATTGTCTAATTCGACATGTTTTGGAAGCTTCTCATGTTCACGAACAATGGATTTTATAGATTCAATATTTTGCTGATTGAAAACAGGTGTTGTACGGCTCTTATAGCCAGTATCAGCCATCGCATAGCGATCATCAAACATACCTGAAGAGGTATTAGAATCGACTTCTGAGTCGCTTATAGATAGTGTTAAGTTGCGGTCTTCAGCTAACTTTAAAATGAATTCGTCAGAGATAAAGTTACGTAGCTCATGCAGCATAGATTCAACTTTATTGTGTTTAAAAAGCACCTTTGCAATTGAACGACAAGATAAGAAACCTTTTGTGATGTTTAGATCTAGTAATTTTTGAGGAATGATTGGATCGCTTTTCTTGTTGCTATTCGCGATCTGTTCAACTTCTTCATCAGTCATAGAAGCTATAATGTTTTTAAAGAAATTGCCATATTGAAACTTTTCAATTTTCTCCAGCATTGTCACTTGTTCTGTATCTAATAAGCAAAAAGAAATAGGTTTAAGCTTGCGTTGGTCGGTTTTGCTTAAACTGCCATTTTGGTTTAAGCGGTTCTCTTTGGTTTTAGCGTTAGTTTTAGAGTTAGTCATTTTAAACACCTTTCAATATGTTTTAAACTTTGGTTAATACCAATAATCATATTATAAGTGGTTTTAGCTAAAATACAAAAAATGAACATTTTGTTTTTTTAAAAAAATCTTTTAAATGTTTTTCGTATATACTATAAGAATATCTATCTTAAAAGGTATAACTCGTGATTAAAACTGATACAGGCGATACGGTTGGAGGGGGTTTAACGAATCCTCAGGATGAAGTTCTAGCATTGTTAGAAGAGTGCTTAAACTCTGAACAATATACAGCTCGTATTACTTATATTTGTGAAGATGGCGGTCAATTAGTAGGTAAAAAGGCAGCTTTAAAGATTTTAAAGGAACAAGAGGACAATGGTTTAATGCTGGTTCCAATACCAGTCTTAGGAAAACAACTAAGAGTCTGGAGTGGTTTAAGTAAAACCAAAATGTCTAGTCACACAGGATTGTACAACAATATACAGTGGTCAAAGTTTGAAAGTGGCGAAAAGTTAATAACAAAGCAAGCGTGGACATTACTTCAACTTAGACTTGGGGTTCATCCAAAATACAAATTGGTTTTAAAAAATGAATTAGATGTCGAGTGAATTATATGTTAGTGAAATTAGCCCTTAGTGGTCATGCTTCTCCAGAAGCTTTAAGTAAATTTGAACGTATCAAAGCGTATGTGCCAGATAGCGCACCTGTTTTGGTCACATACTTTAATAAACAAGTTTTATTAAGTGATCTACTGGTTAATTTTTCTAATTTTTTACCATCGCTCGAAATCACAAAAGATAAAGACATGCTGGTTACGATTAGAGGAAATGAAACACCTTTAGTCGAATTTATTGTCAATTTAAAACTATACAGCATGAAATTAGGCAAACTTTTCTTTGAATTTGAGAATCAATTTAAAGAAAAAGAGCAAGACTTTAAGGGCTTTATTAAACGTCACAAACTTAAAGGTTTTGATCATGCCAATTTTGTTAATTACGTGAAACTAGGTGCATATGATAGTGCTTTAGACATTATCAAACACCAGTACGAAAGCGTTAAAAAAACATTCTTTGTACTGTTTAAAGATCGTTTCACCCTATTAGAAAGCAAGGGTTTTATTTAAGGATATTCTATGGAAATGTTAGATCCATCAAACACAAACCCTGGGCTCTTTTTAGTCATAATGGCTACGGCAATTGGTACCATACTTTTTGGTTTTTTAATTGTCGCTTTAATTGCACGATATAAGTTCAAGATTAGAGTTACGGTATCTAGTTTTATAGCTGCAGTTACTTTATCTGTATTTAGCTTTATATGCTTTGGTTCACTTGGTCCGATGGAACCTAAATACAGTACTTCAGTTGTTCAGCTTTATGCGTTGGGCTTACTGGCTGGTACTTTAATATTAAATATAGTTCTTCTGAAATTATTCAGCCCTAAAACTATTGAACAGTTAGCTTTGAAAGGTTTTAATAAGTCAGAAAATGAACAAAAAGAGCATTACAAAAACATCTTAAAAGAGTTTAAATGTATTACTGATTTGGAAGATAAAAACAAGCTTAATAAGCGCAGTTTTAACTTGTTAAATGTTTTTAAACATAAAGGAAAACAAAATGTTTGATTTTAAGATGAAATCTTTGTGTGTTTTGGCTGTTGCCGGATCTCTTTTAACTGGTTGCGTATCTAGTACTATTGATGGAATGGGTTCTAAACGCAAACAAATCATGTTGTATTCTGAAAAAGAATATCTTCAGCAAAGTACTCAGTCTTACAACAACATCATCACGACTGCTAAACAGCGTGGATTGATTGTGAATAACGCTCAAGTAAATAGAGTAGCAAAACGTCTTATCGCACAAGTTCCACATTATCGAGCTGACGCAGCAAATTGGAATTGGGAAGTTAATACAATCCGAGATAATGAAATCAACGCGTTTTGTCTATCTGGAGGCAAGATCGGTGTGTTGACTGGTTCTATCACAAAAATTAATGCAACTGATGATGAATTGGCTGCACTGATCGGCCACGAAATTGCACATGCTTTACGTGATCATGGGCGTGAAAAGGTAAGTAAAAAGCTTTTAACTGGTTTAGGTGTGCTTGCAGCTAGTTCGGCTGGTCTTGGTGACATGGTTGTATCTGGCACAAGTTTACTAGGCGATTATGGGGTTAACTTACCTGGTTCGCGCAAACTTGAAAGTGAAGCGGATCTTCTAGGTGTTGATATTATGGTTCGTGCTGGTTACAACCCACAGGGCGCAGTCAGCTTTTGGAATAAAGTAGTAGCCCAAGAAAAACAGGGCACTAAAATTGATTTCTTATCAACGCATCCTACTTCAGAAAAAAGAATTGTAGCGATCCAAGAATACATCAACCAAAATTACAGGAAATAATATAAGGAGCTGGTTATGGATATTTACACAGTTATCCGAGTGAGCAAAAAGTTGTTTGACCACGGTTATGTTGTAATACCAGAACACAAAGTAGATTTTAAATCGGCTTTACTGCTCTTAAATGAACAAACCGTTGATGATCGATTTCTAATATCTAAAGATATAGTAGGTGCTGAAATCAGAGGGAATTTTGCCTTAATTGAAAAGGAGGGGAAGTTTCAATTGTTTACCAAAGGAATAGATTACTTTTGTTTGAATGTTGAGCCTGAAAAATCCAGTACTGATCCTAAACCTGAAAAAGAGGTAAAAAAGAGTAAAGTAGTTCTCAAAAACCGTTATTTATATAAAAGTGGCGTGAAGAAGATAGGGGAGCTGGACACGTACAAGAAAAGAAGCGTCAAGATTACGAATGTAGGAAAACCATTTGTACTAAAACAAAAATTGCATGACGTTCCAGATTGGCTTTTTGAAAAGCTAAAAGACCAAGATGTATGTTGGATCTATTTTGAATATGCTGAAGAACAATTATCAGAGGCACCAATAGAAACTGCACCAATCAATTTAAAAAGTGACATTGAAAGTTGTGTTAAATACTTTAAGTTACATGGTGAAAAAACAAGAAAAAAACCAATTATCAATGCTGAAGCACCAGGTAACGTAAACCTATTCAGATATTGTGATTTACGGCGCATTGATCAGGAATTAAAAGTCTTATTTGTTTGTAGTGAAAACTATCTTTGGTTACTGGAACAAAATAGACAAGATCCACTACCTAACATCAAATTAAACAATATTAGTTTTGGCGGTTGGATCATTCCCAAGACGACAAACCAAGATATGTTGAATAAGCTAATAATGTTAGATAAAGAATTAAAAACGAATCCAGATGCTTATCTTCTAAGTGTACGAGAGAGAGATGGATCCGTAAATTTGAACAACTCCTATAAGTGATATTCTGCTCCTCAAATGATGTTATAAACATCAAGGCTCTAGACTAGCAAAATGATTATGTTAGTCTAGAATCATGATAGAAAACAGTAAATTAAGTCACTACAAGATTAAAAAAATTATTCAATGCTTTTGTGTTGATATTCCTGCTTCCAAAACAGCCTTATTACTCAATTTAAATCGTAATACGATTAACTATTGGTACATGCTTTTTAGAGAAACTATCTATGATCATCAAACAGATTTAAGAGCTAAGTTTGTTGGTTCAATAGAAGTAGATGAAAGCTATTTTGGAGCGAAAAGGCAACGTGGGTTTCATGGAAAGTTAAAGTGTGGTCGTGGGACTCTAAAACAGCCAGTATTTGGAATATTCGAACGTAATGGGCGCGTCTATACTGAAATCGTACCTGACTGTAAAATGAAGACTTTACAAGAGGTTATCATTGGTAAAGTTTCACTTGAGAGTGTGATTTATAGTGATGGATGGCGTGGCTATAATGGTCTTGTTGATGTGGGTTATTCAAAGCATTTTAGGGTAAATCACGGAGCAAATGAGTTTGCTAGAGGAGAATGTCATATAAATGGAATAGAATCATTTTGGAGCTTTTGTAAAAGAAGGCTAGCAAAGTTTAACGGCATATCAAAAGAGTACTTTGATTATCATCTTAAAGAAACTGAATGGCGTTGGATGAGGGAACCTAATGAGTTAGCAACTGAGCTGTGGAACCTCATTAGGTAAAATTAAGTGTAAATCTGCTAGTCTAGAGCCACATCAATATATGGAGTATTTTATGGCACGTAGACCAAGAAGAAATCATTCAAATGATTTTAAAGCTAAGGTAGCACTTGCTGCGATTAAAGCAGAAAAAACACTTGCTGAATTGAGTGCTGAGTTTGATGTTCATCAAAACCAAATTATTGACTGGAAAAATCAATTGATCTCAGCTTCCTCGCAAGCTTTCGATCAATCAAAAGCTCCAACAGAACCACCCATCGATCTAAAAAAACTACATGCAAAAATCGGTGAGCAGGCATTAGAAATTGATTTTTTAGAAGGTGTGTTGAAGAAACTGGGCCGCTTCAACCACAAAAGTTAATCGACGACTCACTTCAGATTTCAGTATCTAAGCAAGCTAAGCTGCTGAAAGTCTCCCGTGGTTGTTATTACTATCGCCCAAAACCTGTGAGTGCATCAGATCTGAAGCTGATGCGATGTATTGATGAATTACATATGCAATATCCTTTTGCAGGCAGTCGTATGATGCGTGATTTGTTGAATCGTCAAGGACATCATATAGGACGACGTCATACACGTACTTTAATGAAGAAAATGGGTATTCAGGCGTTATATTGCAAACCAAATTTAAGCCAGGCTAATCAAGCTCACCGTAAATATCCATATCTGCTCAAAGGGTTGGCTATTCAGCGCAGTAATCAAGTGTGGTCTACGGATATAACGTATATCCCTATGGCAAAAGGCTTTGTTTATTTATGTGCTGTGATTGATTGGCATAGCCGCAAGGTACTTGCGCATAGGGTATCGATTAGTATGGAGGTGGATTTTTGTATTTCGGCTTTAAATGAAGCGATTGAAAAATATGGTCGACCTGAAATATTTAATACAGACCAAGGCAGCCAGTTTACCAGTGATGCATTTATTGATGTATTGAAATCAAATGGCATTCAAATCAGTATGGATGGTAAAGGTCGATGGGTAGATAATGTGATGGTTGAACGATTATGGCGGAGCGTTAAATATGAAGAGGTGTATCTCAAAGCTTATAGCAGTGTCACAGATGCGAAAAAGCAATTAAGTGCATATTTTGAGTTTTATAATTTGAAACGACCTCATTCGAGTCTAGACAAAATGACACCAAATGAGTTTTACTATGATCAGCTACCCCAACAAAACAAGGTGGCTTAACTAGAGCGGAATATCACTTATAAATACGCTTTTAGTTGTTCAAACAAGTGGGACCACCTCTAGAGTAAAGTACTCTCGTACAATAACTATTGTAATGCTACTAATTAAGTTGCTTAAATCTAAATAATTAAACATAGCTGCAAACATGAATCTCAATTTTTTATTCGGCTTTATCATAATTATTGTTGGCGGTGGTGCAGCAATAGTTGCGCTTCGTTCAATGTTAGAAAATGAAATTTTTATGAAGGATAGTATATGGCTATGAATAATTCTAAATTCGATAAATACTTATTGCGCTCATTTTTAAAAAATACTGGACTTGCAATAATTTCAATTAGTGCAATAGCATTGGTTATATTTGCATGTTATGTGGTTTATATAGGAATAGGAAAAGCATCAACTTATGTATTCAATAACTTTGTACTAACTCTAAAAACTATTGGCTATATCGTATTATTTTTAATCGCTTTAAATTTAGTTATCTGTTTTATTGAAAATGTTATCAAAGAAGCCAATCAAAAAAGGAGTGAAGATAGTTCAGAAGATAATGTATGAGGGTAATAAAAAGTATCATACTGGCTTACTCTCAACACTTTGATTTTTTGGTCTTTATCTCCATCAAGTGTATTTTCTAAAATATAGTATGAATCTTTTACCCTCATACACTAAGGGGTTAAGAAAGGTTTCGGCAAGAAACGCCCCTCAACAAAACACCTACGATAAAAAAGTTTTAGTGATCGTGGTGATCTGTATCAATTACGTCATTATTGTTTGCATTAAACTTAGCCTGCTCTTTATAAAAATTATAGTCGGCATTGTCGTATACAAGCTCTTTTGGGTAAGGGATACCCATTTCATCAAGCTTTAAAGCGTAATAATGCGGTATTGGCTTGGTTGGATTGAAGTATGGTTCAGGGTAGTACTGAGTAACGACTTTAGCGGAGTAGGAATTAACGAGTTGATCTACATCGCTTTCTATTGTTTTTTGTTGGTCATTGTAATAAGAGTCAACAAGCTCTTTGTCTGAGTGGCTTGCTGCACAACCTGAAAATATTAAAGGTATTAAAATAGCGATAATTCTATAATGTTTCATTTTAAATAGGCCCAGGTGTAGTGTATATTTAATGGAACGTTAAAATACTTTTGATTATACATGACTTTTAAAGATGCTGTAACACCACCTTTTAGCAGAGGAAAAAGAGAACATAAGTTCTTGGCTAAAATGTTAAAATCTGAAAAAGATAAGATTAAGCTTTATACCAAAAGTTTAAGAAAAATTACTTTTAATGAGCTTTTAATTAGAGCAACTTTAATTTTAGTTGTGGTTTTTGCGTTAAGTTTTTGTATCTTTGGCGTATACCTATCTTTGAACGGTTTATTCTCAAAAGATGTGCATTTAGGAATGATTGGCATTATAGGTGATAGTAGTAGAATAATATTATGTACCATCTCAGCTATATTGTGCGCGGTTACAGCTTTCAAACTGTTTAAGAAAGCAAAAATTGACTGGAAAGAACATCAGTCATCAAAACGATATGCCAAAGCAATAACGAAAGAGTACCAGTCATTAAATAATTTGATTTTGGAACAGATTAAACAAGATAAAACAGGCAGTTATTGGCTGAACAGCAAAGAGATCCTGAGCATAACAGAGCAATACGAAGATAACATAAATGAAAACACAAAAGATTATCTGGTAAGTTTTACGCAAGATACGACTAAAAAGTATGTTAGGTTTTACATATATAATAATTCGCATATCTCTAATGGGTATACCAATGTTTTACATATACACTCGACTACTTTAACAATTTATTCACACTGTCTAAGTTATTCGGATTCGTTGAGTGTTAAAGACCTTTTAGATATTTCTGTTAAAAGTATTTGCATAAATTATTAGTTTTACTATAATACTTTTAAGAACAAAATTTAAATGTTTCTTACGACATTAAAAGAATGGGAGGCTTATAGCTTCCCATTTTTCTTTTTAAAATAACTATTATTTTTCTAAAACATCATTTGCATTTTTCTCAAAACCCTTAACTTCTGCTAAAAGTTCTTCATTTTGGGCCATTGTGTCAGTAAAGGTCTGTTTCGAGAATTTAATGAATTCCAATGCATCATTGATCGATTGCTCTTTGCTTGGCTTCACGTACTTCGGGAGCTTATTGAATTCAGTATCCACATTTCTTTTGATCGCAGAAAAGTCTTTATCAAGCGACTCGAATGCTGCACTGGTTGACTCAAGCTGTATACGTTCAGAAACTCTATGGTCGATGTTTTGGAACACCAGGAACACACATACAAAAACTAAACTAGCAATTAAACTATTTTTTAGAACAACTGTATCCATTTTAAAACCCTTTAACATTTCTTTGATATTTTTAGTATAATCACTTTAATGTCTTTAAAATTTTTTTAAAAAATATGTCTAAAGCCTCCAACGTTGAGCTCTTAAACTTTTATAGTCTTGTTAAAGTACCTTTTAAATATGCTCACAAAGAGGTGTTGTTCTCCATTTCTATTTTATATTTTAACGGTAAAACTAAATCATACGTTCATTATCACAAATTTGAAGATGAAGAATTGCAGACTGTTCTAGGGTATGTGGTTTCGGAGAGTCTGGCGTGGACCTTTGGATCTTTGAAAACTGATAAATTCACTGTTAATCAGAATTTTATTTTCAATACTGTGCAAGAAGTGGAAAAAAGCCTTAAAGAACAAATAAATGCTTTATATAAAAGCACGGGTATAAATGCTAAGTTTTCCATGCAATATGCCTTAAAGGATAAGCCATCTGCAGAAAACAACGACTTATTAGAGAAGATATTTGCGATTGATAAAATGCTACCATTTGCTTTTACATTTAATAATAACGGCGGTTATGAAGTTGCATTAAAAGAATGTTCGTTAAAACTAATTAATGATATTGGGTTTTTCGCTTAAAAGTCCTTAAACTATTAAATACCACTTCATTAATACTTATTTTTAATTATAATGTGGGGTATTAGTAGTTTTAAGTTAGGTCATTAATTAGTGAATAAGAAAACCCTTACCATAGCGATATTGTCAGTTTTGCTATTTGGTTGTGATAAGTTAAAGCCTTCAAATACTGATACTGCATCTCAAGAAGAACAAATAGATCCCATTGAAAAGAAAGTTGAGGAACAAGTTCGCAAATATGATGAACGTGTTACCACTTACAATCCATCTAACTACAAATTACCTCAATCAAGCCTTTCTACCACCAGCCACAAAGTAGCGTGTAATTTTGGTGTAGGGGGAGATCTACCAGCTTTGGCATCAAATGGCATGTTCTCACAGCCGTTATATCGTATTGAAGCTGAGCAGATCATGGATAAAGTTCAGGGCGATGTGATGTATGCCCCTTATTCAATCGCGACATCTGTTGAGGGTGATGTTTTATATGAATCTGAAATTGATAGCTTTGATCGACAGTTAAATACATTACGAAGTTATCAAATTAAATCATCTGAACAAAATATCATTTCGTCATCTGGCTTTTACACCAATTCAAACAAAGCTGTTCGTATGGCACCTATCCGCAGTTACCCGGTTGCTTATGTGAAGCGCTTGGACGGCGATATTGTTTCTACATCTATGTTTAATGATGCATGCGACAAAGAAGTAGGTGTACGTAACTACAAATGGCGCGAAATTGATGTGTCGGGCAAACCATATGCAAGTTTAGCATCCACTGTATCTGAGCAAATTGTTCGGGTGAATCAGTTTGGCATGTTCACCAGTGCATCAAATTTTTACAGCTACTTCAGTAGTGAGTTTGGCAACTTCTTGGATGCAAATAACAAGTTTAGATCCGCATTGGAGAAATCAGGACGTTTCCCTAAAGGTTCAAAAATCTACGTTCCATCTGAGATTAAAACGACTGATGAAACACTGGTGATTACGAAGAACCCTGAGCTTGAAATTACAGACTTCCAAAAAGACAAGGTTTTAGAGGCATACAACAAAGAGGCCAAAATACGGAATCTTGGCCAGATCGTATTCAAGGTCTACAACCTCAAAAACAATACTGTTTTCTATACACCATGGAATGAAACCAAGCACCGTGAAGCGGTCGAGTTTGAACCTATTGTTGTTATCGATGGCAAGGCTTATTCAGCAGTTTGGCATGTTCCTAATACTTTGACATTCAATGATTCGACCAGTGCTGGAAACTTAACGTATTACAACGCTACGGCGCATAACGCATTCGTCAATGCTGTTAAAGGTATATACCAAGGTCAGCAAAGCATGGTTGGTACAGAGCACGAAGATGATACCGAATATTCAATGAAGACTGCAGTTGAATACCAGAAAGCCCAGGCAGAGAAATAATATGGAATTAAGCACTATTGAAAAGAATACCGAAGCTCAAGACATTCAATCTGATGCGTATGACCAGCGTGTACATTCAGTATTGATAGTACCTGAACATGCCCTAAAAAAAATTGAGTCGATGATTTTGGCTACTGGTCATGTACAAAGTGACAGTACCAATCTTTTAGAAGTTTTAAGGCCAATGCCTGAAGAATTCAGAAAAGACGTTGATAACACCGAATTTACAGAAAAAGAAAACGGCGACATCGGTGATGCAGCCGTGGTCATTGTTGATGGTTTGATTCACGACACAAAACGCGGTGTTTGGATCTCTCAAAATTGGGGTTGTGGTAGTCCTAAATTCACCAAGCTTATTCAGGCTGGAGCTGAGCCACCAATTGAACTGATTGCCAAAAATAAGGGGGATAAGTTTAGTGCGACTTTAACGCACGAATTTCAAAAAGCGTATGAGCGAATGGGTTATACCCAAAAACAGGTCGGTTATATACACATCCTATCAAATGGTACACCAACGACTTTCTTTAACTACCTGAGTGACGAATTGCTGTGCAAACTGGAATTCATATCAGTAGACAACAACCGTTTAAACGCCTCACAAACTAACTTTTATAGTGCCGTAGAGCGAGGATCTGTTTCAGATTGGGGAGTGAGCTATCACAGAAAACCTTTTAACTTAGAAAATTACCCGATCAATTCTCTATTGGTGTCGGGATTAACAATAACTTTTATTTTGTACCTGATTTACAGCTATCTCTTTGGAGCTTAATACCAAATGAAATATTTAAACAGAACATCTCAAGATCGCGAAAAACATCATTACTTTAATCAACAACAGGGCGACAATAGAAAACAGCACAATCCGAACCATCGTCACCACTCTATTAGCTTAAATGATGTATTTCGGTCGTTATTAGCCCTTACTCAACTAGACAAAGACATCCCGACATTGATCAAGCTTTTTGAAGAACAAGGGCTTGAAATATGCGAAACGCGTGTACGCACTTGGTCAACACCCGTGCATATCAACAATAGACCAATACCACACATTATTTTTGTTGGTTTTATGAATTTACTTGAGTGCATCAATGCTGAAGCAAAACTCAAAGATATTAATCTGTTTGATCTGTCAGAAATCTTGGACGATATACGCAACTAACAATTATGTGGTTTAGCTATGACTGAAGAAATAAATAGTAATGAAAAAAAAGATGGTCCTATTACGGATGTAGGTAAAAAGTTTGCTGGTGCACGTAAAGACAACCCATCACCAGACTTCTCAGGCAACATGAATGGAATTAAGTCTGACAGCCTAGTGACTAAAAAGGAATATTGGCAAAAGCCTGATTTTAGAGCTGATGCCCAATCTGGCCATAAACCTGTAAAACATGCACTATTATTTTCTTTGGTCTATGCAAACTTAACCAACAAGCCTTTAGGGGGCGGTTGGTTTAGCATAGGTCAAAAGCAATGGGATGATGCCTACATTGCTACGCTACACTTCTTAAAAAACAAATATGAAAGCTCACACTACGAACGTTTAGAACAACTGACAGACGACTTTAATGCGTACATGACCGTTAAGTTTGGTGCTGGACGAAGTGAAAAAGATATTTTAGAACGCTACTCAGCTGGACGACATACCAATCGCAGAGTTAAACACCCACTATCATTTAGTTCAGACACACGTTTACGCTTAAAAAACTTAATCCCTTTAGGATGGCCAGACGATCGTGTACTTGATACGGATAATTATGGTGCCAAAAAATTATTAAACACTGAGACTGGTCAACATAAGTGGTATGCCGTTAAATCCATTTCAGCAAAGCGGTTTCAAACACTAGATGATTGGACGGAATACGACACATTCAATGCAGCACTAGAAAAAGTAAAAACATTTTTTCAGCCAATTTTAGATGAACGAGTCATAGAACCCAAAAAAGGACGCGCAAAACCACCCAAAAGACCGCGCTACGACAGAGTTGAAGTGCGCGAGGGTAAGGACCATCGAAAGGGTGAAAACATCGATAGCCAGTTGCTTATGGACTATTTCAAATTTTCTGGAGTCGAGTTCGGCAATTGGGTAAATCAAAAGGAACGTGCATGGTTTCTGAATTGCACGTATGACTCACTAATGGATCTTGTCGAACTTCTAGGTCTACCCGTTACGTTCGCATCTTTAGGCGGTAAGCTAGGAATAGCATTCGGTTCGCGTGGCACAGGCGTTGATAGCGCAGCAGCTCACTTTGAACCAGGTAATATGCTTATTCATTTGACCAAGACGCAAGGTGTTGGAGCACTAGCCCATGAGTTCGCGCACGGATTTGATTGTGTTTTGGCAAAACGAAACGGACTCAATAATAACTTTTTTAGCGAATACTTTCTTTACACCAGTAAAGGGCGTTACTCAGTACAGAATCATCAAGAGTCAGCATACAAACATCTTAAAGATGGCCAGACTGCAGATAAGTTTATCAAGCTGGTTAATTATCTTACTTTTAAGTCAACCAAATACCTTGATTACGAAGAAAGACAAGGCGGTACGGGCTTTATGAATAACGCCATGCACCTAGATCAATCACGGTCAATGTATTGGTCACAGCCAACAGAAATCTTTGCCAGACTGTTTGAATGTTGGGTGACGGATAAGCTGGCTGAAAATGATCAACAAAATGGGTTTTTGGTGCACGGCACAGAAGAGTCGGCAAATAGTTGGAATATGAAGTTAAGCGCATATCCAACAGGCAGAGAACGGGCAATTTTAGTTGATTTGATGGATGATTGGCTAAAAGCATTAGTGAGGTCGTGGACGAAATGAATGCAATCACTAAGACCTCAAAAAAAGAACGGATCTTATTCAATAATCCCAAAGCAACACGACTTTACAGGGAAGCAATAACAGAGCTTATTGCGTTTAAACCTTGGGAAGTTAACGCCACTGAGAATATGCTTACGATCTGCAACACCTACCGCTATGTCGTGAATAAACGTTGTTGTTTAGGGTACGAGTTTTGGTGTTACGACCGAAGCGAAAAAGAATGGGTACGTGTTAAGCCCTCAAGCGGTCGCCACAACTATGGGAAAAACTGGTGCAAAACAAATGACAAAAACAATGGTCTACAAGGCAGTAAAACGAGCAGATTTTGAGTATTCAAACGCAGCGCGTGGATACGTGTATCGGGGAGAGAAAATATCTGATGCTGAAGCGGAAAAACTAAAGCATAAATGGGCTAAAAAAGACCTGATGGACAATGCAAAAAAAGATGGATCGTTCACACCAGAATCATTAGAAATGTTCAAAACCTTGGTGAATCATGTATCACCACGGGAGTTGACCGCCAAACAGCAAGCTTTGACATACCATAGCCTTAAACGCTACACAGATTGCGTATTTAACCTTTATGAAGTCACCGCTAAACAAACACCTCCAGCAAAACTAAAACGACCGTACAGCATGCCTAGACTGGATGGTACGGATAACCCTTGGAACCAAGGCAAACGAGAAAACGATGTCTATATATACAAGGGGATTGAGTACAAAGGCATTGAAGCGGAAACAGCAATGCATAAAGTGGTGATTGCATCAGAATTAACGGCAATTGCCGGATTGGATAATCAGTTAGCGAATCTGGCCAACGAAACAGGTGTAGCGTTGTTTTCAGAATTTATTGAAGTTGCACACCAGAACAATGATTTAAAGGATTTAACATATGTAGTTTTTGATTATGTAAAACATCTAATTGTGACGATTGATCGCTATTTTGATTTAAAACTGAAATCTAACGTGTCGGTCAGTATTTCAGTGAACCGAGTAGCTGGCTATTCAAGGTATAGCATAGTTCAACGGAAATAGACGCACGAACGCAACCAGTGACATTACATGTGTCGTCAATGACAGCTTATGTGTCTCGAACGTGCACGTAATTTTGGATTGATTGGTTTGAATGCAGAAAATGTAAATTATGCAAAGTAACACCATGAATATAGCTGATGATTGTACGGTAGTACGTAGACCGTATCAAAGAATGACGACAGCTAACATGCTTAAGATTTGTTATAATAAACAAATTGTTAGTATCTAAACGACACATGAGCTGTCATTTTTTGGAAATTGCGACTACCCTATTCATTTTAATTCGAACTTTAACTTATGTTCACCTGAAGTCTAGTTAATAAAACTTTTAATAATTTTATTTATTATTTTCAATAACTTATATAAATAAAAAAATAATTATAAATTTTTGGTTCATGAACCTAATGAATTTATTGATACTTTTATAAAATAGAGTTAATTTGTCCGAGAGATATGGGTAGATATCTATTTTTGGTCTTTTTAGTGATTAGAGATATGACCATTGTCATCAAATTTTAAGGAATTCCTTAAGTTTTTTTCTTATAATTCAATAAAATAATTTTGAATACTCAAAAATTAAATGTAATATAAGTCACATTATGAACCGTTAAGTGAAATACGTTTTGCTTAAACGAATGATTGAGTTAGATCATCTAAATGATGATCGTGCTAGAAGACTCAGGTTTTACACCAAAATATTTGGCAGACTTTATTTTAAATACAATCCTAAACTGAATATAAAAAACCTTCGGAGGGCTTATTTGGCCAAACTAACCATCAACCTGAAAAAACTAAATTCTTACGCTAAGTATTTTTTCTAAAAGACACCGTACATATAGCATTACTTTATGTTAATAAAAATTTAGCATCATTTTTGACGCTTATTTGTTGTATGTGCAAAAGCAAGACATTTTAAATAAAGAATCTTTTAATATGAAAGTTACATATCCAGAGACAGGTATATACGAGCACGAACTCAAAGCAATTGATAAGATTAAAAAGGTCTTTGATCGTGGCGAAAAAACTAAAAACTGGCGAGCATATGCTGGTTTTGAATTTATGCATAAAAATGGAAAAAAAGCAGTAGCGAAAGGTAGTTCTGAGAAATTTGAATATGATCTCCTAATTATTACTCATGCAAACATTTTGGTCATTGAATTCAAGGACTGGAACGGTAAGGAAATTACAAAAGTTGCAGGAAAATGGTACGTAGGTAATAAAGAGCAAGATTCATGCCCTGTAGCTAAAAATGTAAAAAAAATGCAAATTATAGTTAATAAACTAAAGGATAAAGTTTCAGAAAAGAAAGCTAAGGGCATTACATTTCATTACCAAAGTGTTTCTCACTTTGTTGTCATGTGTGGTAAAGCAGATTATTCGCGCCTGCCTCCAGAAGATTTAGAGCACATTCTTTCGATAGATGAGTTTATACAATTAGCTCAACAGAAGAATTTTAATAATATGTTCCGCAAGCATCTGGAACGTGATGGTCGCATATATGATATTAAAAAAGAATATCACGCCATTATTGATGAAATTTTTGCGCCTGACCAAATTCAACCACGCTCTTTGATTATTAATAATCATGAACGAGGTGACTTGATCTTACCGCATCCTAAAAAGATTTATAGCGAGTATAAAGCGCATTCATTGACCATCGTTGGTGAAAAATCTTTAATGCGTTGTTGGGATTTTAATGAATTCAAGTTGAGTAACTCAAGAATGAGTCAGCCTCAACATCGATTCAACTTGATCTGCAATGAGCGCCGGGTTTTCCAAAAAATTAAAACAGAAAAGCCTGATCTTTATCAAAGTTGTTTGCACCCGATTACAAACCCAAGTCTTGATGACATGACATCAAAATATAATGAGTTGTATGAGTTGCCTGAGAACAGCTATCGAGTCAACGAATTCATCGGCGCTTATGCTGAGAAAATGTCTGAATCTGAGAAATTGGATTTATTCCAGATTTTGCTTGGTAAATTTAATCACCTACATCAAATGGGAATTACTCATGGTGATGTGGGTGATCATAGTGTGTGGATCTCTTATAAAAAGGAGATATTGCTATCCAATTTTTCGGCAGCAAATGATCAAACACAGCCCTCGAAAATTGACCCTGAACTGGCTAACGAACTCCCATTTTTGAATACAACAGCTCATCTTCCGAATCTTGCGCTGACAGCTGCACAAAAGGATGTGTATTGGTTAGGGCAGTTAATCCTTCATATTTGGAAGAATGCTCGACTGAGCCCACGTTCATTGAAAAAATTTAGTCTTGAGGAGCGAGATCAGAACCACTGGTTAGAGCGTATTTTAACACGAGCTTTGACAGGGAAATATGATAATGCATGTGCAGTATTCCAAGATTTCTTAGCTCAAAAACCTGCTGAACAAGTTAGTTATGAACTTGATGCAGATGTACTGAATCCATATTTAAATCAGACAAATACCTATATCAGTTACCCGATATTTGGCGCGCCTATTGATGCTAACCAAAATTTTACACTCTATGCATCAGGCAACATGTTAGTCAAAACATGGATGGGTAAAGTTGCATCTGCAATGACAACTTATCAAAAGAGTTGTTTTAAGCGATTCTTTGAAGAACTTAAAATGACGCAGGCTCTCAATTTGCCATACCTTCCTAAGATTATTGATTTTGGTTTATCAACTAGCACAGCATGTGTGTATCTAGTAACTGAAATGGTAAAGGGTGAAGCTTGGTCAACGGTTATTGAGGGCTTAACTGAGGATGAAAAAAATGAACTTTCACTTCAGTTATTGCATTCTCTGAAAAAATTTCATGAGCATGGCTTTCAACATGGAAACTTGGATGATGAAAAGATTCTAGTAGATAAAACAAACTTGAAAGTTAGTTTTAATGATTGCTTCCATCCTGAAGTACCACAACCTGATTCTTCTAATGCTTATTTCCCATCTGATATTGAAGATCCAACAGTCATTCAGTGTGACAACTTTACTGCATTGAAATTAATCGCAGATCTATACGATATAGACTTGGCTGTGGATGATGTGGCTTCAATGGATCCTACTTTATCCTGGCTAAATACAGCCTTGAGCATAGAAGGAATGGAAGATCCAAGTGTACGCTATATTGATAATTCTCGCTTTATAGAGGCATTTGAATGTAAGGGTGCTATTGTAAAAGAAGCTCCTCAGATTAGTATTTATACAAGTAAGGTTGAGACGCCCTTTACGATTTATCCCGAAAACGGCAAAGTTTATATCCAACTTGAGGCAGCAAGTGAGGGGGATTTTCGATTTACACTTAGCGGAATCAATGGCATGTTAAAAGGGTTTTATAAGCCCCATGAAAATCAATTAAGTTTCCTTGATTTTGTCAAAAAACAAGACCTGTGGTGGAAGGCTAGTAGGGATGCAGATCTGACTATTGATGTTAGCATTGAAGTCCACCCGATATCTGGGATGAGTAAGCGTGACAACATTGTAGAGTTAAATGACTTCTTAGCAAAAGATCAAAACTTTAAGGATGCTATTGAACAGTTTAAGCAAGCACAGCTCAAAAGGACTCAAGAGAAAGAGGAAACATTACGGGCTCTGCGTGAACAAAAAGCATTACAAGAAGAGATAGGCGATGTTATAGCTACTGATGAGCTTATGGCACAGCCAATGAGTCATCTGCCTACACATAGCCACTTAATTGATATTGAAACGAAAGAGTTGTGGAAAAAAGTCATGGCGACTGAGCGTCATGCACATCCTACAATCACTCTGTCTGAGCCGTTAAAGATAGTTTCGAGCAAACATTTTAAAGATTCAAAGAGTGCTATTGCATACTATGACTCTGCAGAAGATGTTTCAGCTAAATTTTCAAAGACCGATAAAGTCGATGTAATGTGCACTAAAGAAACTGGGGCGGGAGGTGATTACACTTTCTGCATAGGTACGGTGAATATTGCGCAATCAAAAGTCGGAGAATTGTGGATCGATTTTTGTAAAAAAACAAATGAAGTTCCTGAAGAAGCAACACTGTTTCTACAAAGCAAGGCAGATAAGTCATCTAATCGGAAACGTGCAGATGCTCTGACAAATATTCTGAGTAATAAGGCTGTCATTGAAAATCTCGTAGATTACTTTGAACCATCATTAGTGATTGAAGCAAAAGATTATGAGATTGAAGTGCCTGATGAAGATCTAGATCACTATAACAAATACAAAAATGGGGAATTGGTTAAAGCCCTCAATCCATTACAACGTAAAGCGTTCCGTAATGTGCTTAAGTATGGACCTGTATCACTATTAAAGGGACCACCAGGAACCGGCAAAACTGAATTTATCTCTATACTGGCTCACTATCTCTATGATAAACAAAATGTATCTAACATCTTAATTGTTAGTCAGTCGCACGAAGCTGTAAATACAAGTGTTGAGCGTATACGTCAGCTATGCACAGAGTATGACACACCATTAAGTATTGCTCGAATAAGCAATAAAGAGAGTGCTGTGTCTCCTGAATTAAAAGATGTCTATACAGGCTCAATTATTACGAGCCAGATAGAGCTGTTTAAGTCTAATATTAAAGAAAGAGTGCTTGAGCTTGCAAAAGATTTATCACTTGAAGCTGAATACTTGAGCGATCTTTATGAAATCAGAGTCACTATTTTAAATAGTCTTAAATCTGCGTATCAGTCAATCGACCAAGATGATCTTGATCAAAAGTTTAGCTTCTCATTAGAAGAGTATACCCAGGCTTTCAAATCAGCAATGCATAAGCAGAAGAGCATGTTTGACGGAAATCAAGACTTTTGGGATCAACTGGAAGACTGTATCAATGATAAAGAGATAACAGTATTAAACCAGTTAAATAAGATCGACATGATTACGTTCGCAGCACTTAATCAATACTACGGGGTATCTAATGAGGAAGGACTTAAAGCGAAAGCCTTGATCAATATTGCCCTAGATTATGAACCATTAATTGAAAGCCAAAATGCTAATTATGAAAGTTTCCTGGTCAAAACAAGGCAATTAGTCTGTGGCACATGCGTTGGTGTTGGCCAACAAAGTATTGGAATCGCCAATCACGTATTTGATTGGGTGATTATTGATGAAGCAGCACGTTCAATCGCTTCAGAATTGGCAATTGCAATGCAGTCAGGTGCACGTATTTTATTAGTTGGGGATCAAGACCAACTTCCTCCACTATATTCGAGCGATCATAAAAAGGCTTTAGCTAAGCAACTTAAGATATCAGATGATGATTTGGAAGATAAATTACAAAGCGACTTTGGCCGTATCTTTAATTCACATTATGGACTAAAGGCTAGTTCAGAACTCTTGTCACAGTACCGAATGAGTCCGAGCATCGGCGAATTAGTTTCAGACTGTTTTTATGAAGGAAAACTTGAAACTGAAGTTGTCGATTCTCGTGGTTTAAGTGATGAAGAGCTGAAAGAAATTAAGTTAAAGCGGATTGTGCCTGATAACTATGCATCCGACATCGCAATAGAATTGAATTCAACAGTTACTTGGGTGGATACTGGGAATGCTGAGCATTTCAAAATGGAGAAAGGTAGTAGTATTTATAACCCACATGAAATTAATGAAATTATCGATTTTCTTCAGCGGATTGACCAAGACAAACTCTTGTTAAATAAATTAGTGCCAGAGCCTGATTCCCTTAAAGAGCCTGCTATTGGTGTAATTTGTACCTATGCTGAGCAAAAAAACCGGTTAAGAAAAGCCTTCTCTTTGTGTGAAGTGTCAGATGCATTGAGATCAATTGTGCGTATTGATACGGTGGATAGTTATCAAGGTAAACAGAATAAGATCATCATTCTCTCAGTTACGCGAAATGATCCAACTAAGTTTCCTGCATTTTTGAAGTCACCAAATCGTGTGAACGTGGCTTTATCTCGCGCAATGGATCGTCTTGTAATCTTTGGTGCGTCAGAAATGTGGCAAGGAGTCAACAGTAACTTACCTTTAGGACGCGTATTAAATTACATCAAGTGCCGTGAGAATCAGACTTTAGAATATCGATATATTTCAAAACGCGCCATTGTCAAAATAGTACAAAACAATCCGCACATTAATAAAAATAGATCAAAAAAATATAGAAAGGCAGGGGTATAACTCATGGAAAATTCACTAAGAAGCTATCATGACGTAGATGTTACATTGCCATCACAACTATTCAATGTGGCATTTAGCTATACCACAACAGATACCTTAGATTTTATTGATTCTATGGTATTGCGCCTATTGGTAATTGCACCACTTTCTGCTGAAAAAATAGCGCGGTTCTTAGGGTTATCTAATCATGAAACAGATGTGCTATTAACTAAATTATTAAAACAAATGCAGATAAAACATCTTGAAGATGATCGATTTGCTCTGACTCAGCGACTTGAGAAAGCATTCTCGGATGTTTGTGCAATTCCTTATGTAAATAAGATTGAGGACAATATTCAAAAGATGAGTTTTGAGATGATTGGCTTGAATCCTGAGCCAGTTAATCCCAACGCATCTGACAATGGGGCAAATTCAATTAAATTAGATGCTTCTAACCAATACCTTTCAAATGGTGAGTCTTTGGTTAGTAAGGAGTTTCAGAAAAATTTTCGATTTTATTTCAGCCAAGGATTAGTTAAGTTGAATCCATCAGTGGATGAAAAGAAGCTGCAACTGTATAAAATGAGCCAAGTGGAAAAATTGCGAGACCATTCTCGTCGTTTTACATTACCATTGACGCTTGATGAGAATTATACACCTACAGAGATTAGTGATTTTAATCACATGGAAAATCTTAACAAAATCGAAGATTCTCTTTACGCTGCTCTTAGATCAGCTAAGAAGCCACAAAATATTGAGGATATTCTAAAGGTACTCCATGAATTAGATATGGAGGATACTTTTTCAGTTGAATCTATTTTTAGCGAGAATAAGCTTAATTTAGATCGCTTATTTAAGCTAGAACACAAATCCAATGAATACTTTATCGGGCCAATATATTCTAAGGAAAATTCAGACCTGTTTTTCAAAACAATCAAACAATATCAAGACCAGAATAATGATGATAAACAGCTGTATTGGTTAGCTCCATCAGATGAATTTTGGGGTAAGTCAGATAGATTTAGTGATTTTATTGATCGTTTATCGACAACCACAATTACCAAAAACTTTAAATGCTTCTTACCAGTGGCATACAGAAATGATAAACAATCAATCGCAAGTTATAAAAAACTAATCACAGCTGAGGCAGGAGCCAAGCACTTTCTAACGTTTAAGGAAAGTAGTGTAGTTTTTGACGGTAATTTTGAGCTTTTGGTTATGAAAGACTCTTTTTGTGTTTTGATTATTCACGTTAGTGATTCATCCACAAATATTTTAACAACAGTGCCTGTGGGTATTATTGTCAAAAATAAGGCTATTGCCCAATCGTTTTATAAGTTTTTTGAAGACTTAGAGAACGATGGAGAGAACTTCTTTGGTTTATTAAATTCTAAAAAATAGAATAATCATCTTAAAAAGCTAGCAGATTTGCTAGCTTTTTTAAACTCAAATTAGAGTGGCAACAATCCAGACCAGACATTTCTACTTTGAAGTGGCTTTGTTGCACAAAGATTTGAAATGCAAAGCGCCCCTAATTGAGCCAAATTTAAGGCGTAACTTGGGTAAGTGGTCGACCTAATTCCGTAAATCTGTTAAGGACTGCTACACGTGCATGGATCTCATTCACTTGGCTATCAAAACTCCTTGCACTGAGTTTATCTCCTAATAATTTGATGCAATGCATCTTAGTTTCAACCAAACTTCGCCGATGATAGCCTGTAAGCATCCGCTGAACGCCATCGCCAAGTTTTAACGGGGTTCAGGTTTCCAGCGGTGAGGTAGTAATTCTTCTATTTGGGGCACTTTATGTGTTGGCAACCTTTTCAGCACATCACTTAAATAGGCATACGGATCCAAGCCATTCAGCTTTGCTGACTGGATTAAAGTCATGATATTGGCAGCTCGTTGACCACTGCGCAGCGAACCTGCAAATAGCCAGTTCTTACGCCCCAAGGCCCAGGGACGCATTTGGTTCTCTATCCAATTATTGTCAATGGGTAGATTGCCATCATCCAGATAGCGGCTTAAAGCAGTCCAACGTTTTAGGCTGTAATTGATCGCCCGGGCGGTTGGAGAACTCGATGGCACCGTCAGCTGATGTTGGTTGAGCCATTCATATAGTTGTTGCATGACCGGTTGACTATGCTGTTGTCGGTATTCGCAGCGGTCTTCCGCTGTACCATCCGTCTTTTTTCTTAATTCTGCTTCTATCGCATATAATTTCTGAATCAGCACTAATGCCTGTTCAGCGACCTGACTTTTCTTGGTCACATGTAGTTCATGGAATTTACGACGTGCATGTGCCATGCAGCCCACCTCAATGACCTGACCTGATCTAAAGCGTGCTTTATAACCACTGTAATCATCACAGACCAAATGACCCTGCCAGCCTTTCAGGAAGTCTTCAGCATGCTGGCCAGAACGGCTATCTTGAAAGTCATAGATCACTGCCTGAACTGGATTGTACTGTGTGCTGGCATAGGCCCAGACATAACCTTTTTTGGGCTTTTTCTCATTTTCACCCATCTGCATGACCGTCACCGGTGTTTCATCTGCATGGATCACCTGCTGTTGCAGTACCACCTGTTTTAAGGCATTGGCCAGAGGTTCCAGTTCCACCCCACAGCGGCCAATCCAGTCAGATAACGTTGATCTAGACAGATCAACACCTGCGCGTAGAAAGATTTGACGTTGACGGTACAAAGGCAAATGATCGGCATACTTTGACACCAGCACATGGCTAAGCAATTCAGGTGAAGCAATGCCTTTATCAATCACATAGGCTGGCATCGCTTGCTGAGTCAGAGTGTCACACTGATCACAGACCCATTTACCACGCACATGCTGTTCCTTATAGAACTGTGCCGGTCTGAAATTCAGTTTTTCACTGACATCTTCACCGATACGACGCAAGGTACAGCCACAACTGCATTGTGTTGATTCAGGTTCATGCTCAATACGGAGGGTGTGTAGATGATCTGGCAACAGCCGACGTTTAGGTTTGTTGACTGGGGCTTTCTGTGCAGCTGCATTGGTTTTATCTGCATTCAGTCGTTCCAGTTCCAGATCAACCGCTGCAATATCTTCTTCAACCGCTTCATCCCAGAGATGGATTTGTTTTGCGGTTAGATGTTCGTTTTTACTGCCGAATTTATGCTGTTTAAATAGTGCAAGCTCATGCTCGTATTTTTGATTGAGAATAGAAAGATGTTGAACTTTAGAATCTAATTGCTGATTGGTGACTTCAAAATGTTGAA